>NZMN01000046.1 GCA_002694525.1 Methanobacteriota archaeon
CAAAATGCTCCCAATGGCGCCATCTATAGAGGAGAAGGATCGGCCTTCGTCTGGTTCATCGTCGACAACCAAGCCCCTCGTGTGGCCGCCGTTGACCGACCGGGCTTCAACACCATGCTCGATGAAGAGGTGTGGAAGGACCTCCAGTTCGAGTTGCGTCTGGACGAAAACGCTCGACTGGACGAGTCCAGCCTTCGTCTTCACTGGTCCCTCAACGAAGCCGGTCTTGGCCTCAATTCCTATGTGTTTGACAACGGCAGCGTACCGCTTGAAATTCTCGGCGAACGCAAAAACGGCGATTCAATTCCCGTTCGCTGCACCCTTGATGTGGACGCGCTCATGATCCCCGCCTTCCGAACGAAGGCCGTTGAACTGCGTGTGTGGGTCACGGGCGATGACGAAGCGGGTTTGTCCATTGATTCGGTGTACAACGACATCAATGCGCCGCTACGTGTCTGGAATCTCGAGCAGCGCGTGCCTGTGTACAGCGTTTCAGACATCGAAATCAAACCCAACAGCGACATTCATCAGGGCGATCTGATCGAGGTTTCAGCGTTGATCACCAACAGCGGTCTGGCCGACGGTGAGGCCAACGTGGTCCTGGAGCAAGTGGAATCCACCGGTGCCCGAACCCGACTTGACGCAAGGGTGATTGACGTTCAAGCCGGTGAACAATTCATCTATCAGTTCCTTTGGAAACCAGGACGGGACGGTTCGCAGTGGTTGGAACTCAGCATCGTCAACGGTCCGAACGCCCAATCCGCCACCGTGCTGGTGGATGAACCTCGCTCAGACGGCGTCTTTGGCACGATCTCCTCGGTGAACCCGGTTCTCCTGACCGTCGTGTTCTTGCTGACCGTGGGCTTGGTGGCCCTCTTGTTGTTCGGCCTCCGCCGAGAAGAGGTTCCAGTCCCTCCATCGGCTGGCGGTGTCCACCAGCGGCCCTCACAACCTCGCCCCGCACCACCCACGAGCGGCCCTTACGGAGGGCAGGACCAACCCCGCTCGCCCGGTGAAAACCCCTATCAGTGAGCCGGCGTCGACATGGGTGGCATTGAAATGCCATACGAACACCGGCAGGTCGGAGGGAGTAGGAGGACCGCTGACAGAGTTCGACTCTGAGGAAAGTCCCCTCTCCACAGTGCAGGCGGCTACCAGAAGGAAGCAAACAGAAATGGTTGGGTTCAAGGCTGCAGAAACGAACGATGCAAGGTGTGTACAATGACGTTGAAAGACCGAGGTTGCCTTGTGGTCGATGAGACGAGCCACCCCGCCGGAGCAAGTCCAAACCGTCCCGTTGACTCGGCACGACGAGGGACAGGTAGGATGCACAGTTGAATGCGGTCACCGAAAGGGAACAGAAAGGGGCTTACTCCCTACTCCCTCCACCGTCCTCAAGGGTGACAAACGTTCCTGGAATCACGGCGTCCATCGGTTTCATGACCGNNGAATCACCGATGGAAACGCCCTCTCCAAAGTCAATCCAAGAAGGATGGCCGTTGACCTTGGCTCGTGCGACGTGTTCGGCCGTGATGATGGCAGGCAGCAGGAAGGTGCTGGTGATGAAAGCGAAGATGATCAACAGGCACATGAGCATGAAGAAATTTTCCAGCCCCGGGAAGGCAGCGAGGAAGCCAGCAGCGATGCCTGAAACGGTGGTGACCGTGGTCTCAAAGATGGTTTGACCGGTCTCTTCAATGGCGGAGGCCATCCCGTGCGGGGACTCTCCCTCCTCTCGTATTCGATGCATAACGTGGATGGAATCGTCCACGCCGATGCCGAAAACGATGGTGCCGATCATGGCCGTNAAGATGTTGACGTTCACGTCTCCGCTTTGCATCAACAACGGTTGCCATAAAATGACGACTGCGACGGGTATCATGGTGTAGACGCCGAGCCGCGGTGAGCGGAACACCACCATGAGGAGCAACGTCAGAACCAAGAGCGTGAGCANCGTCGTCGTGGTCTGTGTTTCNTGNATGCCTTTGTTGATGTCNAGCGAAACGGGCAGACCGCCCGTGAGGAGCGATGTCCGTGTGTTGAGCAAGGTGGGACCTTCGTCGAGGATTTCGTCGATTTGGTCGCGTAGACCCCCTGCGATGTTGAGGTTCATGTAGCGCTGGTTCACGTAAACGATCGCTTTCGTCCCGTCCTCGTTCATCAGCGTCGACCGCACCTCCTCGGAGAGGGTGTCGAACGCCACGTTCACCATGTCCTTTCGNAGCGCCTCGCGTTCNGCAACAGGGATCAACGTCCATCCCGCACANTCGGTNTCGAACACGTCTTCACTTTCCCAACACGGGTCGTGGAGCAGGTCCCAGAGTGAGCCGTCGCCAACGGTGACNCCTTCCGTCAGTGTGATCGTGGCGGGGATGGCTTTGAGGAAGGTGATGACGCTCGTGGTGTTGGTCTCGTCCGTNGCNTTGACGGCCTGCTCGATGGCGTCNAGGGAATCGAGCACGGGCAGATCGCGTATGTTGAGCGTGTCGTTTGTGTTGGGCCGCATCGAGGCATCGTAGATGAACAGCGACGTNTGTCCGCTGTCGAATTGTTGGGAGTACTTGGCCAGCGAATTGAGCGATTCAATACCGTCGGGTGCCTCGGATGAACCGGTGATGGGTTTGTTCAGCTCGTCCATGTTCGCAACACCGTACGCTGTGATGGAGCCTGCGATCAAGATGATGACCAGGAANGCTTTGATGGGCGCCTGACCGATGTTCTTCCAAACGCTGGGGTTGCTGCGTTTGTTGAACTTGAGGAGCCAGGCGAGGGTNGGCACCAGGACNATGCTGAGAATCAGCGTTGAGGAGATGCCGATGACGAGGGTTATGCCCACCGACCGAATGGGGGCAATCGGTACGATGAGTGGAGCGATGAGCACTGAAAACCCGACGATGGTGGTCATGGCGGACAGAAACACCGCTACACCGGTGGAACGAGTCATCTCCATCACGCAGCTTTTGTAGAATTCAAGNTCCCAGANGTCGGGAACGGGTTCATCGGGCTCTCCNCGCTTGCGTCGCCGTTCGTTTTCATCGTGCGCCTTGTCGAGTTCCTTGCGTCTGACTTCCTCGATTCGGTTCACCATGTGAAGGGCGTAGTCAACCCCCAAGCCGATTAAAATCGGGAAGGTTGCCACGATCATTGGGGTCAGCGTAATGTCCATGATCACGGACGACCCAAAGGTGATGGCNAGCGCCATCATGATCGGTGTGCCCGTGATGAGNACGACCTTTGCGGACCTGTGCAGAGCCGTNATAACCAGCACCGTGAACAGCACCGACCACGGCAAGATCATGAGCAGATCTTCGTAGATGGCGTCCGAGATGTCCTCGAGGACCTTTGTTAGACCCGTGACGGTGATGGATTCGGTGTTTCTGTATTCAGTGGGTCGATTGTCGATGACGTCTTGGAAATGGTTCAGGAGCGCTGAAAAATCCTCCCAATCGCCCGTGACGGAAGGGTCGTGATGCATACCCACAACGATGGCCGTTGTGTCCCAAATCCCGTCGCCGTCCATGTCGTTGGTGAAGTTTCCGTCCTTGTCGCTGTCCACGGTTGGGTCCATGTCGTTGGTGTCCCTGCTGAGGTTGGCGAACAGGTCCGGTGCNCCCTCCACGATTTGNTCGATTCTGTCCTGACTCGGTATCGCATACTCNCCGCCCTCAGGAAGTTGNTCGCAGTCCAAAGCAACNGGTAAGCGNTTGTTTACTCCATGCACGCAAAGGGAATTGTTGAACCGNCCGTCCGCAGANTTGATCTCTTTGATGACCTGAGCTGGCGAGAGCACCCAGAGCACACCGTCGTTCCTGCCTCGATCGCTTTTGTCAAAGTCGATTCCACGGCTGGTCGAGTCCCCTCCGATGTTTCGGTCGTCACCCTCAAGCCAACTGATCTCATTGAGCACGATTTCATCGGTGATGTTGGTCGTGTCGTTGGGGTTGTTTGCGTTGGGTGTCGTGATGTAGATGATGGCAATATCGGTCGACCATTCCGTGCGAACCTCGAGCAGTAAATCGGTTGACTCTGCCCCATCCGGCAGGAAAATTTCGACGTCGTCATCGATTTGGTCCTGGAAGGCCAGACCTTGCTGGGCAAACACGGCACTCACGATGATGAACAGCACCAGGATGGTGCCCGGGGAGGCCAACACCGTCGTGTANAGCCGGTCGAGGCGTTGGTTGAAACCTTCCTTGAGCGATGCGGCGGTGCGCTCGGCAGCTTGGCGGAGGGCATCGATGGCCGACGCTTCGCTGTCCATGGTCGTGGCACTCCGTGGTGGGTCAAGAAGCATTGCGATGGTTCAGGGATTGCGACGGTGTTCAACAGGCGTCGTACGCTTCGATGAGGTATTTGGTCAGCGGGCTTGTCCAGGCCAGTTCGGAAACACCNTCTTCGCCCTCCACAGCGTAGGNTCGAATCACNTCTCGGACGCGCACGTTCCCTTCCGACGATCGGGCGAGGATCATTGCTGCCTTCACCGGTTTGCCCGTGCCGTGGGGGTCGTAGACGGTGTCCAGAGCCTCTTCAAGGAACCACTCGGCTTTGCCTCCNGGTTCCCCCTCGTAGGTTTTCTTTGGCTTCTTGGCGCCGAAGAGGCCCCCTACCTTCGGTTTGGCCGGTGTTGATTTGGGTTTTTTCGGCGCTGAGGTCGCAGCGGCGGCTTTCTTCCCGGNGGCTTTCTTCTTCGAGCCCTCGCTTGCAGCAGGTTCTTCGGCGGGCGCTGGGGTCGCNGCCGCTTGCTGTTTGGCCTTCTCAACNGCCTTTTTTGCGTCGGAGAGTTGGTCTTCAAGATCCTGGATTTTGTCCCGATACGACGCAGCCAGATGCATGAGCGATGAGCGCATGGCCGCCTCGAGTTGAACGGTCAACAAATCGGTTGACGCGCTGCTCCATTTNTGCCACTGCAGCATGGCGTTGGCGTGAATGTCCGACCCGCATTTGGGGCAGAAGGATTTGTTGGGCGGTTGCATGATGGGGACGGCTTCCAGCGCTTCATCGGCTGGCAAAACCATGCCNTGGGAAACTTTGATCAGCTCAATGGTNGCATCNCGTCCAAGGTTCATCGCTTCGCTGAACGTTTCGTTGAGCTTGTCAAAGGCTCCAGCGTTCTTCAGGTCGAGAAGCTTGCTTCCACCGGCCACCAATGCAACGGCTGCATCGGCTGCGGGACTCGTCCATTCCGCTTGTTGGAGCGCAGGAGCGAGTTCAANCGGTGCCTCACCGGGTTCTTCATGGGCGTGCTGCCCGTCGTCAGCTGCTGCCGCGATGCCCAATTTGATGGGATCCGCACCGTCCTCAATCCGAGCGATCATGTCGAACTTTTCGGCCATGGAGAGATCTTCACGCGTGCGAATGACGTCCTTGAGTTGATTCAGGTCGTGGCCGGTGGCCGTGATGGGCCCCTGTGCGCCCAAGTCGTGGCCGCACGACAGGCAAAACTTGGCGGTCACCTCCACGCTTGCCTCGCAGGTCGGACAATACACACCGCCCATGAGGGAGGAACATCGGTCGCTCTTTTTGAAGAGTGTGATGATGCGGAGTTAGGACGACCTCGATTTTGCGTGAGTTTGTTCTCACGATGGTGCGCTTTGTGCAATCAAGTTCAAAACGTCCTCTCGGTCGCAATTTGACAAGATTGGCGCCAGTCGCGGGCCCCGATCCGCACCCATGAACAACGCGTAGCTGGCTCGGTAGACCTCACGCATGCTGGTTNCGGCCCGTTCGCAGGCGACTTTGAAGGCAGCGGTCAAGCCCTCGGTTGTCCAGACCGCCTCCTCGAACGCGTTCAGCAGGGCGGGGATGACGTCCATCTGTTCTTGACTGAGCTGGCGGAGCGCATTGAGGTCGGGTTCCGTGCAGATGTGAATGCGCATTTCTTCCGGGAAATGTTGGGATGAAATCCACGAACGCATCCGATCCAAGCGGTCTTGCAGCTGGGCATTGGGTTCACCGATCGACCCGGAGGCACGCAGGCTGTTCCAGACGNCCTCATCCTCAGGTTTGATCTGTGCGAGCANCGCAAGGTGTCGAAAACTTACGGAGGTTGANTGGTGACGTTGGTGCTCGTCAACGGTTGACAAATCCAACGCAACGCTCGCATCCTCAAGTTGAACTCGTTTTCGGCGACTCAGCGTGTCGTCTTTCATTTCGCTGTCCAAATCTCGAGCAGCGAGTCGTTCGTATTCGTCCGCTAAATTGACCAGTCCCATCCCAGTGTCAAANTCTATAGCCTTGTTGGGCTTGGAATTCGCTACCAAGAAGCGCAGGATTTCCGGGGGTACGAGACGAAGCGCCTCCATCGGCCCNACGGTGTTNCCCGTTGAGGAGGACATGGCCCCCTCGCCCCGAAGACTGATCCACTCGTAGGTCAGCGGGACGGGGGGTTGATGACCGAACAAAACAGCGAGTTCTTTTCCGGTGTCGTAGGAGCCTCCGGCGGCGCCGTGGTCCTTCCCAAAGGGTTCGCACGTGATGGCGTTGAATCCCCATTTGGCGGGCCAGTCCAATCGCCAGGGCAGCTTACCNTCTCCTTTTTCGATGTTTGATGAACCCGATTTCCCGTGCTGGTCCGTCCAGTGAACCAGCGGAAATTCATACCCCGTGACGGTCAAGCCGTCAAGTGAGCCGTTCGAGTCGAGNGGTTGCCACGGAAACCAGGATTCTGGTAATTCTCGACCGGAAACCCGTTCGATGATTTCCCGAACGGCGTCTGGATGATCGCANGCGATGCGCGCNGCTGAACTGAATTTGCCGGACCGATANGCCTCAAGATTGGGCAGAAGACGGGGCGTCACGCCGATTTGCTTCAGAGCGGCGAGGAACGGGGTGAGAAAGTGGTCGGCGTACGTCCACCCTTCGTTGTTGTATCGGTCCCAGTCGGGTTTACCGGCTGCGTCGGGTGCAGGAATCGAGCCGAGCTGATGGCCGATGAAGGCCTCGTAGGCGTCGTCCAAGAACGGGTAGACCTTGCGAAGCGGATCGGCGTTGTCAACCACGAAAACAAGCTCNGCGTTCATGCCAGCGCGACGGGCGGCACGGGCAATCATGTCGCCCGTTAAAATTTCACGAAGATGCCCGATGTGNAATTCGCCGCTTGGCGTGATGCCCGTCGCCACGATGTGCGTGTCGCCNCGCTCTGCAAGGCGCTTCGCCATCACATCGCTCCAGTGCACGTGCTCCACCTCANACGGGTACGGCCCGAACCAGCCCACGAAGCGGGACGTCGTCGATTTCGTTTCGAGTTGTCTTGTTGACCAAGACGATGGCCAAGGAGACTTCNCCGCCGGCGTCGCGAATGGANTGAATCGTNTTGGACATCGTCTTTCCCGAAGACAANACGTCGTCGATGATGACAACTCGCTTGCCNGCAACCTGTCCGTATTTCGTTGANAACGCACCGCTTCCCTCGCCCTCATCGGTGGTTCNGAACACCGTCATGTCCGATTCCAGAACGCGGGAGACCTCGTAAGCGAAGGCAATGCCGTTGATTGAAATGCCAACGACGGTATCCACGTTCTCGTAGCCNAGTTCCTCATCGGCCACGTCCGCCATGATGGAGCCTACAGCGGCGATGCGTTGCGGGCGAACGCCGAGGGTTCGCCAACCGATTCGAACGTCCGTCGGGCGTTCGCCTTCGCTCGTTCCTGAGAGGAGCCACGTGATGGTGTCCTGCGACAGCGACAATTCGTCTGCGATTTGTTGCGTGTTCAAGCCTTCCTTCATCAAATTGGAAGCCAACGTCTTCAATTCNTCAATGCTCAACACCATGGTGCTCGTTGGATGCCTGCCCGGGACCGCACATCAATGCTTTCCTGTTGTGCAGCCAACGGGCGAAAGTCTTGAAGGGAGGGAGCAACGGCCACAAGGCATGGCCGACTTCGACTACGAGAGCCTCCTCGACCGAGCACGGGAAAACATTCCTGAGGAAATTTCCTCCCGTTCTCGCTGGCGGTTGCCGGCTCCGCAAATCATGATCGAAGGTTCAAACACCATTTTTCGCAACTTCAACGAAGTCGTCTCAATGATGGAACGAGACGACAACCANGTTTACCAGTACATCCTCAACGACTTGGGTACGTCNGGCTCCCGCGACGGTCCGCGTGCCCGNTTCAAGGGACGAATTCCACCCAAGCGAATCAAAACCACCATCGCNAANTACGTCAACACCTACATCAAATGTACACAATGNGGGGCGCCNGATACGCATTTTGTCAAGGAAGACCGCACGACGTTGCTCAAATGCCAGGCTTGCGGTGCGACCCGACCCGTGAAACTGTGATCAGGTCAATCGCAGCGTTGCCTCAGGGTCGACTTCGCCGTTCAACAGATGGTTCAACACCGCTTCAAGAGCAGCGTCGTCNGTGAGNGCGTACCACGCNCCGTCGGGATACACGACGCAGGTGGGTCCGAATTCGCAAAAATCCAAACATCCGGATTTTTGCACCCTGAGGTCCTTTCGACCGCTTTCTCGCACGGTTTGCTTCAGTTTCCTCATGAGTTCCATGGAACCTTTTGGCCCACACGACGGGCGGGCGGCACCGTCCGGCCGCTCGTGCGCGCAGANGAAGGCATGACGGAGATAACCCGCCTCGTTCCTCCCTTTGGGGTCCGCAGGCACGTTCAAACCTCGAAACGGTTGATGGCGANGGCGAGATCGATGTCGGCTTGGGTGATGCTGTTCGTGTCGTGCGTGTAGATTTCAACCACGGCGTAGCCCCAACCAAAGTGGAGCTCAGCGTGGTGTTGGTGGTCTTCGCAAGCATCGCTCACACGGTCGATGAACGCCTTTGCTTGGAGAAAATTCTCGAACGAGTACTCTCTCATCAACCGACCGTCCACGACGTTCCAACCGGTTGGAGCGTCCATGGTTTCAGCCCCAAAGGTGCGAGTCGTCGTTGCCCTTGGTTTCTTTTTCCACTTTTTCGTGAAGTTTGGACCGACGCTTCATGTCCTCGCGCTCGAACGCCAGAAGCTCCTTGTCGTCGATGTAGGCGGGTCGTGTGTGAGCGACCAGGGTCATNTTGACGATCACGTCCCGGGAGATAAACTCGCANCGACCGTCCTGAGTAAGGATTTCCAAACTTGTTTTNCCTGATGAGATCAGTCGNCCACGAANGAAGGTGTCCTCGGGATTGTTGAACGCTTGAGCGTTGAGGTGAATTTCAACNAAATCGTCNCGCCTGAGACCTTGACGTCGCTCGAGNAGGTCGCCGTTGAAGACGGAGTCCAAGCCTTCGAGTTCGGGGGANCCCATGTCTTCCCACATCGATTTTGCCCAGTCCGGAAGGTCGACGCCTTTCTTCTTCGCCATGNACCTACNAAGCGGCGAGCGTACTTGAACCTCCCCTTTGNTGTTCGTATCCGTCTCCGGACGGGAGTCTTCATCAAGGGATGACGACGGCCTCNGGNTGAGGCAACGGCATGAAGGTCTCTTGGCGCACCATCGGNACGGTTCTGTTGGAGGAGGAACTCCTCGACAAGGCGTTCTCNCGGGCCAAAAAGGCAGCCGACAGGGTCGACGACCCGGACCGTGTGTTTCGTGTTCGCAAGCAGATGACTCGCATGGTTCAGACCGCTGCCGACATCATCGCCACGGAGTTCCAAGAACTTGTGGCAGCCTGGCCGTCCCTTGACCAGTCNCCNCTTTTCGATGTTGCCATGATCGATGCGTGCGTGGGATGCGACGACTATCGCAAGAACCTCGCCACGCTGCAGTGGGCGTCGAAACAAGTTCAACGGGTCGCNTCGCAAAACGCCAAGAAAATCATACGAACCGGTCGGACGGACCTGATGCACGATGCGCGACGGGAAGCCTACGGCCGCATTTCCTCCATCATGCGNCAGGTTGGACCGTCCCTCGANTGGCTNAGCCAGACCAGAGAAACGCTCAAGCGGCTCCCAAAAATTGACCCCGTCTCNCCGTGCATCGTCGTCTGCGGTGCTCCAAACGTGGGTAAATCTGCCTTCATCTCGGCCCTCAGCTCGGGCAAAATGGAGGTCAATCACTACCCGTTTACGACCAAGCAGATTCACGTGGGTCATTTCAACCACCGTCGTCTTCAGTACCAGCTGGTGGACACGCCCGGGTTGTTGGACCGGCCCATGGAACAGCGAAACCACATTGAGATGCAGGCCATCGCTGCCCTCGAGAACGTCGGTTCNCTCGTGTTGTTTTTGGTTGACGAGAGCGAGTCGTGCGGCACGCCCTACGAAGAACAGATGAATTTGCTCGCAGAGGTTCGCAACCTGCTTCCGGACACGGACCTCATGGAGGTGAGCTCGAAAGCCGATTTGTTGGTGCCGCTGCCGTCCATGTGGGACGAGGTGGTCGCCAGCGAGCAGGCCTGGCGNGNCGAGGGCTCAGAGGGTGAGCCGGCCCTGCCGCTGTTGCTCGACGGCAAGGACCGAGTGTGCATTTCAGCCACGGAAAACATCGGCCTCGACGCCATGCGCNTGGAAATCGTGCGTCGAGTAAAGTCCGCACGCCCAAACAACCCGATGGAGCTGCCGGAGGGTTGGTACCGGCAGGACGCTTGATCACATCGATTCGAGCGGTACGATGCCCAAGCCTTCCATGCCCGCTTTGAGGGTGGTGCGAGCGAGTTCGGANATGGCGAAGTAAAANGGGTTGACTTNNCCATTTTCGATNATGTAGCAGTCTCTATAGAACGAATTGTAGGCCGTTGCCANATTGAGAAGGTACTCGGCAAACAAATTCGGTCGATGTTCNCGAACCACTTTGGCGAGTCGNTCGTCGTGAACCGCGAGCGTGCGGAGAAGTTGGACGAGGCCGGGCGGTGGCTCGACNTCATNTTGGGCTTCGGCGCTGAACGGTTTGGAAAACCCGTCGTCGTGCTCCAGCACTCGCCTGCGAATTGAGCACGCACGGGTNTGACTGTACATGATGAACGGTGCCGAACCTGCTTCAAAACTCAAGGCGTCCTCCCAACGGAANGTGAAGCCNTTTTCCGGACTCACGCTGACGATGTTGAACCGCACGGCCGAGGTNCCAACGGCTTCTGCGATGGNGTCCATCGCTTCGCTGCCTAAATCGGGTCGACGCTCGCGAAGAACCTCCACGGCGTGGGCGTGAGCTTCCTCAAGGAGGTCGTCCATGAACACCACGTTTCCTCTTCGGGTCGACATTTTTCCCTCGGGCAGTTTGATGAAGGAATAGAACATGACTTCGGGCCGGCGCTCGCCCAACTCCTCCAGCGTGAGACCGACCTGCTGCGCCTGCAACTTGTGGTCCTCTCCCAAGACGTTGATGAGTGCACTGCATTGCGTCCACTTCCAGCGATGATAAGCGATGTCTCGGGTGGCGTACAGGGACGAACCGTCGCCTCTGCGGTAGAAAAATTCGGTTTTCCCCTTCAATCCTCGCTGACCCAGGTCAAGGTACTGCGCGCCGTTNTCAGCGACACCGTTGATGTCNAGTTGCCCCANTTGGNTCATCAATTNCGCTACATCNCCGTTGGTCACGAACATGGATTCCTTCGTGAAGCGGTCAAACTGAATTCCCAGACGACCAAGCGTTTCGAGCATGCCGTCCAAGACCGGCTGNTAGGCTTGCTCAAAGGCATCCAACACGGCNTGATCGCCGTGTTCGCTCGCATGAACGAGCGAACCGATCGCCTNTTCGATGTCCGCNGCGTTTGCGTCGTCCTGACGACGTCGCTGAGCCGCTTGGTACCATCGNACTCGCTGGTGGTCGGCTTTTTGACTCCACTGTGGATTGACGGGCTCNCGGTCGCTCAGAAGGGCTTCNACCTCTGCANCGTCCATGTTTTCAAGCGCCCANGCCAGCACAGCNACTTGCTTCCCCATGTCGTCGACGTAGTACTCGGCGGTCACATCGTCCCCCCACAAACGGTGGAGTCGCACCAACGANTCGCCCAAAATGGCGTTCCGTGCCCGACCGACGTGAAAGGGNCCGTTTGGATTGGCCGACGTGTGTTCGATCAGGACCTCCCGCGGCTGGCGCTCATCGGTGTGAGACACGCCGTTCTTCANNAACCGGTCGGCAAGCCAAACCGTTGAGGCTCGTACGTTGAGGTAGCCGTTCACGGCTCCGACCTCACCGATGGCTTCGTGTTCAGGCATGGCTGCTCGAATGGCTTCAGCGATGTCGGCGGGTGCTTTTCCAAGCATCTTGGCAAACGGGAAGCAGGGCAAGGACAAATCGCCTTGGTCCAGTTCCCGAGTGGATTGGAGCATCNTGCCGACNAGGGACGGGTCGATACCAAGCCCCTGAACCGCCTTCTCAACGATGGGTTGAACTTCAGACTTGAGCAATTCCATGTTCTCACATCACATCATGGGGTAGCGCANGATGGCCGCCAGGCCGCCGAACCCCTGCATCAGTTGAGACCCTTCTTCGGTGTCGATGGAGATGTAGGTAACTTCAGAGTTACTTTCCTCGGCCATCTGCGAGAGCGACTCAATGATGGAGTGGCTNGCNAGCTCTTTGANGGAATCCCCGGAAGCACCGCACGATGGACAGGNTGGAAATTCCTGCTGNCGTGTCAAGCGAACCTCCCACGGTTCCTCGCGACCGTGNNCGCATTTTTTGCACTGCANTTGGATGATGTTCCCTCGCAANCCCTCCGAAACCAGCAGCGTATCAACCGCTCCCTGCGTGAGTGCTTGTTTGATCATCGCTTCACCGTAGGTTGCTTTGGGATGGGCCCGAATCAGTTCCTCGAGAAATCGGTTCATGACNTGGCGNTCGGCGTCNAGTTCGATTTCACCCATCAATTGGCCTGCGTTTTCGACAAGTTCCCGAACGCCGGATTCGTTGGAATAGCCAACGTCGAAGGTNGCCTTCGCAATNTTTTTGGCGATTTCNTGNTGGAAGTAGTCGTTTTTCACCACGAAATCCTTCGTGGCTCCGGGCCCCCCAACGATGACGGCTTGAATGTTCTCAAGGTGCGGAAGCCAATACGANGATGCGTGTTCGGTTGCACGCTTGAAGAAATTGTGAGCCGCCTCCTCGATCAGCCGTTCAAACCGCTGTGCNGACTGACCACCTTGGCGGTGCTTTCCCATGATGTTGGATACGAGGTGCTCTTGAACGTGAATCCGTTTGCCGGTGGCGATTCCGTACGCTGCCTCTGCCCGGTCAATTACGAACAATGCGTAGGATTTCTTGTCGATGAGCATCTCCTCAAGTTGCGTCAACTCAAATCGAGAATCGCACCGATATCGGAACGAGATCAGCGGTTGCGGTGGGTCATCCACGACGATGTTCACCATCCGGCTCTTGTTGTTGCCCACGATGATGGAACCAACGAAGATGGCCAATCCGTTTTCCCCGGGGGTTTTGAATCGGGAGAGCGTTGATATCGCTGATTCAATGGCGCCCTGGACGTTTTTTCGTGTCCCTTTGGATTTGATGTTGGCCGCTTGGCCGTGTTCATTTTGGAGCATGGACCGTGCGTCGGACACCTGCCGGTCGGGCGGGATGATGAGGGTCACGAGTTCGGTGCCGAACCCCTTCATTTCACGGAGNTCCTCAAGTGCNAGTTTGAGGCGGAGGCGCCGTGCTGACAACTTTGCATCGTCTGCCATGGACCTCCCCGCCCGTGGGGTCTTGNGCGAGGCATTTCAAACCTCCCTCCTTCNCCNGCACATCGCCTTGCTAAAGCCCGCACTCGGGGATAGGATGAAAACATGGGCGCGCCGGAGCGTGACCATGACCCCGGTTCACATCGTGGCGTTGGGCGGCAGTCTCCTGCGGCCTGAAGAAGCCGAGGCGCGTTCGATGTGGATGGGGCAGCTGCGCCAGTTGATGGTGCATCTGGAAGGCAACGGACGCAAGATTGGCTTGGTGGTTGGTGGCGGTCTGCCCGCTCGAGAAGGCATTGAATTGGCCAGCGAAATCATGAGCGATGCTCACCGACTGGACNNGGTTGGCATNGCCGCAACTCGNCTGAACGCCACCGTCCTGCAGCAAGTTCTCCTCGACATCGGTTGCGATGTCGCACCATCGATTCCTCATTCCATCGAAGACGCTCGGNCCTTGTTTGATGCCCATCACATNGTGGTCATGGGCGGAACGGTTCCTGGCCACACCACCGATACGGTGGCGGTCAAACTCGCAGCGGTGGTTCACGCCCGACACTGCATCATCGCGACCAATGTTTCTCACGTCTACACAAAGGACCCCAGGCATCACGACGATGCCGAGGCGCTCACCGAAATCACCCTTGCTGAACTCGCCGATGTTGTGGGCGTTGGAAAACAACTTGAACCCGGTGCATCGGCGGTCGTCGACCCGGTGGCTGTGGAAGCAGCCATTGCGGCGGGTTTGGATTTGGCCGTTCTTGACGGCCGAGACGTCAGGCGAATCGACGANGCATTGGACGGGAAGTCGTTTGAAGGGACGCTCATCAAAGCCTGAGGTGGAACCGTGGTCGACGCAAAGAAAGTGAAAGAGATGGTCGCAAAAAAATCCAGCCAGTTCATGGGCAGCGTGGCCGGGGCCGGCAAGGTCTCGCCTCACATGCACTGCAGAATCTGTCACGAGCCCATATCGATCAAATCCGACCCGCGCGTCTGCAAGAAGACTGAATGCATCGAGAAAAACGAAAAAGACGAGAAAAACCAGCGAACGGTACGCATCGCCATGTTCGTGTTTTTCGGCCTCTTCGCAATCCCNTACATCTTCGCCCTCGCAACGAGTTTGATGGCNTGAAGGTTCAGTCCANGCCGAACTCTCTGACCAACAGCAATCGTAGGAAGCGNTGGGCGCTTTGCAGAACCAGACCCGTGGCCATGAGTGAGAGGCCGAGNAGGCCAATCCACACGGCTGAAAAGCCGGATCCGATGATGCTGTCCAACTGGAGGGTGAGGTCTTGGGCGGTTCGGGTTCCCATGGCTGCNGCCGTGGCCAANAGCCCAAANCCGGGTAAGCCCAGGACCAGAAGAGGNTTCTTTTGAGAAAGGGAAAGCAACGCCCAGGTCATGACGGTGAATCCGTGCGAGACAGCGGTGAAGTTCGAACCCTTGGGCACGTCGTAGCGAATCACGGTCGGTACCTCCAACACCCTGAGTTGCTTCTCGTGNGCGTCTTCCAGCATCTCCANGGAAAGTTCCATTCCCTCGGAATCAAACCGCAGACGTTCGAGCGCCGTGCGTGAAAAGGCTCGGAAGCCCGATTGCGTGTCCTTGATGCCAAGGTCGCTTGAGAGATTGGANGCAGCCGTGATGACCTTGATGCCAAGGCGACGGTATGCAGGCATGTCGGTGCCACCGCCCCCGTCGACGAACCTGGAACCGATGGCGAAGTCCGCCTCNCCGTCGAGGATTGGCTTGAGCAACTTCGGGATGTCCCCCGTTTCATGCTGTCCGTCGGAATCGAGCAGGACCAATGCGTCGGCATCGAGTTTGGTCGCTTCNAGGAACAGGGTCTTGAGCGCACCACCGTACCCTCGATTCACTCGGTGGCGAATCACGGTCGCACCGCATGCCTCGGCGATTCGAGCGCTGGAGTCGGAGGAGCCATCGTCGATGCAGATGACTTCNTCGACGTAGCGNAGCGTGCGGGTCACCACCGACCCGATGGTCTCCTCCTCGTTGTACATCGGCATTCCCGCAACGATGCGAGGNGGCGCCGATGGTNGCGATTCCTCTTGCTGAGGCACGCCNTTCCGTTCACTGTATCCTATATATCAGTGATTGATAAGANGACATACANNTGTNGGNTTGGCCGCAAAACCGACCTTGGTCGATGAAGCAGCGATGTACTTCTCAACGAGAAGGATCACGCCGTGNCCCCGCAGGGGTTCAGTCGTGGAGTTGGGTAACCGTGGTCACGGCGCGCTCGCCCGAGAGGACTTTTTGCAACGCACCCATGGAAATCACCAGGGGAACGTAGGCCTGTCCGTCGCTGGTCATGTAGGTGCTGCAGTCAGCGAACGCTGCTGTGTTGATGGAGAGCTTCAGGGCTCCACCAGCGTTACTCCGTCGCACGTAGCCCACCAAGATGTTGTTGTCCATGGTTTCAGTTTCTTTTGCCGAATTGGATTTTGTCATGTATTCACCTCCTCCGAGGTCGTGTCCCCGGAACCTGAATCAACCACCTGAACGATTATCAAAGCCGCGATGCGGTTGCGGACNGGAACCATTTCCCTTATACGAGCGCTTTTGGTCGTCCGTCCATGCGAGCGCTGGTGACCGGAGGCGCCGGCTTCATCGGCTCCCATCTCATCGACCGGCTTGTGGCTCGCGGCGACGACGTGGTGGTCATTGACAANCTCTCCAGCGGCGATGTCGGCTTCATTCAACCTCACATCGACAACGGGCGAGTTCGCCTTGTCGANGGCGACATCTGCAATCCAGCCGATGTCGGTCGGGCCATGGCCATGGAGATTGATTGCGTGTTCCACTTGGCCGCCAACCCCGACATTCGACTCGGAACNCGCATCACGGACACGGACCTTCAACAGGGCACGGTCGCCACCTACAACATCCTTGAAGCCATGCGCTTGAACGATGTTGACCGCATCGTCTTTGCCTCGAGTTCGGTGGTGTACGGTGAGGACGCACCGTTGCCCACCCCCGAAGACCACGGACCGTGCATGCCGATTTCACTGTACGGTGCCAGCAAGCAAGCCGGCGAGGGCCTCATCAGCAGTTGGGTGGGAACCTTCGGCCTTCAAGCGTGGATTTTTCGATTTGCCAACATCATCGGGGCGCGAGGCACCCACGGCGTNATTTTTGATTTCATTCACAAACTGAAAAACGACCCCACCCGTCTCGAGGTGTTGGGCAACGGCCTTCAGGAAAAATCCTACATGGAGGT
This sequence comes from Methanobacteriota archaeon, assembly GCA_002694525.1. Taxonomy (GTDB): domain Archaea; phylum Thermoplasmatota; class Poseidoniia; order Poseidoniales; family Poseidoniaceae; genus Poseidonia. The sequence continues at coordinate 16,808 of NZMN01000046.1, forward strand.
TGGGGATTGCGTNGACGCCATGCTCCACGTGATGTCCAACGCCCATCAGCCGCTGAACCTGTTCAATCTCGGCAGTCACGACACGGCCTCCGTTCGCAGAATTGCAGAGATTGTGGTCGAGGTCACCGGATGTGCCGACGCTCGCATTGAGTACACCGGAGGCGACCGCGGCTGGGCAGGCGACATTCCACGAGCCCGGCTGGGCATCGATAAGATGCTTCAAACCGGCTTTGACGTTACCATGAACAGCGAGGAGGCCATCCGGCACACGGCAACCNGCCTGCTGGACGAAATAGGACTGGAGTGAACACCATGAAAACCGATACAGAAGCCGACGTACGAACCGACACCGCCATCCGAGTTGCAGCGATTTTCTTCGTCGCCATCATGTTCCTTGCGTTCACCACGGACCCCATACGAACAGGGACCAAAGAAGGCGATCGCGCTCCACCNCTAACGGGCATGGCCTACAACGGGAGCGGNTGGACCAACTTTGACATGAGCGACTACATCNACANAAANTGGACNGCAGGCGACACCGACGGCCAGTGGCTCCTGGTGGATTTCGTCGATACGGACTGCCCGATTTGTCTCCGTGATGCGGAAAAGGTTGGCCAAAACGCTGAGTACTTCATGAAATTCGTCATGGATCCGGACAANCCGGACGAGCCGGCTTGGAAGGGCCCCGTCGTGAATTTTGTTGCCAGCGCCACCGANTTGAACATCAACGGTCACGACACAAGTCGGACGGAAATCGTGGCGTTTCGAGACAAATCAGGAGGAGAAACCTGCAACGGTAACTCGTGTGCGGCTCGAGGCGGCTCGGCTCACGGCTTTGTTTACATCGACGACATCGATCAGGACAATCTCAAGGCGTGGAAGGTCCCTGGAACGCCGTCCTACTATCTGATTCAACCCGACGGCATCGTCGCTTGGGTTTCCTCCGAAAACCCGAACGAAGAGATCAGCGACGCAATCTTCCGTCTCACCTTGGGGGCTTAACCGTGGTTGACCAAAACCTCATCCTCATCGCCTACATCGTACCCATCGCGTTNGGCNTGTTGATGATGACCAAGCTGGGCGACAACCTCGCAGGTTCGCTCACTGGATTTAATCCGCTCCTTGCCCATGCCCGTCGTCGCCATCTCTTTGGGTTGAACATCGTGGCGTTCACGGGCTTTGTCGTTTCAACGCACACGCTCTGGATATCAAACAAGATCAGCGAGGGCGGGAACGTCTGCTCGAGCGCCACCGTCTTCTCTTGCGACGATGTGTTGGGCAACGCGCAGTACAACGTGGACCCCTTCTTTGGAATCTCCTGGGGACTCATCGGCATGTTTGCCTTCGCAGCGTTGTTGTTCATCACCAACAGCGTCGGAAAAGAGCCCGATGCGCTGTGGTCAGAATCCTACCTCCGNTACGGGATGTTCATGACCGGTGCCGGGATGTTTGTCATCGCCCTCTTGGTTTCGTANGAAATCTCCATGGGGAAGATTTGTCAGTTCTGCACCATGGCGCACATCGCCAACGTCGTATGCCTCTTTGGCTTCTGGCGGGCGGGTCGCATGCACAACGATAACATGTGGAACGACGAAGAAGTTCAATCATCAACTTCAAACAAGGTGACGGCTTGAGGTGATTCATCATGAACAAAGAATCCCTGTTTTGGTTGGTGGTAACCCTCGCTGCCTTGGGTGGACTCGCCTATTTGTTGGGTGTGAGTGACGGTGAGCCCCCGTTCAACACCGCAGATGAACGTCACGCACTTGCCGATGAATGCATTGGCAGCCACGGCAATCTAGCGGAACACTACCACGCCACGGTGCGCATCTCCGTGCTGAACGAAATCATCGATGTTCCAGACGATGTTGGACTCAACGACCGGGGCTGCTCAATGCGACCGCTCCACACCCACGATTCAACCGGAAAAATCCACNTGGAGTTCGCNGAAAGCGGAGTGGAGGCGCCACTCGAGGCGTTCTTTGACATCTGGGGGAAGCACATGGANTCAACGGGTTTTGACGACCACCGCATTGATGCGTCTCACGAATTNTTGATGTTCGTCACCGAGGAGGGTGGAGAGCGAACNCAGGTTTCNACCTTTGAAGAGCACATCGTNNAGGACGGCCAACTGATTGAACTCGTTTACCGCTCCATCGAGTGATCAGGGCNTAAACGAGCCGTTGAACATGGCAGCGTTTGGCTCGGTTTCAATNTCTTCCATGCGCAGAACGGTCACTTCAATCTCTTGAGCTCCGACATAGGTGGTCCTCAACTCGTGCATCAGTCGCCGTTGGACGTCTTCCATGCCCTCACCNTGCAACACCGTCAGGTGGTGCGTGATTTGATGGCCCACCTTGGCTTGGTACTCGACCACCCATTCCCTGAGGGGCGTTTCCTGACCCCAGGCGACGTCTTCCCATGTTTTTGTCATGATGNTAAGTTGGCATCACGGTTTATCAAATCTTCTTCTCCCGGTGCGGTCCTTTTCCGGTTTCCGGTAGAGTTTTGCAGAAAACGCGCCATACACAACGGATAAATCGNAGNAAAAATTACTTTTTTCGTANAATCGAAGCAACAGCAAGCATCACGCAACTCACCAGGAGGACCCGACCTGCGAGGCTCGAGGACGGATTCACCTCGGCTCGATCTCGGTGTGCCAGTTCAACCACGCCGTACGTGGTGGTGCGCCCCCCTTCATGGAGTTCCTCTTCGGTCGACTCGTGGACAAGGACCACGCTCCACGACTCGTAGTTTTCAAACTCGACGGCAAAGGAATCAGCGCACGATTCGCCGACCGATGCGTTCTGAACATCGATGGCTCGGATGACGGTGTTGTTCTCGAGCGAACATTCGGCCATGCCGACGAGGACACGGTCGCGGTGGTCCAAACCCACGTTGAGTGCTCCNTCGGGCACGATTTTACCGTGCTGGACCACCATCATGGTCAGTTGTGTGCCGTTGATTTGGACGAGNTCGGCGTGAGCAACGCTTGCCCGATACCCTCGTTCGGTTTTGACCACGCTCACATCGATCTTGGAGGTGATTTGACGGGACACCTCTTCGTTGAGGATGTCTCGTTGGACGTCCTGCCACGCATCGTATCCTCGGCGAGCGGCTCCCGATTCCACCAGAAACGTGGGCGTTTGATTCAAGCCAGATTGCGTGATTTCCAATCGTTCGATTCGCTCCTTGCTGGCCTCGGGCTGGAACGCATCTGCAGTGGTTGATGGATGCAAGGCGACGAGTGCGATCCTTGAGCCGTGGCTGTCGGCCACTCGGAGCAGCTCAGGGTCNATTTCAGCACAGGTNGAGCAACCCGTGGCGGTGATTTCTTCCACGAGCAGCGTTCGGCCCCCACCNTCGGTGGAGACNGGCTGTTCAAACGANGCACTCAGGTCCACCACNGCACCGTGAGCGCTCGTGCAGGTCATCAGGAGGCACAACCCAATNGCGAAGATTGATGTGCGAACGGCCCTCATCCTNAACGGTCCCCTTGGACGGCGGTGTCCTCGTTCCTCCTTGATTCCTTGCTTTGCCCCGATTTCGAGAAAAGCATTCATGAAGACNAGGTNGGAGGCCNTCATGGAGGAAACGCTTGTGGCAGAGCACTGGGTTGAAAATCACAAGCGTGATTCATGGCGCCGACAAGCCAAGGCCAGTGGGTATCGGGCACGCTCGGCGTTTAAATTGAAACAAATACAGGAACGNTTTCACCTCGTCCGAGACGGAGACCTCGTTCTCGACGTGGGATGCCACCCNGGAGGATGGGCCCAAGTGGCCGTTGANTTAGCGGGTGAAACGGGCCGTGTGGTTGGTGTTGACCTCCAGCCGTGCGCACCGGTNGAAGGCGCCGTTCTGCTGACGGGCGACATCACCGAATCNNNNACCCAAGAACGCATNCTCGCTGAACTCGGAGGCCAACAACTCAACGTGATCGTTTCGGACATCTCACCCGACATCACNGGAAAGTGGGACATGGATCAGTCCGTCGCCATGACCTTGGTTGCCGACGTGTTTGATTTNGCTCTCCCACTTTTGGTCAAGGGGGGCGGATTCACGACCAAGCTGTTCCAGGGCATCGGCGTCGAGGANCTCATTTCTGCCGTGCGCCCACATTTCTCAAGCGTGCGTCGATTTTCCCCCGATGCTTCCAGAAACTCCTCGTCGGAGGTTTACCTTGTCTGCAAGCACCACACGCCGTGGAAGGCGCCAAAAGCATCGGTCCGGGAGCGATACGAAGCGGCCGTGAACAAAATCGTGGGCGGNGAAGAACTGGAGGACGACCCCGAGCCGGTCGCAACATCGTTCAAGGTGCGCCGCAAGAAAACCACCGACGACATTCAAGAGGGTTGAGGTCGNNCACCAAGGCCATGAACCTTGGACCGGGCTTGAACTGGCCGACACCTGCGAATCGAATTGAGAATCTTCGACCCAACGCTCCCGTCAAAGGCCTCGAGCTGGTGGTGTTGCGCATGTACCCACAACGGATGATTGCATCGTCCTCGTACACCGGTCCCGTCGCTGCTGGTTGCGGCAGGGACGAAACNGGNCTCGTTGGAATGGTGTTTTGGGCCGACCAGATCAAACAGGTCAACGTTGGAGACGTCATCCGCATTGAAACAGGGTGGTGTCGCTCCCGGGACGGGGCGCTTGTTGTGAGCACNGGAAAACANGGAAGATTGAGCATTGTGCAGCGTTTTGAAGCATGACGCGCTGCTTGCATCTCACGCAACCATAAAGAGGGGGAGACCGTGGGCGACTTCGTTAGGAGCCGTATCCATGAGTGAACGAGCACAAGCCTGTACGTCNTCAGGCATCCCGCTGGCTGAACAAGGATCCACCACGTTCCCGTGCCCCGGGTGCTTTCACCCGATTGGTCGCAGCCCTCGTGTGCGAAACCAAGGCGTGCTGTACAAGTGCCCCAACTGCGGATTTGTCGGTCCCTGAGGTGATTGCATGGGCATGGTAGTGATGACGTACAAAGTGAACCCNGATTCCAGCCTTGACGATGTTGACACGGATGCCATTGCGGAGACGATTGCAACCCTCCGTGACGACAACTACGACATTCAAGCGATTGAGACCAAGCCNCTGGCCTTCGGTCTCAAGTTCGTCCAAGTNCACGTCAAGATGAACGACGGCGAAGGTCTTGCTGACGCTTTCGAAGCCAAGATGGCGGCAATCCACGGTGTTGGCGAAATCGAAGTTCTTTCGATGGGCCTCATTTGAAACTGCAAACAACGGCCTGCACGATTGACGGTCGTTGCAGTGGAGTGCTTGCGGTCAAATCTGCGCTCAACCCATGTTGGAGAGCGGCCCCTTCATGAATTCACGGAGCAACACGGTCGCGTAGCTGCCAGAACCCAAGGTGAAACGGAACCGGACACAGGCGCCCTCTGGATGCCAACGGTCCCCTTCACCGGGCCCCGCTTCCCAACGCTTGCCCAGCGTGCTGCCCTCAGCGAT
>NZMN01000047.1 GCA_002694525.1 Methanobacteriota archaeon
TGGTAGGAAACATCATCGTGGAAATTACATCCCCAAACGAGGAGACTGAAAGCACGTTGCAGGAGGCGGAGTAGAATGGTTGAAGGGGCGTGGTTCGTTCGCCAAAGCGGAGATACGCATGACGGACAAACAACATCCATCCCGCTTTGCAACCGATGCTGTTCACAGCGGGACGCAACACATTGGTGACGCCGTCAACACCCCCATTTTCCAATCCTCCACGTACAAGCTCACCGATGAGCGATACGCCGGTTGGGCTGCGGGTGCTCAACACACCCTCCTGTACGCTCGGCTCTCCACGGTCAACTCCGATGCGGTCGCTCAAAAATTGATGGCGCTCGAGGGCGGAGAAGACGCTGAGACCTTTTCATCGGGCATGGGGGCCATCTCAGCGACGCTGATGGCCCTGCTGAACCAGGGCGACCACATGGTCGCCAGCGCCGACATTTACGGCGGAACCTACGGTCTTCTGACCGAAGAATTCCCTCGCTTTGGTATTTCGACCACGATGGCCGACATGCGAGACCCGACGTCCTACGAGGCGGCCATTCAGGAGAACACGAAACTCCTGTACATCGAGACGCTGACCAACCCCGTGCTCAAGGTCTGCGACATCGAGGCGATGGCCGACGTTGCGAAGCGACACAACCTGCTCCTCCTCATCGACAACACCTTCGCATCGCCGTGGGGGTGCAAACCGTTGGACATGGGCGTCGACCTCGTTCTGCACTCCACGACAAAATACCTCGGCGGCCATTCGGACATTCTGGGCGGTGCCGTGGTCGGTTCGAAGGACCTCATCGCTCAAATCTTCATGCGAAAGGTGCACTTCGGTGCTGCACCCGACCCTCATTCGTGCTATCTGCTTGAGCGCGGGATGCGCACCTTGGACGTTCGAATGCCTCGCATTTGCGACAACGCGTACAACCTGGCCGTTCGCTTGGAAAACCACCCAGCGATCGAGCGCGTGTACCACTCCAAACTTGCCAGTCACCCCGACTTTGAAATCGCCGAGCGTATTTTGCCCAACGGGTCGGGCATGATCGCNTTCGTGGTGAAAGGNGGAGACGATGCGGCGCTCAAGTTCATGCGAAACCTCAATCTCATNTACGAGGCGACGAGTTTGGGCGGCGTGGAATCGCTGATCGAATGCCCGTTCAACTCCAGTCACATGTTTGTGCCTGAAGACGTCCGCATGGAAGCGGGGGTGGTCCCNGGTTTCGTTCGCCTNAGCATCGGCATTGAGGACGTTGAGGATCTTTGGAGCGACATCGAAGGTGCGCTCGGCTCGCTGTAGGTGAGGTTGTGATCGGCACGGCGGTCGGCGTTTTCCTGTTTCTGTACGTGGGGTACTGCTGGCGCGAACANGGGATCCACACGCGCAACGAGGGCTGGAAAACGCGAGAAGAAGCGCCGAGGACCTTTGTCTGGACCATGTGGTTCTACGTCATCTTCGCATTCGTGTTGATCGTCGCTGATGCTTTGAATCTGAACGGCAAAGCAGGACCGTAGGCCCNCCGAGCTTGATTCAGGCTTCACCGGTGGTGGTCTTGAGCCTCTCGAAGGCGGCGTTCCAATCGGCTTGCAACCCCGTCAACGTTTCTTCCTTTGCATCGAGCAGTTGTTTGCCAATGGCCCACAACTCGCTGGTTGGGACGGCCCACACACCACCTCGGTCCCTTGCGTTGGATTCAAAGTGCCATTCTTGNCCGCCCGANCGGCCCACCGCCACCAACCAAGCCCAGGATGCNGCTGCTTGGTCGAGNGTGGCGTGCCTTGAGGTGGCTTTGCGCTCCACCGAACCCATGCCTTGGGTCAAACCTGCCACGATGTAGTCGTGAATCATCGTCGTNGCCACGCCGCTGTCGTCGTGAGGGGGGAACCTTGCCTTCTGTTGCGCCAGCGCCTTGGCCGCATCCAANCCNTTGAGGAATTTTCCAAAGGGTTTGGGCGAGTCGCGTTGCTCTTCCCAGATGCTCNTCGCATCNTCCCCTTCCAAACCGAGGGCAGCCAACGCCTCCCATCCGTGGGTGGCCCAAAAGGCGGAGAGGACGTCNCCGCACGTNGCGGATTTCATGACTCGNGTGCAGCGATCGTCGCGTTGTTCCGGACTGCCTTTGGCTTCGATTCGCAAGCCNGCGGCGTCTTCGTGAGGGTCGGCCACCGCAAGCCGCAGGATCTCAGCGGCCAGCAAACGCTCCTCGGCCGATCCGTTGTGGTCCTTCAGGGCGTCCNGCAGCGCTTCAGCGGAGGTNCCGTCCAACCAAGACTCCCCCACNAGGACNCCCTCATCGATGCCTTCCATCACGGTCTGCTTCATCGCCGACGAGACGATGCCTTCGTTCATGGTCAGGCCCTGCCAGGCGTCNACNACTTTGCCAATCCCCTCAACGCACGTTTCGGGAAGGGGCCGGTCGGNCGGCCATCCCTGGGGCGTCCAGACGGCGTCCAGCGACAGAATGGACGGGAGGATGGGTGGGAGCATGGANAGGGCGAGGTGATGGACNAACGGAGCGTCCTTTTTCGAGAACGTCTCCAAGGCGTCNAGGCCCAAGCCGACCACGGCTCCTGTGTGGAACCTGAACGCNACGTGNCCGTTNGGNGANTTNCCACCCTCCACCAATTGCTTGGCGTCCAACCCTTCGGTGGTCCACACCTTCTGACCGTCGATTTCAGTCATGCTCAAATCAAATCGAGANCGGCTGAGCACGTTCTCCAGCCAGTCGGTCGGNGGTTCNGGTTTGGGGCCCGTGCACACAAAACCACCTTCCCAACTGAAAAAGTACATGCCGCGTCGTGCGTGNTCTTCCCAGGGAAGCATGCGCAGCGTGAGGTTGGCGTNGTTCTGTATGCCAGCGAGGTANCCGGGTTTTCCGTCGCCCCGGCGAACGTACGAGCCCGAACCGAAGGAGCCCGAATTGAACTGNCCGACCATGTTGAACTGCTCGTCGTGGGCAGCGTGGAGCGAGCCGGCGAACGCTTTCGCGACGTCGTCGCCTCGCTTGGCCATCATGCGTTTCGAAAGCCATTTTAGATCGTTCTTCTTCTTGATGATTTTTTCAATTTCCGCCAGCGTTTTGGTGACGGGGTCGGTTCTTCCCCAGCGCAATTTTCCTCCAAACTCCATGGCAGGAAGATGGCTGCGTGGATTTTCCAAGAACTGTCCAAGNTCNCGCTCCAATTTTTTGGCGGTTGCTTCGTTGGCCTGTTTGGTGCCTCGCATCCGGGCNCGCGTCTTTTTTTGACCGGGGAACTCCACTTTGGACGGCGCTGCCACGGTGCTCCCCAATCAAGCCTGTCCCGTGGTTTGGTTTGAGACCTTCGCGTGAAAGCCCTCATGTCGGTGGTCGGTTTGGTNNACCCATGCCGACCGTGANGCTCTTGGGAACCGCCCAAGACGGNGGCCGTCCNCAGCCGGGTTGCCAACGGCCGTGCTGCCNGGACCTCGGTCCGGCCGACGTTCGTCATCCTGTGAGCCTNGGCATCATNGATGAACACGGTCGCGGTCACCTNATCGACGCAACCCGCGCCATGGGAGAGCAACTGCGTCTTTGGGGCCANCCTCCGTTGTCCTCGGTTATTCTGACCCATGCACACGTTGGCCACGTTGACGGNCTCGGCCTGTTNGGCCGGGAAACGCTCAACGCCCGCAGCCTCAANCTGTTCGCCTCCCAATCCATGCACACGCTGATCGAACGGACCCCTCAATGGGCGCTGATGCTGGACCAAGGGGTCTTTGAAACGGAGGTNACCGCCTCTGGGCGCGTCCANGCTCTCTCGGAAACCGTTCGACTGGAAGCGGTCGAGGTCCCTCATCGAGCCGAACTCTCCGACATGCACGCCTTTGTCGTTCGCGGCCCGAACCGCTCGGTGTTGTACCTCACGGACCACGACCGCTGGGACGACACGCTGAACCATCACGACGCNCCGTCCATCCGTGCATGGCTCAAAGANTTGAACGTGGACCTTGCTTTGATCGACGGCACCTTTTGGAGTTCGGACGAGTTGTCCGGCAGGTCCCAACTGGAGGTTCCTCATCCGCCCGTGAGCGAGACCTTGAATCGGCTCGGTCCCCGGCAGAAAGGCGATCCTGAGATTTACTTTATCCACCTCAACCACACCAACCCGGTTCACGANTCTGCNTCGGTNGAGCATGCCACCGTGCTCGACCACGGCTGGAAGGTNGGCGANCAAGGAGCAACGTTCACGCTGTGACGGGGTTCATGCCACTGGGCTGGAAAATGAGCATGCTCAGGACCACGGTTACCGTTTCCGTGTNGTCGTTGCCGAAAGGACTNCCNTCGTTGGTGTTGAGGGCGACGTCCATGGCGACCGTCCCGACCATCTCCGGTGATTTTCCGAGGGTCGTNAGGATNTCGATNAGCTCGCTTTCCGTTCCGTTCAGCGTGTAGTTGCCTTGGCCTTCATTCGCGTACTGGTCGAGGTCGGTGTTTGGACGGATGGTGCCGACCACCGTGGTCGTGTCGCAGGCCGTGGTGGACTTTGTCGTGTCGTCACTCTCGGAAAGGGGGCCTGCAAGGCCGCTGTAATCAGGGGTTGTGACGACTTCGTCGCACGCCGCAGTGAAGGTTTCGCCCGTATCGGAGTAGGTGATTTTGAGTTCTGCGATCACCACGCCCGTCATGGTATCATCGATCGTCACCTCAAAGGTTTGCGTGTCGCCNTCGGACAGNGTCAGGGTCGCTTCTTCGGTCCATTCGCTGACGGTGTAGGTCAGCTGATACGGATTGTCNCCTNGGGCGNCCTCCGAATCGGGGGCCACGGCCAGATAGGCNCCTTCCAAGCCGCCGAACATCACCAACACAACNGCTGCTCCGACGGCCACCGTTTTTTGCGTTGGAAGGCTGTAGCGTCCAAACGGGTTGGGGTTGGATTCGGCTCGTTGGGTGCAGAGAATAAAGTGGGTCGCAAAGGCGGCGCTCATGGCGGGTATGGAGGGGAAGATGTCCTCACCGTAGCCGCTGACACTCCACACGATGACGGCGCTCATGGCGGCCGTCATCATCCAAACGGTGTGTTCGGTGTCGGGCTCGTAACCCATCATTCGAACGAGCAGAAGCGGAACGAAAATGCCCCCAAGGCCGTACACTGCAAGCACGACAAGTGCGAACACCGAATCGCCGAAACCGGGGAACATTTGTCCAACCAAAGCGATCAGGGTGGCAAAGACGGCAACAGCGATGGTCACCATTTTTGTGGTTGCGTGTTCCTGACTCCATTCCGGCTTCACGTCGTCCGTTATGGCGGCCGTGCAGGCAAGCACCTGACTGTCAGCCGTTGACATGGTTGCCGCAAAGATGGANGCCAAAATCACACCCGCCAGGAAAGGATTCAGCACTTCGATGGCCAGCAGGGGTAACCCCTCTTGTGCTTGCGACGCATCAAGATCNAGGAAAATGGCACGGCACGCCAGCCCGATGATGAACATCAGGGCGATGAACGGTGTCTGCCAGACAAAGAACCAGATGGCAGCCTGCTTGCGGTCGTTGTCGTCCTTGAGGGTCATCACCCTCGACACGACCTGNGGTTGCCCNGCCACGCCCAGACCGCCGAGGAAGAACGCACCGATCCACAACGTGACCCCGAACGTCAAGTCAGCCGGAAACAGGTTCACCATGCCCGGGTCGATGTCCTTCAAGGTCCCGTGGAGGCCGGACAGGCCACCCACCTCTGCAACGGCCACGTAGCACAGAATNGAGGAGCCCACAATCATCACACAGGATTGGGCTGCGTCGGTCCAAATCGACGCCCGAATGCCACCGGCGTAGCAGTATGCGACAACGAGCACGAATCCGATGAGGATGCCCATCACTTCCGACCAGCCCAGCATCGTGCGCAGCGCCACGCCACCAGCCACGAGTTGAGCGGCGGCGTAAATCGCGAGGAAGAAGACGGAGAGCACGCCGGCAAGTTTGGCTTCGGGTGCACCGGCCGTTTTTGACACGAGGGACGAAAGCGAACGCACGCCTCGCTCACTGCCTTCCTTCTGAATGAATTTGTAAATCCAAATCCAAGCGACGGCCTGGCCGAGGGTGGACACGAGACCGATCCACAAACCCGAATAGCCCTGAATGAAAATGAATCCAATGAACCCGATGAACATGTATCCNGAGTTCCACGTGCTGACGGCGCTCAGGGCGGCCAGAGCGGGGTGCATGCCTCGTCCTGCGACCAGGTAGTCGTCGGTGGTGTCCTGCTTGACGAACATGGACGCCAGTCCGACGCCAGCGAAGATTCCCATGAACAGCAGAAACGAAAGGAGCAAGACGATTTCATCCGGCAATCCAAACACGCTCACTCACCCCGTCTCCAACGAGCGAGGGCCTTCTCTTCAACCTCACCCGTGCTTGCTGGGAANATCAGACAGTTCAACCGGCCGCCGGTTTCGTCACTCAACGCCCCAACGGTGGTGGCNACGATGCTTTGCTCAGGCGTCCCCATGTCCGAGCACAACACGACCTGCATGGCTTCCATCGATTGTTCGAGAAAGTCGGTTTGCATTGACCGTTGAAACGCCGTTGCGGACGCGTCCTCCGCCGAACCATCTGCCTCGTTCGTTTGCATGCTGTGCCACATCATGCCCAGCGAGCGGACCGCATCGGCCGGCGTCATCGGGCGTTGATCTCCGATGCCCTGACCCGTCGGGTCGAGNTCGAGGAGGACCAAACTGTGGAGGTTTTGGCTCCAGTTGCTGGCCACGACCTCAAGGGGGGAGGTGGCGATCCAGTTTCCGTAGGGGTAGGTGAACGTGGTTTGNCGTCCAAATTTGTAGTTTGACAGCCCTACGGCTCCGGTGACCAGCGTGGTGATGGACACGCCGTGGAGCACCCTGCATGAAACGCCGGCCTCTGCTGCACGAAGTTGGAGGTCGACGTGGGTCGTTGCTTGAAGCGGGTCACCGACCACCAACAACGCNACCAAGGACGATGCCGCCAGCTCAAGCAGTTCCGTGGGGTCTTCGACNTCCGGGCGCATCACGCGTTGAATCGGACCGACCTTTGCTTCCAGNCGTGCCAACTCAGCCTCGGGCCAGAGGGCGGTGTAGGCCTCGTACCGGCGATGGTCGGCAAGCGTGGCGGCCTCCAGTGCTTCAAGCGTCATCCCTTCCATTCGTCCCAGCCCCATGCCGATGAGCAACAGCCCCGTNTTTGGGAGAGAATCAACGTGGGTCTCATTGGCCGCCATGCTCAAACCACCGAGGTGCTTGGAAGGNGCGAGGGCCATGCGTCATTTGAGCGTGCCGAGGAACCAAACACAGGTTTGGCTGGAACGNTGCAAAGCGAACGGGTGGCTTGCTGACACCGGGGTGGTCGCACTGGACGANCACNTGCGGGCGGTTCCGCTCAACGACGCNGCGCCCGGTGCAGACGACGAGCGGTGGGAGGGACATCCGCACGTCGAGGTGGCTCCGAACGAACAGGGTGCTCAGCACTGGCGAGACCACCTCTCTCCCGAACTCCAAGCGCTTCCCGCCTCCGTTTGGCCCAAAGCGTACGAGATTCAGGGGGACGTCTTGTTGGTCAAAGTAGAGGAACATCTTCACCCCCATGCGGGTGCCATGGCCGAGGCCATGCTGAANCACATGCCNAACGTCCGNATTGTATGCGCGGATAATGGAGTCATCGGCGATTACCGCGTCCGTGATNTNCACATCCTNGCCAGTCGAGACGGAAGCATCGAGACCGAAACGTCGGTTCGNGAACACGATGCTGTTGTTCGCGTTGACCCCGCAGGCGTGTACTTTTCAGCCCGCCTTTCTCAACAGCGCCGGACCACCTACGAGCGGGTGNTGGCGTTNAAGGAACGGCTGGGGCGCTCGGTGGTGATCGCCGACCCTTACGCCGGCGTTGGCCCTGCCTTCCCGTTGTTGCTNAAACACGAGGGCTTGGTCCGAGGCTATTTGGCCGGTGATTTGAACCCCCGGGCCGTGGAATTGCTCACCGCCAACCTCGANCGATGGACCCGCAACAGGACCCCACCATGTTCGCCTTCGACCGTNGTTTGCAAGGACGCTCGTTCGTGGAAGGACGACGAACATCTTCGGGGCCNGGCGCAGGTGGTGTTGGTGAACCTGCCGCANGACAGTTTCGAACATCTCCCCGATCTGTTTCCGCTTTTCGATCAGCGTGACCTCACCTTGTTGCGCGGTTGGGCCATCGTGGAGCGCGANACCCTTCCGGGTCGAAGGGAGCAGTTGAGCGACATCGTCCTCAACGCCGGTGGCGTACCGTCCGAACTGCACGTTTCCGAGGTGAAAGGCTTCTCNACGACGCGATGCTTTGTGGTCTTCGAGACNTTGATTTCGTGGGATTGAAGCGTTCAATTCATGAAGCACCGTTGGCTGGACAGANGCATGGAGAACATCGTGAAGTGCACGTGCGGAGCGGAAATCAACATCGCCGGCGTTCCTCCACGAAAAGACGGCATCAAGGTCTGGTGCAAGGTTTGCGGCACCATCACCGTCCACCATCGATGATGGTNANCCCACGGTGCCNGGGCTCGACGAACGCTCCTCATTCATCGGCATGTTCATGGTCGTTCCTCAAGTGTNNGCAACGCAGTGAGAGGCATGTCGGAGAAACCACTCGTCATTGACGTCGTCGACAANGGNGGTCAGTGGACGCACCGGGAGTGGCGCATGCTCCGCTACCTCAAGGTGGACACGCAAATCATCGACAACACCACGCCCGTTTCGGAACTTCGCGAATTGGACGGCCTGATTCTCTCCGGCGGCGCAGCGCGCGTGGGCCTGACCGGAGANCTCGGAAATTGTGGCGCGTACCTTGAGCTCGACATCCCCATNCTGGGCATCTGCGCNGGNCACCAGTTCATGGCNCGGCACTACGGCGGCGACGCTCGAGAGTCNCCAGANCCTGAATTTGGCGCCATGGAAATTGAACTCGTCGAGGGCGGGGGGACCATCTTTGCCGGAACCNANCAAACCCAAACCGTTTGGGAATCGCACAACGACGAAGTCCACGTGGTTCCGGAAGGCTTCTTCATCACGGCGGGCAGCGCGTCCTGCAAGGTTCAGGGGATGGAAAACGAGGCCGGCGATCGCTTNGGCCTTCAGTTCCATCCCGAGGTGAACGACTCGGAGTTTGGCAAGGAGATGTTCGAAAATTTCGTTGCCCTTTGNCGTGCTCGCCGCAACGGGTAGTCGCCATGTCAACCACCGCAAAACGAGACCTCGGGCAGTTTTTCACCCGGGACGTCGTGTGGATGCGCCCTCACATCAAACAACATCTCTCCACCCTTCGCCAACGGTATTCCGTCTGCGTCGACCCTTTTGCGGGCGACGGGCATCTGCTCAGGGCTGCATCGCAGTTTGGATTTTCTCCGGTGGGGCACGATGTGGACCCGTCCATGTGCGGCGCCAACGGGTGGGGTGCAGCCAACGATTCCATCCGAAACGTACCGGTTCACGACCGGGCGTTTGTTCTCACCAACCCGCCCTACCTCGCAAAAAACTCCGCAAAGCGGCTTGGTTCCACCACGGNGGACTATTTCCAGCAGGAGCCAACCAGCCTTGTTGACCCGTCTCGGGCCGGTGTCCTCGACGACCTGTTCAAGATCGCCATCGAGCGGACCATTGCGCACTACGACGATTCGGTGTGGATCGTTCCAGAATCGGTCATCCAGGATTTGAACCGTTTGCCCCACTGGCGACAGCGGCTTCACTCGGTGACCATCCTCGAGGAAAACCCGTTCACCGACACCGAACACCCCGTCTGCGTGTTGGTTTTCACGACCAGCAATCCAGAAGGTTTGGTNTGGAAAAACGACGCCTGTCTTGGGTTGTACGANGANTTGTGGGCCATCCATCAGCGAACGCTGTCCTCACCTGGGGNCGCCCTTCACGTGCGGTTCAATGCGCCCGACGGCACGATGGGCTATCGGGCCGTGGACGGGACAAAATCCGACGGCTCGATGCGAATCGGATTTTGCCTCGGCAGCGAGCTTGGCTACGACCGACGCAAGATCAAGGTCAGCAGTCGACACATGACCTACATCGAAACGCCGCTCTCGCCCAGCGACCTTGAACGGGTGGTTTTGGAAGCAAATCGACAAATTGAACACTACCGCAGTGCAACCGCCGANGTGTTCCTCACGGCCTTCATGGGCAACACCAAAAGCGGCGTTCGCCGCCGTCGCCTCGACTATAAACTCGCTCGAAAATTCCTCAATTCTTCGTATTTGGTGGCTAAAAACCCCGAAAACCACACCCACTAGCGTTATAGGGAATCGTGGACAGCAANGGACCGTGTCCCCTCTGCGAAGAACAACCCCCGGCCTGCTCGTNACCCTCCTTCTGCTCACAGCACTCTCGCCCNTTGCGACGGTGCAAGCCGTTCCCTCCGAAGCCTCGGAGTACTACTACGGCGTGGAATACGACTGGACCAGCCTCGACAGCGATCTGCAAAACGTGACCGGTCTGGACATCCAAGAATTGTTCACNGAAATCATGGCGGACGCCGACGATGCCGGNTTCAACCTTGACATCGGGCAGTTGACCACCGGTGCCAGNAACGTNTACGTTCACCAGACGGAAGACATCAGCATGCAGACCATTCAGGACCACGANGGCAACGCACATCAGGTCTGGAGCCGNTCCAGCGATGTGGTTCTTCGCCACGGCCTTATNTCCAACGCCGTGTTCATGACCGATTGGACGGAACCCCCGAGTTTCGGCCAAACCGATTCCGCTGCGTTTGACATCGACGTTCAATCCATCGCCGAGAACGTCCTGACCGTGGACATCCTCTACACCGAGTACCTCAACGACGCTTACCAGCTGGTGGGTGCAGACATGGCTCTCGAGATGACCATCAGCAACGACGCAGACCTCTCCATCGATGTGGTCCTTCAGGGCGGCGGCGAGGAACTGGGCGTCAACCTCGCCAGCGGCATCGATTTCAGTTATTCCATCGATTCGGACGCCTTTTGGCGCTTGGGCAACCCCAGTCCAATCTACGTCGAAGCGGCTGAGAACCAGTACACTTCGTGGAACTGCGCACACGATGACTCCCAAATCGCAGTCCATGACTACGGCAGTCAAGCCGAGGTGTGGGACGACTGCGGTACCATCACTGGAAC
>NZMN01000048.1 GCA_002694525.1 Methanobacteriota archaeon
ACCATTTCTGTTTGCTTCCTTCTGGTAGCCGCCTGCACTGTGGAGAGGGGACTTTCCTCAGAGTCGAACTCTGTCAGCGGTCCTCCTACTCCCTCCGGCTTTNCGGNGGGAACCCTCGCATTTCAATGCGACCCATGCTCGCACNGTCTCACTTGTACGGGTCTTCACCTGGGGAAGCAGGAGCGGTCGGAGCACCGTAAGGGCCCTGATTGGGATTGGGAATGGGGGCAACCGATTTTGCAACCTTTTGCGGGCCCGGTCGAAGCGAAGCAGGGGCGTCTTCGCGCCGAAGGCCAAAGATCAACAGGCCGACGAGTCCGGCCGTCAACAACGCCACGATGCCCAACAGNGCGGGGTTAACGGTGGTGATGGTGCCGAGCACGCCGTTTGANCGTGGTTGGTCAACCAACACGGTCTTTGACTGCGAATTTGGGCCGTTAACGATGCTCAATTCAAGCCATTGAGACCCGGCCCGGGTGGGTTTCCACGGGAATTCGTAGACGTATTGCTGGCCTGACCCAACGCTCACCACGCGCACGTCAAGTTGTTTTCGTTCACCGCTTGATTCCACCTGCTCCAACACGATGTTGGCCTCGCCGTCGGCGAGACCGGAGTTGGTGAGGGCAGCCGAAACCTCGATGCGATCNCCCTGATGAATGTCGCTNGCTGGTTTCATTTCAATCTCCGTNAGGTCGTAAATGGGAACGCGCTGCTCAAGGGTCCAGACCCGAAGCGGTGCGTCAACGTCGTTGAAAATCGGGTCGATGGAGAGACCCGCCTCGTCGTCCCCGGTGACCCAAATCNNCAACTCAACGGCCTTNGTTCTGAAGGCAGGAAGCATGAGATCGTCAAGGTCAAGCGTGCATCGAACGGGAATGGATTCACCGTTGCGNCGCTCTCCGAGGATTTCCAACGGNACACTGCCGTTGTCGAAGACGTAGGAATTGACCACCCCGCCGGCCTCGTTAAGGGACCAGTGGAGACGAAGCGTGGATGCGTTGATTCGCGCGTTTTCGTCCAATCGGAGCTCAAACTGCAAATCCTCCCATGCCTCCTCTTCAAGCACGGGTTTGAACCCAGGCCGGTCCACGGCTGCGATTCGTGGAGCCTCGTTGTCGACGATGAACCAAACGAACGCCGATTCATCTCCTCTATAGACCGCACCGTTTGGAGCGTCTCGAAGTCCACCNAACAAACCGTAGGTCCCGTCCAGGAGCGGGGCGATCATCGTTCCTGAGAACGTACCGTTTACGACGAGCGCATCCAAATTGTTCTCTCCAATCCTCAACTCGACGTCGAGCTTTTGGCTCGGGGTTGCGCCGGTTCTGAACCAGACCAAATCACCCTCCACCCCGAAGGTTGTGCGGGGTTGAACCCAGTAGCCGAGCGCATCCGGACCGTGACGCTCAATGTCGATGGAAAGCGAATCTCGATCGATGGACAATTCACCCGAAAACCGCCAGTTCAACGGCTCCAACATAAATCGGTTTGATTGACCGCTCTGATCGAGCAGATAGATCTGTGGAATTCGTGAAACGGAGACNTCGGGGTCGTAGCCCCACTCAATTGAAAAGTTGACCACGAATTCGCCGTTTCGAGAGAACAAATCGTTCGCATCGGCTGGAACGAGTTCGCACGTCGCCACCTCNATGTATGGGTCTTCAGACGTGCAGATGTTCGTGGATTGGTTCCAGTGCACAAGAGCGGGTTGCCGTGTGTTGGCGGCGAGTTCAAGCTCCACCTCGGCGATGTCGTAAATACCGTTTTGCTCCCAGACAGGGACACGGATTTCGTAATCCTCGTGAGGATGAAGCCAAGGAGAAACCGTCCCGTCGGGCCACCCGAGGGAAGAGGCTCCGAGGAAGGGCGCACCGTTTGTGTTCAATTGAACGTGGAACATNGGTTCNTCAAACGAGCCACCGCCTTNCATCAGGTGCCCAGCGCTGTCGGCGATCTCAATCCATCCAACGAAATAATCTCCTTGAGCGGCATCNGAGGTGTCGACGGTTGCGGTGTAATCGCCCATCAGCAGGGACCGGTCGTGCGGTATTGTGAGCGTCCTCATCCCGACTTCATCGGCGTCCATACCACCGTCAGCGTTGACGTCGTCAACCCACGAACGCCACGTNTGAAGCAGGGCGTGAACGGGGAGATGTGGACGNTCGGCGACGGTGAACGAAAGCGCGGTTCTGGGGGCAATGTCNCGACTGTCAAAGCGTTCCACCGTGCTGTCCATCAACGTGGGTGGGACGTTGTCAAACATGAAATCCANCGACATCGGTAGGTTGCTGACCACGTCTTGACCTCTCAACGGNACCACTTCAACGCNCATGCCAACGGACGTACGACCGACGGGNGCTGTGTAGGGGAAGAGCGCNACACCCCGGTCGAGGATGGTGGTGGTTGCATGCTCGTTTCCGTCAACGAGGAAACGCACCAGGGTTTGTCCTGAGCGAGGGAAGCCCTCCGAGGTGTTNTCGAAACCCAACACAACTTCGAGGTAGACCACTTCACCGGCCTGAAGATAAGGATAGTCTGCAGTGGATCGAACGCCGCTGTTGGACAGCATGGACCACGANTTCACCTCGATGTCGTTCTCCACGCCAAGGTCCTGCCCCAAACCAAAGACCTTGGAAACGGGTAGAAGCGGACCGGANTTTGAAATGAGACTGACCGACATCGTAAGCGAGGGNTCATCGTCCCAACCGTCGGGGAATCGGAAATGGTGCCGCACTTCAAGNAACTCGCCGGACCCAACCGCAGAGATTGAACCGGGCAAACCGTCNTCAAACCACAGCAAGGCGGTTCCGGATGCCGTGCAGGACGAGAGCGAGGTGGAGGTGATGGGCAGTGAGGCCACCGGACATCGAAGCTTGGACTGCTGCTGAGCACCCGAAAGGTGGAGTTCAACCGACCATGCGGACTGCGTGGCGTGGGTGAGAGCATCCGTGACCCCGAGGGGTGAGAAATCGAAGGTCCCGGTTGACTCGACCCAACTCGTACCGGGGACCAGCGTATCCGACACGTTGGCAACCTNCAGTTCCAAGGCCTTCACCGAGGCTTGAGAATCAACGTCCATGACGGCAACGTAAGCAGAACCGGTCGCGTCCATTCGAAGTGGTAGCTTTACGGTCCGCTGACCCATGAGAGGAACGGTTGAAGAGAGGGCGTGATTCAATCCCAAAACCAAGGAATCACCAGCGTTCAATGAAAAACTGANGTTGGCTTCGTACGGTGCAAAAACACCCCCAAACAAGAGGTCTCCAGACGACAATGAAGAGCCAATTCGCACCTCCACCGTGGCCATGGGCAAACCCGCAGGGCCGTGGTTGTTTGAGGCTTGAACCAACGCATCGTTCAGCGAAACGAGTTCGCTGGAGGTGAGTTCAACGACGGACAAATCGTTGATGTTGGGTAGGTTTCTGCTGAGGATGTCCTGCCCGTTGACCGCCATCGCCATGAACGGGCTGGAAAGGCTTCCGGACGGAGCAGCGACGGCAAAGGAAAATGCGTCCACGCCCTTGGTTGGNACGGCGATTTCAAGCGAAGCGGTGTTGGCTGGAGCNACGGGTCGCATGGCCCACACGTCGTCGTTGAGAAGCGTGTTTTGAAGACCGAACAAGCCGTGTCCGGGCCGGTCGAGGGACCACTCGTCGGCACCATCAAGCCCCACGTCCAGGCGNACACCGTCNGGAACGGACGTACGGATGAGTTCNGCTTCAAACGACGTCCACTGNTGCGCTGNGCCNCTGGNNGNACTTATCGTGCGAAACTGAGCCATGTAGGCCGGTTGCTCGAGCACATGNCGCCCGTTGTCGGCGATGTCCGTCCACGACAGACCTCCGTCCGTNCTGAACTGCAACTGCGCGTTGGTGGACTGCGAACTGTTGACNTCGAGGACCGAAAAGCCGCTTCGAACCTGGTAGGTGTCCGAGAGCACCGACCCGGTGCTGCTGATNACACCGTTCGACCAGCTGCCCGATTGAATCGCCCAACCCTCCGCACTCGGGTCCGAGTCAAAGGACATGGCGATGTGGCCGTTCAGCGACCAGCTTCGGATCTCCGACGTACCGCCGTCAGCAGCCTCTTTCATGTGAACCCGGAACTTCAACAGCGGGTGCTTGGCAACATCGATCATTCCCANGTCCATCCANGGTGTCGTGATTCGNTCAAAGCCCGANACNGGGACGTTGGTGGTTGCGTCGAGGATTTGCCACTCAAACTCAGAGCCCGGATAGATCANCGCATCCATGTGAAGCAGACCGTGCANCAGGTTCTCTCCACGACCGAGNAGGGAGGGGCCAAACACCTCGGAGGTCCAGTTGCCTTCACCGCTCCCGGAGCCCCCGGTGGGTGTGATGACGATGTCGTCCACCCACGCCGTGTC
Organism: Methanobacteriota archaeon; assembly: GCA_002694525.1. Lineage (GTDB taxonomy): Archaea > Thermoplasmatota > Poseidoniia > Poseidoniales > Poseidoniaceae > Poseidonia. The sequence goes on from NZMN01000048.1 coordinate 4,388, forward strand.
TGAACCTGAGTTGACACTGCCGTCCTTGGTGTACTTCCACGTCAGCGTTTGAGCGTTTGCCGGGATGTTGAAATTGTGCTGNGCGTTGTTGACGGTCCCGGACCACTGNTTGCTGTAGCCGCTGTATCTGGAACAAAACGTGTTGTCGATGCAGAAGAGCAGGTAGTCGAAACTGCTCTCAGAGGAGACACTGTAGCGAAACGAACCTGTGGAGGCTGGCAGTTGAGAAACATCNAGCGTCATGGCCGATTCTTGGTTGTGAGAGATGGTCCCTGCTTTGGCCAAGCGAGCACCGCCCAAGCGTGCATCGGCTTGAATCGACCATGATTGGGTCCCGGAAAGACTCCATTCTGGGGCGAACGTGCCGGACTCGAAGTTGTACTGCCAATCTTGCGGCAGGATAAGAAGTGAGGATTTATTCACATCCATCCCATCGTACTGCATGGCGCTCGAAAAGTCGCCGACGTCCGTCAGAACGCTTCCCATGGAGTTCGTCAGCGTACCGGCTCGGACGTCCAGGTCGAGGGACTTGATCGAGTGGCCGTCAGGGACCGAAATTTCCACGCGCTGGTTGGCTCCATCGGGCCACGAACCGATGGTGAGTTTTTGGCTCTGGCCAACGGGCGTGACCTCGCTGGAAGTGGCTCCCGGAACGGCGTTAACCGGTGCATGGTGAACGGCTGGCGCCAGCGAAAGGAGGAACAAAGCAACCAATCCGGTCGCCAGAACGGCAGCACGGGGTTGGCTCATGTGTTCTCTACGGCCTCTCCAAGGTCTAAAGGGTTCGGCCACGGGGTCTTGGCCTGCGATGAGCGAAAGTCCATAGATGGCGTGCACAAGGAGGCATCATGGATGTTGAAACGCTGAAGAAGGAAGCAGGCGTGGCCGCCTGCGCTTACGTCAGGGACGGCATGAACGTGGGCTTGGGAACAGGGTCAACCGTCAAGTACACCATTCTCGAGTTGGGCAGGCTGGTCCAACACGAAGGACTGAACATTGTGGGCGTCCCGACCTCCATCGCCACCCGTGATTTAGCAAACGAGGTGGGCATCCCCCTCGCAGATCTTGACGATTTACCCGGGTTGGACGTGGTGATTGACGGAACGGACGAGTTCGATCCGGCCTTTCAACTCATCAAAGGCGGAGGTGCAGCCCTGCTGCGCGAAAAAGTCGTTGCGCAAGCCTCCAAGCGGATGGTGGTCGTAGCCGATGAGCGAAAGAAAGTCGATGTCCTCGGCGCCTTTCCACTGCCCATCGAAATCACGCCCTTTTCCTACGGCACCACCAAACGTCAAATTGAATCGGTCTTGGGTTGCAAGGTGAGCATGCGAAAACACGACGGAGAACTGCTTCGAACGGACAACGGCAACCACATAGCGGACGCTCATGCAGGTCCAACCATCACCGAACCGGAAGCGATTGAAGCTCGCCTGTTGTCGCTGGCCGGCGTCGTTCAGGTCGGCCTGTTCAACAACATGTGCGATGTGGTGATCTTGGCTTCGTCCTCGGGCGTTGCCGTTCTCGAGAAGGGCGATTGATGAACAGNACTCGCCTGCATCAAGCATTAAATACACCCGACAAAAGGNTGAATCGGGCCTGTAGCTTAGTCAGGTAGAGCGACGGACTCTTAATCCGTCGGTCGCGGGTTCGAACCCCGTCAGGCCCGCCATCANCCCGGCCGAACGAAGGCCTGCACCATGGCCGGCGAGACCGGCCCGAAGTTGTGAGAATCCTCGCTCGCCGTGGGGTCGGGGTTGTCGCCCGTGAGAAACAGACGCCCGTCGTTTTGAACGACGGACACGCGTTTCACCATCAGCACGTTGTCTTTCATCGGGTGACGAACCAGCACGACGTCGTTGACTCGTGCGACGTAGGTTTCATCGCACGGTGCAAAGGATACCACGTCTCCATTGCGGTAGGATGGCCACATGCTGTCGCCTTGGATGCGAACATCCAACGCTTCGGTCATCGAGCGACCTCAGGAGGCACGAGTCCACGGAACTTCTCGGCCTTTGGCGGTCCAGAACATGTGGTGAATGGCCTCGCAAGCGTCCATCAGTTCTTGGGCGTGGCCGGCTGAAACTTCGACNTTGCATGCCGAGCAGAGCTTTGCAGCNTGCCAGAACGTGTCGTGCAGGTCGGGTATGGATTCGAGGTGCTGTGGCTTGAAGAAATCCGTCCACAAAACGAGGAGTTCGTCCTTGCACTTTTGAGCCTCCTCTTCCTTGACGAGTGCGTATCGAGCCATGGTGTTCATGTAAGCCGCCATCGCAACGCCATCGCTGGTGTCTGGGCATTCCATGGCAAGCATTTTTTTGGTCATGGATTGNACGGCNTCAGCAGCGATTCGGGCGCTGGCTGGGTCGTACACACCGCAAGGAGCGTCACAGTGGGCTTCGGCAATGATGGGGGTCTTCATGGACATGCGGAGGATGCGGAGCCATAAGAACATGATTGATGCAACCGTGCCAGCATCACGGAGTGATGCGAGTGCCNGATTCNCCNCGAAGTGCATCCAAGACATGACCGGGCGAGCACAGAACCCCCTCTCCANCCTTGCTGGAGAGAACAAACTTGCACAGCGCTTCCACTTTGGGACTCATCGATCCTTTGGGAAATTCACCGTCGGCCTCCATGGCCTGTGCTTCTTCGACGGACAGGGTTCGNACGGACGCTGCTTCGGGCGTTCCGAAGGAGCGGTANATGGCGTCAGCCTCGGTGCTGATGATCAGNGCATCTGCTTCCAAATCGNTCGCCAGGAGCGAGGAAAAGTGNTCCTTNTCGATCACGGCCGGCACGCCNTGCAGGTGACCTCCGNCCCGGGCGATGGGAACNCCNCCACCNCCACCGCAAACCACCACGGCTTGCAACTCAACCAATCGGCGAATGACGTCGATCTCAAGGATGCGAATCGGTTGGGGACTGGCCACCACGCGTCGAGGTCCGTGAACGGTTTCTGCAATGTCCCAATCGACGGACATCACCGTTTGTGCATCGAGAACGGGACCGACGGGCTTGGTTGGCCATGCAAANCCTTCGTCCTCAAGATCCACCTCAACATGGGTCAGCACCACGGCCGTCCGCTCAGGCCGACGGCGACGTTCGAGTATGGCTTGCAGATTCAACGAGAGTTCATGTCCAATCATGCCCTGTGTTGAAGCAACCCATGCATCAAGACCCTGNGTACGNTCGACGTCCATCGCCAAAAGATGCCCCACCTGCGGGCCGTTTCCGTGCGTGATGACAACGGTCCAGTCCATCTCCAAGAGATCGATGACGTCGCTCATGACGCGGGCGAGAACCTCTGCGGCGTCGTCCTGAGGCCCCGTCGGTGATTGCAAGGCGTTGCCCCCCAGCGCGTACACTGCCGTCTTCTTCACGCCTCAACCTCACTGGGAACCGTTTTCAGACTTTGCACAAGTTTCTGCTTGGCGCATCGNTTTTCAATGCNATTCAAGGGAGACATATACATAGGCCGGTCCAGTGGGTTNGAGCGGTGAGCGCATGGTCAAGACCACATGGATAGGTGACGTGCAAAACGGCCAACACACCGGTCAGACGGTCGAACTCATGGGNTGGATCAAGCGCACCAGGGGAAACAACAACCTNCGGTTTGTCGTCCTGCGNGACTCGACGGGCACCATCCAGTGCGTNGGCAAGAAGACGAATCTTGGAGAGGAACTNTTCGATGTGCTCAAGGGAGCCATCATCGAAACGAGCGTGGTCTTCACCGGAACCGTGCGTGCCGACGACCGTGCCGAAGGGGGTCATGAACTCGATGTGACCGGCGTTGAGGTCGTTGGTGCCGTGAACTCCGAGCGTCCCTTCCCAATCACTGAAGCGGACATGCTGGTTGAGGACGAGGACGGTGAACTCACGTACGGAGGCACTGAGCACACACTCAACCACCGACATCTCTACCTCAGAACCACCCGTGCAACCACGATGCTCAAACTTCGAAGCTCGGCGTTTGGTGCCATTCACAATTACTTCCGAGGTCATGATTTCCTTGAATATCAAGCCCCCAACTTCGTCGCAGGTGCGGTCGAGGGGGGGTCAACGTTGTTTGAAGTTCCGTATTTTGGAAAGCAAGCCTACCTCACGCAGTCGTGGCAACTCTACGCTGAAGCGGCGATGCCCGCNTTGGAGCGCCTGTACACCATCGCNCCCTCGTTTCGGGCTGAAAAATCGAGNACACGACGCCACCTGACGGAATTTTGGCACGCTGAGATGGAGATGGCGTGGGCCACCAACAGCGACATNATGGCGCACGGNGAAGGCGTGGTTCGACACATTGCGCGTGCGCTNCTGGAAGAACGTGAGGATGAACTTACGTATCTTGAACGGGACCTNGATCTCATTGCAAACTACGCNGACAACCCCTACCCGAGGATGCGATACGACGAAGCGATTGACATTCTCCAGNGTAAAAACGTCGCCGTTGAATGGGGACAGGATTTGGACTACTCGAAAGAAAAAATCCTCACCCAGGACTTTGATGTGCCCCATTTCCTCACGCACTACCCGAAGGTGGCCAAACCGTTCTACCACAGGGTTGACCCCGAGGACGACAAGTACGTTCTCTGCCACGACTTGCTTGCGCCCGAAGGGTACGGCGAAATCATCGGGGGTGGCGAGAGGACGTGGTCTGAGGAGGAAATCCTTCAGCGGATCGACGAAGAGGGCACGCCCCGAGAGCCCTACCAATTTTACATCGACGTCCGTTCGTACGGCGGTGTNCCCCACGGTGGATTCGGTTTGGGCGTTGACCGTGTCGTGAGTTGGCTGGCTGGAGCGACGCACATCCGAGANGTGATTCCGTTTCCCAGGACGTCTCGACGGGTCACACCCTGATCAGAGCAACGTCTCTCCGCACGACGGACACGGCATGCCCGGTATGAAGGCGCCGAGAAGAAAACCGCAATGCGGGCAAATCGACATCAGACCGTCGTCGTACATGCACGTCAACCCGGCGGACTCGTCAATCAAGGTTTTGGCAAGCCAAACCGTTCGCACAGCAGCTCGAGAACGAGCCCCAGGTCCTTTTCTTCAACGACGTGATGGGCATAACCCTTCGGCCGGTCGTCCCAAGGGTTGAACAACACAGCGCAGCCGCTCTCAGCAAACATGCCCACATCGCCCATCGAATCGCCCACCGACGCAGTTCGCTCTTTGGGAACACCCAAGCGCCTTTGCAACATCNTCACGATGGCCCCTTTGCCGTTCATTTGGACCTGGTAGCGACCAAAATCTCCGATGCCCGGTGGTGCAGTACCGTCCCCCGACTCCACCAACCATCCGTTGGTGAACACGTGAAGCTGAGAATCAAAACCACCGCACTTNTCCCGNGCCGTGTGTCGGTCAATGCCCCCCCAGCGCCGTCGCCATGGACCGTCGGAGGGGAACGAGGCGGCGATGTCCCGTGCGGTTTTTTGCAGCCCTCCGCTGACGATGGCGACATGAACGCCCTGTTCGAGCAGGTGGTCAATGAGGCCATGCCAGCCCTTCATCATCGGCATGCCTTCCATCAGGTTGCGCAGGCGCTCATCGGTTATGTTGCCCCCNGGAGCAGACTTGATCAGGGCCAAGTCAAGTTTGATCCACTCCCANTCATCCAGCAGACCTTGATTGTANAGNTCAAAGGATTCATCGTTTGAGATTCCCAACTGGTCGTAAACGAACTGCCACGTGGAGAGGTGGTCGACCAAAACTCGGTCCATGTCGAGGCAAACCAACGTGNCGGGCAATCCCTCAACTCCCTTTGGGCCAATTGTACTGGTTCTGGATTCGAGCCACCTGCTTGCCCATGATGTACAGAATGAGCGCGACCATCATGGCAAACAAGCCAATCAGCGTCATGGCAACGGTGATGAGCGTGACGCCGATGGAGGTTGAGTTCAACTCTGTAAACATCGTGGCGAGATCTCCTGAGAGNCGATACCCCAGAACGAACAACACGACCCCGGGNATCCCAAACAANAGAAGCGGGTGTTTCGACTCAAGCATCCAGTAAAACAACTGGGCAAAACGGGAGGCGGTTGCAAGCGATTGTCGCTGAGGCAACTGAATGGGTGCGTCGCTCTTGACGAAGCGGACGCGGAGGGTTTCCGAGACGTCNTCGGAGGTGGANTCGNCGTCAAGNCCGGCGAGTTCCGTTATGCCTCGTGGTCCCGCGATGAGGTGAGCCATCACGGTTTGCGACAAACACACCGAATCCTGGGGCCCCTCGTGCTCTCCGATTCTGTAGAGGTAGTGAATGTCCCAGCCCTCTCGCGCTCGGTTCACGCTGAGGGGGAGCTGNGACAACTTCCAGTTTGNCGNGATTGGNAGAAAAAGGGTCGCACCGTTCCATTCAATGCCGGATTTCAACGCGAATCGGGTGACACTCTGAGGGCTNAAGTCGCCGTTGTAGGGAAAAACAGCGCAGCCNACTTCCTCGGCCAGTTGNATGGTNTCGTCGCCAGAACCGGTATCGAAGAGCACCACCTCCGAAGCCACTTCTTTGGAGCGAACAACCANCGAAACGATTCTCAACTCAATGTCTTGTCCGATNAGGACCACACGCGANAGAGGACCGCTCACGAACTNGGTTCGGTTGAACAGGCTATGAACCCTGTTCTTGTNCTTGNCGTGTTCGTGCCTTTTCACGCATAGATTGATTGACACCGTTCCGTTGGTCGTGTCATGCTCAACGGGTGGCATGTTGGCGTGGTCATCCCGGCGCGCAACGAAGAGGACCACATCNCCGGAGTGTTGGAAGGGCTCCCCGATGTTGTGGACATCGCCGTGGTGGTCGACGACGGTTCAACCGATGGAACAAACCAGAGAGCCACCAACGCGTCCGCTCCCTGCGAGGTCGTGATNATCCTTGGTGGCGGAGACGGTGTAGGGGCGTCCATCGACCGAGGCCATCGAGCGCTGCTGGAGCGGTTCAAGGGGCCGTTCATCAGCGTGGTGATGGCCGGAGACGGACAGATGAACCCCGACGATTTGGAACGTCTCGTCCAACCCATTGTTGANGGTCGTGCGGATTACGTCAAAGGAAACCGGAGCCTGCACGAGGAAGGATACAATCGCATGCCTGCCCATCGTCAGCGNGCCAGCACGATCCTCTCATGGTTCACCACCTTGGCCTCGGCAACGCCCGTTGGNGACCCNCAATGCGGCTTTACCGCCACGTCNCACACGGTNCTCAGGGATTGGGATTGGGNGCGNTCATGGTCGGGATATGGCTATCCCAATTTTTGGCTGATCAATCTCGCCAGGCACGGATTCCGCATCGCTGAACGACCCGTGCAAAGCATCTATAGAAAGGAAACGAGTGGNCTTCGCCCCCTCCATTTTTTTGGCAGCGTGGGCTTGATGATGGCCGTTGANCATCACCGTCGNAACGTGGCCTGGCTGCATCCCAAACGACTGACACCTCACACCCTGTTCGCTCTGATGTCCTACTTGCTCGGGTGGTCCGCACTGATTCCGCAGCTTTCCAACGATCTCGAGGTGGAGATGATGTCCCGTGGTGTCCCTGGCGTTGCCTTGTGCTTGGTGTTTTGGTGCATCGCACATCTTTTTGACCGGTCGGCTGCACGCGTCCACAGGGAGTTGAAGGGCCATGCGACGACATGACCGACGAAGAAAGCCCAGGAAGGCGCATGTGCGCCACATTTTGGTTGCCAACAAGCCCGATGCAAAGCAAATCCTCGAACAGATCAACACCTCGAAGAAACCGTTTCGTACCTTCAAGAAACTTGCCAAAAAGTACTCGAATTGCCCCAGTGGGAGCAAAGGAGGCGACCTTGGAGAATTCGTCGAAGGTCAGATGGCACAAACCTTTGAGGACGCCGTGTGGGCCTCGGAGTTGGAGACCGTGCCGACCAATTTCATCAAAACTCAATTTGGATTTCACGTCTTGTGGGTGCACAGCATCGTGCTTCCGGAATGATGGTGGGCGTACCAAGATTTGAACTTGGGTCCAAGCGTCCCAAACGCCCGAGTATAGGCCAAACTAACCCATACGCCCTTGTTGTGTGCCACGGCGTCTCACCTATGAACTTCACTCAAAGAACATCCAGCGTGTCTCGTCCAGTCGTAGAACCAGTCCTTCAACCTCCGCCTGCTCCATCAGCCCTTCGGCAGGAGCGTCCACCTCGTTCTTTCGGAGGTGGTTCGAAACAGAATCGACGTCAACGACCCCTTCTTCATCAGCGATATCTCGTAATTTTCGAAGCAACGCACGCATGGAAATGGACGCTGTTTGTTCCTCGGGAACCGTGGATGACAAGCGTGCGCGCAGTTCGTCTCGGAGTTCGCTGGGCGTGTTTGCAAGTGCCACTTCCGTCAACAATTCGCCACCGGACGTGCACACCTTCACCACTTCCGAGGTTCCGTCCAATGCAGAGCCGCAGTGGGGGCATCGACCTTTCTGTCGGCGGTGTCCCGAGCATTGAAGACAGGACGGGCAGCGGATGACCAACCACGATTGTTCGGACACCGCATCGCCTCAGAGGGTGAAATCATGATTGCTCTTGGGCTGTCCGGGACGTCGAGCTGGAGCAGCTGGGGCTTTCGTGTCCACTCGCTTTCTGGGCTCGGGAGCTGCTTTTCG
>NZMN01000049.1 GCA_002694525.1 Methanobacteriota archaeon
CATCACCGGGACCATTGGAGCGCAACGAAAAGCGGGCCCGATGGATCGATTTCTCGACACTGTTTTTGGATTGTTCGGCCACGACAGCCGAGGATATCGAGAAGCCCAACGACAGGCGCGCCTTCGCCAAGCTGCGTCGGCTTCACCGGTCATGGCCCAGCGCCCGGTGGCTCCGCTCCGCTTGGACAAGGGCCGCGACGAGTCCGAGGTGAACATGACGTCCATGAGCGATTCCGGCGGCGTTGANACNGTCATGAGCACCTCGGGGCAGGTGCGCAACGAGTCCGNTTCCTCACCTTCACCCACGGTCAGTCAATCGTTGGAGAGCATGGCGATGCTGCCGGAACCNAGTGCCTCTGGAACCGGTGCTTCCCCATCGGTCGCTGGACCCACATGCCCGGGATGCGGCGGTGTTGTGAGCCCCGCAGACCTCTACTGCCCGCATTGCGGTCTTGACCTGTAAAACCAAGGCGTGAGGTTCAAATCAGGNCCCGCATCGCAAACCACGAGGACGACANCATGAGCGANAAACGAGACTACTACGAAGTCTTGGGCGTCGAAAAGTCGGCCNGCAGCGGGGATTTGAAGAACGCTTTTCGTCGCCTTGCTCGGAAATACCATCCCGACCGAAGCACGGAACCCGACGCAGAGGAACGGTTCAAAGAAATTCAAGAAGCCTACGCCGTGCTTTCCGATGAGCAAAAACGGGCCCACTACGATCGTTTTGGTCACGATGGACCTCAAGGCAGTCCCTTTGGAGGCTTTGGCGGGGGTGGTTTCAACATCAACCTCGAAGACATTCTCGGCGGTGACTTCTTCTCGTCGTTTTTCGGCGGGGGTTCCCGTCGACGGAGGACCCGGCGCGGCTCAGACATTTTGTTGAGGCACTCGGTCGAACTCGTGGATGTTTTGTTGGGCAGCGAACAGGAAGTGGTGCTTGACCTGCCTGAAATCTGCGCAACNTGCGAGGGGACGGGAGCCCGAGGCGGGGTTCTGGAAACATGCACGTCGTGCGGGGGTCAGGGACAAGTGCGGGTTCGTCAGCAGGTTGGCCCTTTCATCCAAGAAGCGCTGCAAACCTGCTCGGATTGCGGAGGGCGCGGGAAAATCGCCGAGCATCCGTGTGGAGACTGCGATGGAACCGGCACACAACTCAAATCCAACACCGTTCGGTTCAGCGTGCCAGAGGGGGCCGAAAACGGCACCCGTCTGAGAATGCGTGGAAGGGGCGAACCCGCTCCTCAAGGCGTGGGCGAGCCGGGCGATTTGTTCATTGAGATCGAANTTGAGANGCACCCGTGGTTTGAACGAACAGGCTCCGACCTCATCATGTCCTTGCCGCTCGGATACGCCGACCTCTTGCTGGGCACGACCGTTGAACTCGAACACCTCGACGGGAAACCGTTGATCATCAAGGTCCCCCCTCACTCCAATTCGGGTGAGACCATCGAAGTGCGTAAACGCGGCCTTCCACGGCAGCGCGGCAGCGGGCGTGGCGATGTCGTCGTCCTTCTCAAACTCCACATGCCGAAAAAAGTGCCCAAGGCCACTCGAAANAGTCTGGATGCACTTCGCAGCGATTTGTCCCCAGACGATGTCCTCGGGAGCATTGTCGAGGATGCGAGCGAGCGACGACGATCCTAACGGATCAGTTGCGCTCCAGCGTCTCAGGCACGCGGGCTGCAAACGGAACACCGTCCATTCGCCCGTTNAGTTCCACGTCCACTCGCTGGGCTGAGCCGTTCAACTCGGCCATCAGATACGTGCTGTGTCCNGGGCCCATGGTGTCCAGAAAGACTTCCTCTCCCTGAAACAAAAAGCGTGGTTCGAGTCCAACCACCTCGAACGCCTCACCGTCCGGTGCATCAAAGCGCAAGGCTGCCAAATCCCACGTCCCGTTCAGGACGTGCACGCCCACAACCACGGGCCATGCACCTGCGACCGTTGCCATGCGTTCGTCAACGCTCCACACCGCCAGTGCCAGGTCTTCGGTTCGGTGTTCCAGTCGCTTCGGACCCCAAGCCTCCAGCCCATCTTGCCAGTCCAGTTGAGCAACCGCACGGAGGGCTTTTGCAAGATCGGTGCGGGCTTCTTTGACGCTGCTCTCGCCTCTGTCCAACCGTTCCACGTACCATGCCAGTCGCTGCTTTTTTGCCGCCACCGATGCGGCAAACGTCTTGGAACGTTTCACATAAATCGCCAGGTACACCACCGGCAGCAGGAACAGAATGCCCATGAACCAGCGAGCAACGCTTCCCCAAAACACGGCTTCNTCGCTNGGGGGGAACCAGGGTTGTTCGCCTTCGTCAATAAGCGAGTAGGAGGCTTGAAGAGCGTAGGTTCGCCCCTCGACGTCCTCCCCCCAAAGATGCGGCGTTGCCTCCGAGGCGTTNTGATANCTGAGCTGCAGGTAATGCGTTCCTCGACCAACCTGCAGTCCGATTTTCAGTTGNTCGCCGATCGGTCGTGTGATGTCGGTGTTGATGACCTCTCCCGTCGTTTGGTCGATGTCCCACAGCTGGAGTTCCAATCCTGCGATATCACCCGTCAGGACGAATTGAACGAAATGGATGCTTTCGGCCCAACCGTCAACCACCAGCCGGTAGGTGTCGACGGTGTCGTGAACCGAGAGCGTGAATTCACCCTCCGTTGTGCTCGTGAGGTTGATCACGGGCCACGATGCGTTGTCTTCATCCGTTCCTTCGGGTCGAAAGGACGGNGCCTCGAGTTGTTCGAGGTCAGCAAAGGATTGNAACGAAGCATCNACGGCNAACNCCGANGTGTTGGTGATGATCAGGCGTCCNCCTTCNGCATCGGGGTAGGGGTAGACGATTTGTTCTTCTCCCGCCCTCAGGAGCATCGGGGAACCTGCGACCCAAGCNCCGTTCCACAACTGGTCAACGCTGATCTCAACGTGGCCAACGGGGGCGTTCAACTTCAGCCGCTCAAATTCTGGCCAGTCAAAGGTGGCGATGGTTGAATGGTGCCCCACCACCCGTGCCCCTTGGTCCAACTCGGTATCGAGCAGGGCGGTGAACGGGGCATGAGGGTGCACGACAACGTTGGCCGCCCAAATCGCACGAACCGCCTCGGTGGACAAACGTGCAACAAANCGACCGTCCTCAGGCGCCACCCANTAACCAGGTTGNTGCGGCGTGTCTCCGACTTCGGCGTGCGCTTCTCCAGAGCGGTGGGTGCCGTTGAGGAGGAGTTCACCGCTGGTTGTTTGATGGTACATCTCCACGGTGACGTCGTGGGTGGATGCCAACCATTGCCATTCCAGTGAATCGCCTTCCAGAGCGTCAAACACAAGGTGGTGGTCGTTGGATGAGAGAGCGACACCTTGCTGAAGGAAACCGTTGTTGTTGAGGTCGACGACGGTCGCCAAACTCCCCGATGAGACGTTCAAACAATCGCTCGCAACAGGACAGCGCCCCACCGGTGTTGAATCAACGTCTGCGTTGGGTGACGGACGGTTGCTCGTCTGTACGTCCTCAACGTTGACCAGCCTCATGAGGGTCATTGTCTCTGAGATCTCGGAACGTGCGGTCAGTTGCAGCGTCGTTTCTTCGTCGCTGTGCGCACTCATCATCTGCGTTCCGTGGAGATTTGCCTCAACACCCTCCGGTGGTGATTCAAGACTGACCTCGCATTCCGAGCACTGCCAAGCAATCACTGCGAATCGATCCTCGTCCAGNACCACGTCAAAGGAAACGACTTCACCCGCTTCGAGTTGTANTTCGTCAAGTCGAAGGTCGGCGTTCNCGTCNACCGTAGGCTCGGCCAACACGGCTGGCCACAGGCTGGTGGAGAACAGCAAAACGAGCACGANGGCCGTGTGCTGTCGTCGCCACCAACCCATGGCACTGCGGGTGAGTGGAGTCTTTCAAATCCACCCCTCCCGTGGTTTCAAACTCTTCAAGAAGCCATGCCGACAGGCCAGCCCATGGGCGATGCACTGGGTCGAACCGTCATGCATCGAGATCGCTACGCACGACGATGGGGCCTGGGCGACCGAAAATCGCCCACCTCTGAAACACCGGCCTTGGTGTTGATGGAGGGAGACCCCGCGCTTCCGTTGGCGTACGCNCCCTTCGAATCGTCGACCACCGCATCCATTCCTACCGTGTTGAGCGTACGGTCTCGCGGNGCCTTCTCGCCTCCTGANTTTGGACGAAACGCANCGCATTACGANGTGAATCTCGGGCACGTTCTCCCCCCGTCGCTCGAGGACGCAAATGCGGGTGAGGAGCACGGGACCGCTCAACTTCTTCCCGTCTCTTGGCAGCGGATGAACCACGACGAATCCCTCACCGATCAGNACCTCGCTCCAGAATTGGTGGTGCTCACGGATGCNCTCCAGCTCGCTTCTCAACCCGGTAAACTTCCACTCGCCATCATGACGTTGAAGCATCGGTTTCCGGGGGCCCTTCTTTGGACGCCAGGCTTGGCTGGACCCGACAACCTCGGTGTACTCGCTTCGATGGGCGTGGACCTGTTCGACCTCGCCCGATGCCACGAAGCGGCCGCAAACGGCGTTCTTCTGACCTCGCGAGGTCCGCGCCATCCACTGGANCACGAGGAAACCAGCATTGANGCTCAGGCCGTCCACATGATGAAGTCNCTCGACGAGGTGAGGGCTTTCNTGATCGCCGGCCAGATACGGACGTTGGCCGACCAACAGAGCCTCGCCAGCCCTCGACTGGTGGAACATCTTCGCCGNCACCGCGAGTGCATGANGAACCAAACGGGAAACCTCGCTTCTCACCGCCCTTCGGCGACGGAATTCCCGTGTTTTTCCGCTACGGCACTCTCCGATCCCCTGGTCGATGATTGGGAGCGCTTCATGGTCCTTGAGTACCGGGCTCCGGAGCCCGTTCGTAAAGTGATGATTCTGCTTCCATGTTCGGCTCGAAAGCCGTACCGGCTGTCAAAATCGCATTCGCAATTCCGNCGTGCCATCGCATCAACCGGTTGTCACGAAGTNATGATGACATCGCCGTTGGGTCTCGTNCCACGNGATCTTGAGGACGTNTGGCCGGCAGCAAACTACGACGTACCGGTGACCGGCGAGTGGTCCAAAGATGAACTCGAGAGGGTCCAAAGGATGCTCTTGGCGCTCGTTCAGCGAACCGGTTACCACCGCGTGATCAACCACACCGCCATGGACCTGAGTTTTCTCGATGTCGAGGTGGTGGACACACGCGGCTCGAACGGTGCAACGCACCACGATGCGCTGGCCAGGTTGNCNGATGCCGTCAAGGACGCGAAGGCCACGTTTGACCTGAAAAATCAGAAAAACAGCCTTCGGCTCAAAGAACACTTCAAGAGCATTGCACGAAAAACCACCCAAACCGATGCATGGTGCGAGGACCTTGTTGTGCGCGGAAAACTGCCTCGATGGCGTTTGGAACTGAACGGCACGCAAGTTGCGGTGTGGTCCATCGACCGAAACGGATTTTCGTTTTCCAGAGCGGCGATTGACCTCCTGCACGAACACGGGGCGCTGAAGACCGTTCACCTGCANGACGATGTCTCGTGGAAAGGCGACGTGTTCGCACAACTTGTCAAAAAGGCCGATGCTGGCATTCGATTGGGCGACGACGTGCGTGTGATTCAAGGCGACCGGTGCATNGGACTGGCCCGAGCAACGGCGGCTGGTTGGGAATGGAACGGTACGCCGGGTACGCTTGCAAAATCCCACCAGCGGAAAAAGAAGTCATGAACCAACGACGCCCTCGCTCGGCGGAGTGATTAAGAAGGGGAGATAAGTCGCAAAGCCGCTTGGTGGTGTGAAATGGCACGTATGTACAAGTCTCGAAAAGGCCAGAGTGGCTCGACTCGCCCTCACGTTACGGACGCCCCTGAATGGTCCAACACGGACAAAGAAGCGGTGCAGTCGCTCGTTCTTGACCTNGCNAAATCGGGCATGAGCACCGCNGANATCGGCACCGTCCTACGGGACAAGCACGCCGTCCCCAACGCCCGTCTCGTTCTCGGGAAGCGCATCGGGCAGTTCCTCGCTGAAAACGACATGATGGGCGCTTACCCTGAGGACATGATGAACCTCATGCGACAAGCCGTGGCCATCATCAATCACCTCGGCTCGGGAAACCACAAGGACATTCACAACAAGCGTGCTTTGGAAATCACCGAATCCAAAATCCGNCGACTTGCTTCGTACTACATCGGCGAAAACCGTCTCCCCAGCGACTGGCGGTACAAGCGCGACGAACTTCGTTTGATGGTTGAGTGANTCAACCNNGNCGACGAACACCTTCATGAGGAACACACCGTTCCTGNCAATTGTTCACCATGCGAGACGTGCTTGCGACGGCGATGTTTGCCCCNGTGGCACCCTTGCTNGCCGAACACGGNGAGCGAATCAAGGCCGCTGGTCTTCTGCACCTGAGCGCACCCGCCACCGTTGAGGGCGTGTTGGCGCTGGGGCACCTTGAGGCGGCCTGCNTGGATCTTGGTTTGAAGTACCGTCGACGGTTNTTCACNTCGCGACACCACCTGCCCAGGGACGCCGANGCGGCNTGGCGAGTTGANGAGACCGGGTTGTCGATCGTCTTGGATGTTGAGGAGGCCACGCGAGACATCGCCAACCTCACGCCGTCGGAGCATGTCCACATCGTGCCGCTGACCACCCGTGTTGAACTGGGGTCAGCNCACCGTCGATTCACCGGGTCGTTGGATGCGGTTGCNCAAAGCGCTGCTCTGGCTGCNATGTTGGCCCAAAACGGTCGCCGCGTTCGGAACCTTCGCCCCTTTCTCTCCCTNGGTTTGTGGTTGCGNGCTGCCCTCGACACGAACATGGACCCCATCCANACCTTGCTCGTGAATCATCTCAGGGAAGAGGGCACGGTTCGTGTTGTCCCGCTGCCGGAGGTGCACAATCCCTTCACGAGCAGNTTGGNTGGGTTGTCCACTCGACAACTCAAACGTCTGGCCAAGGTTTGGCCCACCATGGACGTTGAAGAGAGAAGCATGGCGCTGAGTGAACTCGTCTTGCCGTGTTTGACCGAGTCGGAACTTTCCACNCCNCGTTTGGAAGAATTGGTGTGGCATCGAATGCTCGTGGGCGATTGCGAAGTCGACGTCGTCAGCCAGATGGAGAGCGTCCGTCAAGCNTGGCCAGAGGACGCTGANGACGCNCGNCTGTTTGCGTCGAGCGTGCTTGACCGGTGGTTGAAAACCGGTGTTTTGTCNCCGANTGCATGAGCGACGGATTCAAACCTTAGAGGGGGTACGCACNACCATGGCCATTGAGCGTCTGCTGACGGGAAGCATCCAGAACCAACTCCAAGAGTTGATGTCAACCGAAGATTTGGTGATNGAAGCGTTTCGTGATCTCGTCAAGGACGAACTCAAAAGTCACATTCGCAACAAGGTGGAAGAAGACCCCGAACTGAAGGCCGAAATCAAGGAGGCTGTGGCGTATTACTTCCACTCCAAGGCTCGAAGCATCTACGCTGAATTGAAAGCAACCAGAGCCGCTACTCGCCTCGGATTGAGGCTCCTGCCCGACGAGCTTCAGGGCGAAGTTGGCGAGGCCCTGGTCACGTTGTTTGAGAAAGAGCTTGGTGCGCTTCTCGAGAAGGCACTTTGATGCTCCAANGCTCACCAAGAAGAGTTGAAGTTATGAGCCACTGGCTGTTGGCTCGGGTGGAGAACCATGCGTCGTGCTGTTCTGTTGGTTGCGATTTTCCTCGTGACGCTCGTTTCACCGGTCCTGTCCACCGCACAGGCCAACACCGGTGGCGACACGTTGGTCTGCTGCGATGCTTCCACCGTCGACCTCTACCTCATCGGTGGGGACAACAACAAGCGCTTGACGCCGTTTGCTGCGGATTTGGGTGAGGACCCCCAGAGTTTCACCGCTGAAACGTCCATCAATTCGCAGGAAAGCATCGGTCGGTGGCTCCTGCCAAACACGTGGGGAGGTACCGTTCCAAGTTCAACATGGACGTTTTCCATGAACTACGAGGTNTCCAACGCAGCNGGTGCTCGAATCCAAAACGCAACAGCCACCGTGAGCATTGGTTCCAAAACCTTCAGNCAGGAACTCGACCAGGGCTCATCGTTCCTTGCACAGGGTGCGGGTTCGCTCACCTTTGACATCGACGTGGAAACGCTNACNGCGAGCGGTTCTTCGAACATNGAGCTGGAACTCACCGTTCAGGCCGTTGTGTTCAGCGTTCCGGCAACCGACGCAAAACTGGAATTCCTCTGGGGGAGCGAGGACAAGGATTCGTCCATTGAAGCCACGATTCCCCTGGTGGACATCCTGATGGTCGAACCCGAGGTGGAGGGCTCGGACGTCTATTTGGCCGTCCGACTTGACTCGCCTTGGGGGCTATCGACGCTGGCCATGGCCGANTCCATCACGCTGAAGGTCAACGGTCAGGCCGTCCCGGGCGACCCCATTGAAACGGCGGTNGGCGACACCGTCCGGGTCACCTGGACATGGACAGGGGCGGCCGGAGGAACCGAGACCATCGANGTCGGTGTTGAATTGAAGTTCCAAGCGGACAAGCCTGCCCTCACCGGTTCGGCCATGTACGACATTGAAACCTTCGACACCGGTGGCGGNACGGGCACCTATTANCCGCCCGACGAGCCGCTGCGAACCGACGGNTCAGGCAGCAGCATGGAACTNGACATCACCATGAACCTCCGAAAACAAGACGGAGGATTGCTCCTCGAGCGCATCACAACGGTCACCGTCCACGATGAAATGGCGTTNTGGATGCGGTGGGGGATGGACCACATCGGCGATCAGAACCCTGCCCTTTCCCCCATGCTGAGTGCCTTTTCNGCAGGATCCGTTTCGGACGAAGACCGCGTCAGTCGCTTTGTGGAAGAAGTCGAACGATCGGAGTTTGAACGCCAGATGATCAGCCTCGGTCCGATGTACATGAACGATGGATTGGGATTGGAAACCGAGGAATTGCTCGGAGATTTCCGTGCGTTCAACGAACTGAAAGTCGAACTTGACCTGAACGGCGAGGATGCCGTTGTCAATCATCCCGTCACGCTGACGTTCTCCACAACTGAATTGTTGGTGGACAGCGTTCGACTTGACGTCTTGCGAAATTTCATGGTTGTTCAGCCNGCTCCGCTGTGGAGCGATTACGACCTGATGCTGGAAGCCAAATCAACCTCAACCACGGCGTTGAGCAACAGCATCCTGCGCGAATCAGAAGCGTTTGATTTCTCCGTTTCTCGCATGCCGTGGGGCGACACGGTTCGCATGCGAGGTGAGGGCATCCAACAGGANGAATCGTTTGTGCTTTCCACCTTACCGACGAGCAACCTGGTCTACGCNCCGGTGTCCATCAGCCTGCTCACCATCGTCGGTCTCATCGGTGCNTTTGCGATGGGNTTGGCGCTCACCAAATCGAGNCGCCGAACCTANCTCTACATGGAAATCGTGTTGGCCCCCATCGTTCTGTTGGTGGCGCTGTTTGGTTATCCAATTCCATTCATCGGCATCGCTCTGGGCGCNGTGGGCTTCATCTGGGTGGTGACGGCCATCGCCAGCCCCCGGTTGGTCGGCGTACAGCGCAACGCAAGCACACCGTCCTACCCCAAAATCGCCTGTCCTGCCTGTCAGACCATGAATCCGATCACGACCGANGAACGTCCGCACCGATTCAACTGTCAAGGCTGCAGTCGAGTGATCAAGATCGTCGCCTGATCACAGGCTCAGATCTTTTAGATTTTCAACGAGTTGGACGGCCTCTTGGTAGTCNCCGGGTGAAAAATANCCGATGAANTCGTCGTTTTCGTCCACNGCGACAACGGCTTGTGGACTTCGCTGCTGGATGTCAGCAAGAACCGTTTTCAAATCGTCCGACCGCCGGACCTGCATGAAATCCATCTCCATGTGTTGGTGGCATTGAACAGCGGATGCGTCAACGCCCTGACTGAGTGCTTTGATGAGTTGNCGCTGGCCGATGACCCCTTTCACACGGTGTTCATNGNCGAGGACGACCACGATGCCTCCGCTTATGGTGAGCAGTCGTTTTGCAGCCTCCTGCAGGGTGTCATCGANACCGACGCTCATGTGTTCATCGTCCAAGGTGAGGTCGCCNACCGTCTTTCCCATACCACGGTGAGGGCACTCGCAGGTTTTTGTTCTTCCTTTGCTCATTCGTCCTGGGATTCTTCATGGCACAGGATCAGCGTGGTGCTGTCCACNACGATGGCGTAGCCNACGCGTTCCAGCTGAACGATGGTCCCCGCCTTGAATTTGTGTCGTTCAAGTTGGCCTTCGGTGTGAACAATTGTGTCGTCCTTTGTGCTCAGCACCATCGCCTCGAANCTTTGNGAGACGGGAAGCCAATGAACGATCGGGCGCTTGTCGCTTCGCTCGATGCTCTCCACCCGTGCCTCTTGATCGTGAAGCGCTACGTCAGCAAATTCCTTGAGACGAAGGTCCATTTTTTCGAGGTCCTCGCCCTCCAGCCAAATTCGACCGTCGCTCAGTTTCCACGTTCGCAGGCCCATGGATGGATGGTTGGGGTGAACGGGGATGTTCAGTTGGTCGGGGTGGTCGCCAATCAGTTCAAATTCAACAGCGTGGCGAACGAACGACAACCTTGGTGCATCGTNGTCGACGGATTTTGTGTTGTGCGAATACAGGGTGGACAACGGTACCGAGATGTCCTTCTGGGTGATGCCCAGTTCGGTCCAGAAGTTCCGCAGTGCTTCCGCTTGAATGCCGCGATTGCGCAGGCCCGCAAGGGTNGGCAGACGCGGGTCGTCCCAACCCGTGTAGCGACCTGCCTCAATGTCGGTTCGCATCTGCGACGTGGAAAATCCTCCCCATTCGTGAACTTTAACTCGTCCCCAGTACATCGTTTCTGGGTACGTCCAGCCAAAGTGTTCGTACAGCAAGGTCTGCTTCCTCGTGGAGTCCATGAGGTCTTTTCCACGGACGATGTGCGTAACACCTTGGAGGTGGTCTTCNACGGCGCTTTGAAAATCAAGCAGCGGCCAGACCACGTGCTTGGAGCCGACCTCCGGTCGCGGGTGCGGGTGCGCTGTTGTNTCCTGNATACGGAGGGCAGGCCANTCCCTCAAGGCCGGNTTCTTCAGGGACATGTCCGTTTTGACGCGAACGACGGCCTCNCCGGGTTTGAATTTCCCGTCCAACATGCGTTTCCACAGCACGAGGTTGTCCTGGACGTTTTGAGAGCGGCACGGGCAATTGGTTTTCGATGTTCTGAACTCCTTGAAGGCATCAGCCGTGCACCTACAAACGTAGCCAAAGCCCTGTTCGACCATTTCGGTGGCGTGCTGATGATAGAGGTCGATTCGATCCGATGCAATCACGACCCGGTCGGGTTTNCGTCCAATCAACCACGTTGTTTCTTCCTCAATGCGTTCGTAGGCTTCCAACAGGGGCGGCTTGACTTTGGTGTCCGTGTCGTCAAACCGCAGAATGAATTCACCGTCGTACATCGCTCGGAAGGCGCTGTTGATCACCAAGCCCCTGGCATGGCCAAACGAAAGCGGGCCGTTTGGGTTGGGAGCAAACCTCAGCACGACGTTGCCTTTCTCGGCGTTTTTCAGCTCGGGCAATCCCTCCCGGCGAGCCTTCACTTCTCGNTTTTCGAGGAGGTGGGGCGCTTCGTCTTCAAGCACGGAGCGGACGGCGTCCATGCCTTCCGTGGAGGCTAAGGTGTTCGCTTTACCCACTTCCTGAGCCACAAGGCCGGTAACGNCCTTCCCGTGTTGCCTCAGGTCGCCGCGCATGGCCATGATGCGACCGATGACCGACCCGACGGCGGCTTTCCCCTCGTATTCGAGTGCGTTTTGGAGGGCCACGTGNCGAATCAAGTCGTGNGTCGCTGCATCCGGTTCCCAATCCATGGCACTCGTCTCCCGCTGTCATCTCACCTTCAAGAAATGCGTGATTCATTCCGACTGAAACAACCGTTGTTGCTCGGTGCGTGCTCGGCCTCGGACAGGGACATCACCGCTTCGGTGTTTGGACCAGAATCGCTCCACCGTCGCCCAACCCCATCGAACGTCTTCATCNATTCCGGACTGAAGCACCAAACGGTGGAGGGACTTNTTCGTNATGGGGTCGCTGGGGTATCCGGAGCCAACNTCNAAACCGACCTTTTGTGAGAGTGCCCGGAGGCTCCGATCGCGTTCTTCNTTGGCGAGGATGCTGGCCATGGCCACNACCGGGTGGTTTTGGTCGGCTTTGTGCTCAGANCGCATGGAACTCCCGGGCCAAGGCCACTGCTCAACGCCCGTTGCGATTCGCTCGGTAAACCGCCCGGCATTGACGTCGCAAGCATCGGCGATGACGGTGGCGTTGAGTCGCTGAGGCAAACGGTTCAGTGCTTCTCGGAACCCTTCAACTTCCAGCCAGTTCAAGCCTTGGTCCTGCAAAGCANGATCAATGCGTCCGGGTGGAATGGAGACGGTGGTTCCGTACCACCCCTTCGCCTCGCATTGCTCGTTAAACCACGTTTCGAGTTGGCTGCGTTTGGTCGCCGAGAGGTCCTTTGAATCCTTCACACCCCTCCTCGTGAGGACCTGTTCATCGTTTTCCGGCACAGCACANATGCCGATGACCAGCGGCCCCAACACCGGGCCGCGTCCAGCTTCGTCAAGACCCACCAACATGCGCTCATCTCAAAATTCCAGGTCGTCGACCGGNGGCGNCNGNGCCTCCTTNGGCGACGGTGGTTCGTGGACGCGCTCGGACACANCAACGGAGGGCTGNGATNCGGNACCTTTGTCCAGCACGCTGTTGGCTGCGGAAACCAACGCTGGCTCCACAGCGGGTTGTGCTGGGGGCGCCGAGCCGTGTTGGTGGCGAAACATCGCCTGGTACGTCTCGTTTGANACGCTNACCGTCGGTGTNTCGACCGGNGCAGGCTGCNCCGNTTGGTCGTCCTGATATCGACTCATCCAGTCCTCTGCGGTCTCACCAACCTCCTGATACGGCAGNGTTGCNGCACGCTCTTGACGACGCTGCCNGTCGATCACAGCCTTGTANATGATGAGCGACGCCAGCGCCACGCTCAGGATCACGCCNGCCCATGCTTTCACGTACAGCACCNCTGTGGAGGCNACNCCNCTCCAGTCNATGCNTNNATCTTCGTCGGCGCTGGNATGCCATGGTTCACCGAGGTAGTCACCGGTGCTCGTGTGCACGAACAGCGTGTCCGGTGCGAGTTTCGATTGCACGGTGGTGTTGATGTAGACCGTTCCGTTGTTGGCCTCGTTCTGTGGAAGTTGGACCCAGGCCTGAATCGTGAAACTTGATTGCGGTGGGAGGTCGTTGATTTCAAACGAGCGCGGATGTTCCACGCCCGCTTCGTAGATGGCGGTGTCCGGCGGAATGAACCCCATGTCCACTGCGTGGCTGGACCGCAGTTGAACCACGAGTCCGTCGGGGGCGTTGCCTTCATTNTGCACTTCCACAGCGATGGAAAGTCGGCCTTGAACGCTCACCTGCTCTTCGATGACCTCGAACGTCCAGTTGACGACCGGTGCGATCGTGAACGACGCTTCGACCNCATCGACCACAGCCCCCGCGTCGTCGATCACTTCGAGGGTGGACGCACCGAGGCTGTACGCCGGGACATCCACGGGCGCNCTGAANACGACGGGCGGGAAGGTTTTGCGTTCACCCGGTTGCACAAGGAGACCTGCCTCGGGCACGACGACGTCAAAACCACCGGTGGTGGATTNNTCCCGCAGAACCAGCGTGGTGTAGGCNTTNCCGGTGTTTTGCACGGTGATTTCAACCTCGCATTCGCTGCCGGGCGCAACGGTTGCGCAGCGTTCGGNGTCCATCGTNGCCTCGGCCGCCGAAACACGCTCGATGACGGCAAAGGTTCGCGCNACGCGCTGGTCGGNGCGCGCCCCCTCGGCGAACACGCGAAGTTCAACGTGCATCTCTCCTTGGAATTCATTGGGCGATTGGAATCCGATCTCGATGAATCGCGATTCATTGGGCTGCAACACGACGTTCTCCAGTCCACCGAACAAGGCGACGACCCAGCCGTCGCTGTTGAATCGGTCCGAGGCGGGCACGCCANCGAGCGGGGTTTCATCGGGGTTCAACCCTTGGAGGGTGATGTTCAGGGTGTTGGGGGTGTTTCCCGTGTTGCGAACCACGGCGTTGACTCGACCGTCTTGGTTGGGCGCAAGGGTGAGNGACGACTCCATGGCGTCGATGCTGACGTTTTTCTTTTCGTTCATCAGGAGATCNAAACTCCATGTTGTAACAGCCTTGTCGAGTCCGGAGATGGCTGAAAGGGTGAATCGNGGTCCCGTCTGAGCCAGCGGAGCGCCGTTGGTTACGGCCGGGACGTCCACCCAGAGATAAACGTAGGAGAGGCCACCGGGCGCAACGGTTGAGTAAGCGTATGCCCCGTCGGTGTCGGCCATGGTCCAACCCCACACCCACGACGAGGAGGTGTACAGGGAGAAGCTGATGTCGTCGGAATAACTGGCGTTGTTGGTGATGTTGACCGCCACCGATGTTCGCACCAACTCATCCACGGTGAACGATGCGAGGTCGTCCACCCCGAACTTGAGGTCCGAGCGCGGTGCAATGGTCACGCGGAGACTGACGGTTTCGTTGATCGNAGGGTCCATGTCGCTGGTGACAGAGAACGTGATCGTGAGGTTCTGATAGGCTGCGTCTGCAGCGGCACGGATGCCGAACGGGAANTGCTTGAGGTGGTTGGGAACGAGGACCTGATTTGAGGGCAAGCCGACCGTTGTCAGCGGTTCAGGAACGNTGAGCGACTGCACGGTGATGTCTTGATTTCTGTCCGCCTGGTTGTGGACGGTGATGTAGGTTTGAGCCGTTTCGTCNCGATGGACGATGAGTTCCTCAGGTGCNGTGCATTCGATGCTCTGCTGGTTCCTTGGCGACGGTTCAGCGGATGTTGCTCCCAGCGGCGACAAAAACGGGAGGAGAATCACCGTGAGGAGAAGCAACCACCGCATGCTGGATGGTCTTCGTTATCCTCTATCAATGGCTCCCTTTGTTGAACGACGCAACGGCGCAGACTTCTTGTGGTTTGGTGGATTGGTCGAGTCATGCCACCGTTTTGGCCCTTCAAGAAGAAGCAGGAGGTTGCTCAGGTCTCCGAAGCACCACCGGCCCCCACGGTCTACAGACGAGGCGAGGACCCGNACGTTCGCGCATCGGTGACCAACGACNAGGCCGCCTACAAAGATGCCTTGGCNNTGTTTGGAGGTGGNTCCGAAGAGGTCAACGCCGCCACGGATCAGTCGGTTCTCTACGACGGCGCAACCGGAGAAACGAATGCCTCGCCCAAAGCCTCGCCTGCTGAGGTGGCCGCTTCGCCGGCAACCCACACCTGGGTCCATCACACCGATGGATACCACTACANACAAATGGAGGACGGCTCCTTCGATTCCACTCCACATACGAAACGTGAGGACGGAACCTACACACCGTATTCCTGATCGAACAACCGCGGAATGGGTCGAATCAGTCCCGGATGGTCTTCGCTCGCCTTGTTGACCGCACGGCCCACAGG
The DNA here is from genome assembly GCA_002694525.1 of Methanobacteriota archaeon. Taxonomy (GTDB): domain Archaea; phylum Thermoplasmatota; class Poseidoniia; order Poseidoniales; family Poseidoniaceae; genus Poseidonia. The sequence goes on from NZMN01000049.1 coordinate 15,558, forward strand.
GTGGCGGTCAACCGTGCCGCTNCTCAGCCCTGCAGGCAGGGCACCGTGGTCAAGCCAAGGGGAAACGGCATCGGTGTCGAGAATCACCGGCATTCGATCGTGAACATCCNTGCAGTCGTCGTTGGCCGCCTGNGTCAGAACAACGCACGATTCAAGATGTTCATCCTCCGTTGACCATCGTTCCCAAATCACCGCAAAAAAGCAGGGTTTGCCATCACTCCGTCGGTGGTACCACGGTGTTTTTCCTTGGGGTGTGGTCATCCACTCAAACCAACCATCAGCGGGAACAAATCCCCTNCGATGACGTGCTGCTGACCGGAACATNGGTTTCTCATCCAGTGTTTCCACTCGGGCGTTGATGGGTTCTCTGTGGGACGCCTTTGCCCATGAGGGACGCAACCCCCAACGCATNAGTCGAAAATGTCGAGGNACGTTTTCCTCACCGTTAACACCGGTTTGGGTCGCAACGGGAATGAGGCTCTGAGGAGCAACGTTCCACGACGGTTCAAAGGGCGTCAGGTCCGAAAGCGGTTCCGTTTGGGTTTCCAACGCCGTTTCATGAACGGGCGTGAACAGGCTGAATCGACCGCACATCAACAACCCTCAAACCGGGTCGACCACCGCATTCATCAGGGCGTTGACGTCGAATTCAGCTCCGTTGAGAGGAACNCGCAAGTCGAAAGCGGAGGAGACGGCGGGGTCGAGTTCACCAAAGCATCCGACCCACGATCCGTTGATGAGGAGNTTCGCACCTCGTCCGGCAAGCCACGGGCCTTCCCCAGCAGGGAGCGGTTCAGCCACCCAATCGCTGACCCCCAGGTCGTTGCAGAACGCTTGGACGCGACCCCGAACGGCAGCAAATCCTCCGCTTCGCTCTGCGGTTAGAAACGCCAAACGGTCGGCGTTGCGGTGGTCGCGAACCACCGCTCCAAGTTCGTAAACCGACTGCGGCAGGTCGTGATGTCGATTGCTGGCNAGCAACTTCAACAGCCCNGGCATCAGGTGTTGTCGCAGAACGGTGTGGTCCACGGTGATGGGGTTTGTGATGGTGGTGACTGCGTGGTTCGGTTTCCATCGCATGCGCACAAATTGGTCGTCCATGTTCGAAAGCGTCAACGATTGAATTTGCATNATGCCCATGCCTTCCATGGATGCTCGAAGGCGACGTCGTAGATGGTGGTCGGTTCGTGGTTGCGCAGTCAGCGTCGCTTTTGGNACGTCGGTTCCAAGGTCNTCGTAGCCGTGGCCGATGGCGAGTTCTTCGACCATGTCAACGGGGTGAAGCAAATCAAAACGCCANCGNGGCATGGTGAACANCAATTCCGATGTTCCCGCACGGGCGACGGCCATGCTTGTCGAATGGTCCGGAGCATCGTTTGGTGCAGGCTGACGGCCTTCAAATCGTCCGCCCATCCGCTGAACAGCAACCTGAAGTTCGTCGTCCGTGAAGGCGCGCCCGAGCAGGTTTTGAACGAGTTCCTCTGGAACAACGTGCGTTTTCCCGGTTCCAATCGGTGAGACGATGCGGTCCCCCTCGCAGGTCGTGATTTCAACGGATTCCACTTGACCGCCCCACTGAATCAGCTGCAGGCAGACAAGCATGAGGGATGCTTCGCAGGCGCGTTCGTCCCACCCCGTCACGTCGATGAAGAAATCTCGGGTGTNGTGGGTGACCGTGGTGTGGTCGCCGTTGATGATGGGTGGAAAGGACAAGACCGCANCGTCAGCATCCACGATCAGCGGGTAGCTGGTCNTGTCGNCCAACAGTCCGGCGTACTCGATGCCTTTGGGATGCTGCGTGAGGATGTCGGCAATCGTCATGCTTTCCTCGCGAGCGAGCGGCACAAAAGCGTGCTTTTCACCCACCGTCTTGACGTGGAACGGGGGTGCGAGGCGGGCCAGGTCGTGCACACCGATGGAGGCGCGTTGGCGTCGCCGCCCCAGTGCGAAGTGGAGCTTTTCCTGGTGATCCATCAACCCCTTGATGAACGCCTCGCAACCCNCGCTGTCGTCGGGGAGAGACACCCCTCTGACNACAGCGCCAAGGATGACGGGACGGACGTCGCGAAGGCTCGAGTCCACCTTCATGGTGATGCCACTGGGCTGGACGTCCATGTCGGGGCGGGCCGGTGCACCGTGCAGAAAATTCGCCATGGCAAACGCCAAGGTTTCACCGCTCAACAGATCCGGCCGGTCGGGGAAAATNTCGATGTCGAGTTGTTCTTCGGTGCATGCATCAATGTCCGTTCCAAGGAGGGGCAGTTCGTCGTTGACCTGCTCGATGTNGTGAACGAAGCCCTGGGCTTCCATCAGTGTGCGGAGCAANGACTGTTGCACGGAGATGGTTGGCACGTTCTTCACCTCGCAAACCAGTGGGGGAGCGGTCGTTCGTACCCCGCCAGACGAAGTCCACTGACGGNAGCGGTTTCGTGGTTCANCGCCCTCAGGTGTTTNCGCTCAAGCATGTCAATGCTGGTCAATCCGATGCGTCGAAGTTCACTTGCAAGGTCTTCTTGAGTCCCTTGGAGCCAGTAGGCGATGTCCTCCGTATCGGCCATGGGCGCNGCGCAACTCACGATGTCAACACCCGAAGCCATCAACACGGCCANGTCGTGTCCGCTCGCNGCAAAACCGAGAAGGAAGCCGGTTTGGACGGTTTCTCCGGTCAGATGTTCCTTCTTGGAGCGACCCGTCAGTGGGAGGGCAGCGGCCTCCGAAATACCCGAGCCGTCTTCGATGCGAGCGATGGCAAGGTCGAGGCGGTGGTGAGCCGCCCGTGCGTGAAGGGCCTGGACGCGACCGATTGCATCGACCAGCACCGCCGGNGCGTTTTCAGTGGCCATCGATCGCAGTGCGACGAGNAACCCGTCGAGTTGCTCGGCGTCCATCGGCGGTAAGCGCTCCAANTCGATGGCAAAACCTCCGGCGCCTGANAGGGCTTCNGGAACAGCCGTCAAATTGTTGCGNTCCACGAGCAGCACATCGACGGCACGTGGGTGTTCAGCCACCAACGCTGGGTGTCGATTCAGGACGNTGTGAATTGTCTCGTCGGCCTTTTTGCTCGGCGTCATGGTNTCACCCGTCGCCAGACACGGCAGAAGCGGAAGCGGGAGGGCAAGGGATTGCACCTCTTCGGACAGACCGATCAAGGCCACCGTGTCAACGGTTTGGTAGGGGCGAAGTTGCTGTCCGTCGCCGGTCANCCCGATGCTGGAGAGGTCGTCGCTNGACACCGAAAAACCGGTGCTCTCGATGTGGAGCCCCTCTTGAGGTGTGAGACAGACGGCATCCGANGGCACGTGCATGCTCTCATCTTCGAGGATGCTGTTGATGTCGCCGAGTTCTTTCTTGGTCAACGGTCGGAGGAGCACACCGGGCGGCGGAGAAGGACAGCGGCCGTTGACCACGATTCGCCCGCCTTTCATGCCCGCTCCGGGGTCGGGACCAACGTCGCCGTGGACGACGATCAAACCGTCTTCCATGCCGCCACCAATGCGGGCACCGGCTGCGCCTCGAACAAACAGGTGGCCGCCCGTCATTTCGGCTCCAGCGTCGTCGCCNCANCCGTCCATGACGGTGATGGTTCCTGAGGCCATTCGGTAGCCGACAAAGTGGCCTGCCATTCGTTCGCAGACGACGGTGGTTCCCTGATTCGCAGCTCCGAGGTAGCTGCCTGCGTCCCCCTGAAGCGTGAACGAGCCACCTCTGCCAAACGAAGCAACCCACGAACCGAGGACGCCCAGCGCACGCAATCGAGCACCNTCAGGGAGGGCNGGGCACAGCCCCAACTCTCCGTTTTTGGGGACNGGGTCGCCTGCGTTGGTCCAACCNATTCGCAAAATGGCGTTCTGCTCGGCGGCTGCAATCAAGCGTGGGCCCAGTTTTTCGTTGATGCTCATCGACCGCTGGACGACCTCGGAGACATCCGCCATACCGCTTGGTCGCATCCCCCCCACAAATAGACTGCTGTTGGTACGGTCCGGCGCTGTTGGTTTGCCCGGTTCGCGGGAATCGTCAGCCCTGAAGAAGCCTTTATTGACGGCCTTGGTGAGCACCAAACGGAGAAGCNCATGACCATCAAAGTCGCCATCAACGGATACGGAACAATCGGAAAGCGCGTGGCGGACGCGGTGGACGCNCANGACGACATGGAGATCATCGGCGTGACCAAAACCCGCCCGTCGTTCGGCTGCGATTTGGCCGTCAGAAAGGGCTACCCTCTGTACTGCACCTACAACGATGCAGCGAAAATTGCCGCCTTCCAACCCGCAGGCTACACCTGCCACGGTGGACTTGACGATCTTCTTGCCGTGGCCGATGTGGTCGTGGATTGCTCGCCCGGAAAGGTGGGTGCCGCAAACAAAGAAGCCTACCTCAAGGCCGGTGTGAAGTACATTTTCCAGGGCGGTGAGAAGCACGANATGGCGGGCATGTCNTACACCTCATCGGCGAACCANGCGCAAAACCTCAACGCTCTNGGNACGCGCGTCGTGTCCTGCAACACGACCGGGCTGTCCCGAACCTTGGTGCCGCTTTTCGAGCATTGTGGTTCGTTGACCGTTGAGTGCACCATGATTCGTCGTGCAGCGGATCCCGGAGATTCGAAAAAGGGGCCCATCAACGCCATCAAACCCGTTCTGAAAGTCCCGTCTCATCACGGGCCCGACGTGATGACGGTCAAGCCGGAGATTGACATCAACTCCATGGCCGTTGCGGTACCGACGACGTTGATGCACTGTCATTCCATCGTTGCATTCCTGCCCGAGGGCCACGGCCTCACCACCCAGAGCGTGCTTGATCTGTGGGCAAAACACCCCCGAATCATCATCATGAACGGTGCTGAGACGAACATCACCACCACTGCGGAAGTGATGGAGTATGCTCGAGACATCGGTCGCAAGTGGGGCGACTTGCACGAGATCTTCGTTTGGGAAGACGGTGTGAAACTTGACGGCAACACCCTGTATTACTTTCAAGCCATCCACCAAGAATCGGACGTTATCCCNGAAAACGTCGACGCCATTCGAGCCTTGATGGGCNCGGAAACCGACTGGCNAGCCTCCGTCGCAAAAACGGACGCCGCCATCTCTGCGTACAACGGTTTGTGAGTTGCACCATCCTGCCGTGGCAACACAGCAAAGAGGTTGATTCAAAAGCCCGGGTTGAATCCGAACGTCATGCGATTGCGAGCCTCGCTCATGCTCGTGTTGTTCCTGCTGGTCTCCGCACCGCTCTCGGCGCTCGCTCAGGCCAACGATGAGGCTGAGGCCTCCATCGACCGAACCCACGAACCCGTCACCGTTTCCGAGGCGGAGCGTCTGGCGACCGCAGCCAGTCATTGGCACCTGATGCCGAGCGCCGTCCAGGTTGCCGTCGAGATGGCACCGTCCAGCGGTGTTCTTCGTTTGGCATCCGGGTCGTTCGACCCCCTTCTGGGCGATGGTCCAGAGGTCCCCACGTCGTTCACGCGCCTCCACGATGCGTCGTACACAGGCATGGTTCTCATCCAACTCGACCGAGCCGATGGAAACCTGCTCGACGCCCTTGTCAAGCAGCACGACCTGACCGTCCTTGACGTGGTCCACGACGAGGGCTGGCTCGTCCGTTTGCCCGAAAACGGCCCGTCGGGGATGGATGAACTCCGTGCTGAAGACGGGGTGCGCTGGGTCGGAGAACTTCAACCGGGCTGGCGGGTGTCTCCAGAATTGCTGTACCAGCCCGCCCGTGCACCGGCTCTGGCCGTTGTTCCAACCCCCGATCTCGGTGTTGGAGGCTACGCGGCACTGGCCACGGACATGGTCCGGTTCGGGGCCGAAGAAGCCTCCTGCGATGCATGGATGTGCCTCGCAGCGGTCGACCCGAGTCAGGCTCGGACGCTGGTCCAACACCTCGCCCACGACGGGCGCATCCTTTGGACAGAACCTGCATCGGAACTTCGGGTTCACAATGCGCTTGCATGGAGCATTGCGGGGGTTCAAGCCGTGGCCAACAACGCCAGCTTTACCCTCAACGGCTCGGGTGAAATGATCGCCATCGCCGACACCGGTTTGGACCAGAACCACCCCGATTTGGTTGGACGTGTCGCGTCAACGAACACGCAATTTGGGCTGGATCCCTCGCCCGCCGATCGCAACAGCGGTCACGGCACCCACATCGCTGTGTCCGTACTCGGAGACGGGACGGGTGATTCGAACGCTCGCGGCGTCGCACCCGCTGCCAATCTGGTCATGTACGCCCTCGAGCACGATCCNACGGGAACGTTTGGACGCATNGGGTCGATCTACGACATGCTGCGCGATGCAGAACAAATGACCGCTCGTATTTCCGTGAACGCTTGGGGCTTGAACGGAAATTACGGACANTACACCGCCGATGCGCGNTCGGTNGANACCTTCGTCCACGACCGGAAGGATTTGACACCCGTNTTTTCGGTNGGCGACCGNGGGGCGTTTGGTCCCTCNCAGGTATCATCGCCCGCCACCGGGAAGAACGTCATCGCCATCGGCGCATCCACCACCGGTGCCACCGGNACCCCNGCNCTGGGTTCNGTCGTCAATTTCTCNTCGCTNGGGCCAAGCGCCGACGGNCGAATTAAGCCCGATNTGGTTGCGCCCGGAGTGGGCATNTGTTCGGGGTTGGCGGAAGAAGCGGAAAACCCAGCGGGTCCCTCGTGCCTCNCAGGAACCCACGCCGACGGCAACGCCTACTACATGACCCTCAGCGGNACCTCTCAAGCAACCGCCGTTGCGTCCGGTGTAGCCGGTTTGACGCGNGAATTCATNCGCGAACAAGTCGGNGTCTCTTCNCCNTCAAGCGCNNTGGTCAAGGCAGCGATGATCAACGGTGCCCGAGATTTNGGCNTGCCCGATGTNCCCAACGCCGCAGAGGGTTGGGGCGAAGTAAACCTTGAACGCACNGTGTTGCCCATGGACGGAACCACCGCTCTCGATACGTTNGTGGACGACAAAAAGGTGCTCTCTCCAGGGTTTGGNTTGCTGTACTCGTTCGCTTTGGACCCNTCGCACGGCTTNGACGTNACGCTGGCCTGGACGGACGAGGCGGGCAGCGCACTGGCCGCTCAATCGGAGTCTCGCTTGGTCAACAACCTCGATCTTGTCCTGGTCGGTCCGGATGGAACCGAATGGTTGGGCAACGATTTCTCCAACGGATTCACCACGACGGGAGGGACGGCGGACGACCTCAACAACGTTGAACGGTTGCGAGTAGCACCCGGCGTGCTTCCGGCGGGCACCGCAAACTACGTGCTCAAAGTGTTGCATCGTGGAGGAACCCAGCAGGATTTTGCCTTGATCATGAGCGCCGTGGCCAGTCCGACGCCCCAAGCCGANNTGGCGGTGTTTGACGGCAGCATTTTGCCTTCCTCNGAGAACCCTCTCAAAGACGATTTGATTTCTATTCGCCTCGCGTGGGTCAATCAGGGTACNAGCACCACCCCGTCGTTTGACGTTCTGCTCGAGGACCTCACGACGCAAACCGTTCTTGCCACAGCAACCCGGCCAGCCCTCGCACCTGGTGCCATCGATTCCACCACCATTTTTCATCAGTTTGCCACGACCGGCGTGCATCAACTCCGGTTGTCCGTTGACACCGGAAACGCCGTTCCCGAGATGAACGACGGGACGGTCGGCACGAACAACAACGTTTGGACGCAAGACGTCGAGGTTATGGCCCTCGGTGTGCGCGTGGTGGTCAACAACGANGACGGAACCGTGCCNGTNNCGNGNGAGCAGCGAACGGCCAACGCGATGATGACGCTCGACGTACGGAACGATTCCGGTATTGACGTACCGCTGTCCGTGCTTCACGAAGGAACGGGCAATCAATCCGTGGTCCTCTCNGCGACCATGGTGCAAATCCCGGTTCCCGGCCGCGACAATTTCTTCCTGCCCAGCCCGGACCTCTGGACGCGGACGTTTNACGAGNCAACGACCTTNACCCTCACCGCACAAGGCTCCGACGACGCCAACAAATCCATCAATTTGCGATTGGAAGACATCGACGCCGACTTGACCACGGACCCGGCCAACCCTCGATACGTTCGTGCAGGNACCTACGTGCTTGAACTCACGGCTCGATACGAGTACCAACCGACCGTTTCCCACACCCAACGCATCACCATTGAGGTCGAACAACTCGATCAGGTTCAGGTCGTTGCGGCAGGAACTTCAGGACTGCAAGCCGTTCCCGGACAGTCAAGCGTGTTNTCCATCTCGGTACGAAACACCGGAAACGCCCCTGCGCAGTACAGCATNGACTGCCTCTCGGAGCAACGCTGGCAGGTGATGCTGGGCACCTCGAACTCCTCGCAACTTGACTTTGAGCCGCTCAACATCTTGGAGTATCTCCCGATGTCGGTTCGAGTCTATGTCCCGCTCGTGGCGAACGGACTGCCGGCGGCTGGCGATACGGACACGGTTACCTGCTACGTGACNTCGTTTACCGATGCCTCGATGAANTTCACCGAAACCGTGACCATCACGGTTCTTGCCCAGGAATCGTTCGATGTCCATCTCAAGGACGACGACGGTCCGGTTGGTCCCAACCACCTCGCCTCGGATGTGGCGGTTGACAGCGGCGAGCAGGTCCACATGAACATGACCGTTGAAAACACGGGCAACATCGAAATTGACCTGGACGTATCCATTCTTCCGGACAACCCCCAGTGGGCGATTCAAGTTTCACACGGCGACGANCAGGACTCACGACGNATNTCGTTGAAGCTCGGTCCCGGGCAGACCACCGACGTGCAGTTCATCTTTGGTGTTCCACTCACTGCGGANGAAGGGGACAGCAACGGGTTCACGATTCGGACCGAACGAAGTCAGTCGAACTTCCGACAGAACATCACCACATTGGTGGTCAANGATGAACTCGGTGTTCGTCTCACGCCGCCCGANAACAACCGAATTGACACCGTCATCGCTGAAGCCTTCTCGTACGGCGAATTTGTCGTCCGAAACACAGGCAACACGAACCTCGGACTGGAATGGACGCACGGGCTTGCCCCCGACGGTTGGTCGGTCGGATTTGTCAACCCCATCGTTTACCTCGAGCCGCGTGAAGAAAAAACCGTTCGATTTGGATTGATTCCTCCACCACAAGCAGAGATTTCAACCTCAGCGTTTGAAATCCTCATCAAGGTCAACGCCTCAAACACCGGCCGTTTTGTTGAGGCAACAGAAANCATCACCGTTGGGGTGCTTTCGTCNTCCTTCGGCAATCTCACNGCGCTCAACGAAAGCCCCGGTGTTCTGCAGAGCATTTCCAGAGACGANGGCCGNACCGAGATTTTTGTTGTCCGAAACGACGGCAACACGCCGTTGGACGNCGATCTTTCCGGCGTCGTACTGGATGACGACGATGGGGNTCGAACGGACTGGACGGTGANGGTTGAACCGAACACCATCGCCGGCCTTGCGGTCGGAGAATCCATCCAAGTTGAGGTCACGCTCACACCGGCTGAANACGTTGAGCGAGGCNGTGCTCGCTTGTCCCTCAATTTGACNTCCGATGGCGTGCTGGTTTCCAGCATTGAACGCGACGTAAGCGTTGAACTCTCCACCGGCTCCTCGGGCCTGTTCAACGTTTTGCCGCCCGCCGTCAGTGGTGCCTTGGTGGCTGTCTTGCTGGTGGGTGGAATTGTGCTTGCCCGNCGCATGAAANCCTCGGGTGAACTGGACGATGACGGCGCNTCGCTTGTTGCNCCCAACACGCATGCCAACCCCGATGTNCTCGGTGAACGGCGCGATCAAGCGCTCGATNTGGGNACGGCCGTGGACGACCTCACAAGCGGCGAAGTGAGCGATGAAGAAATCGCCAAGGCCATCATGCAGTCGATGGACCTCCCAGCGGTTCCGGCCGCCGTACCCAAGGGGTTACCACCCACTGGCATGCCTCCATCCACCGGAATCACCNCTCGACGGTTGCCCGCAGGCATGCCGCCTGCAGGCATGCCTCCAAGTCAAGCCAAACCGTTGCCAACGCTGCCTCTGCCGGTTCCAACCCCCGCACCGAACGCCCAACCAACGCCGGNGCCCGCACCNGCACCGGTACCAGCACAAGGNCCACCGCTACCGCCCGGTGGCCTCCCCTCGGGATGGACCATGGAGCAGTGGAACCATTACGGACACGAGTGGCTGAAGCGTCAGGGATGATTCATCAAGATTGAAAGGGAGAAGGCGGTGGAGCCACCATGGGCAGCATTGTTTTGTTTGGTCCGCCCGGGGCAGGAAAAGGCACCCANGCGCAACGCATCATGGACCAAACCGGGCTACCGCAAGTGTCGACCGGGGACATGTTGAGGGCGGCGGTGAAGGCCGGTACGCCCGTTGGACTCGAGGCCAAGGGCTACATGGAACGCGGAGAGCTGGTGCCCGATGAAGTGATCCTGGCGTTGATTCGCGACCGCATCCAAGAGAAGGATGCTGTCAACGGTGTGATGTTTGACGGTTTTCCCCGAACCGTTCCACAGGCCATCGCCCTCAGCGAAATGACCGAAATCTCTCATGTCCTTGCCATTGACGTCCCCGACGAGCGCATCGTTGAGCGCATCTGCGGTCGGGCGACGTGCGGAAATTGCGGTGCTGTTTATCACGACACGTTCAACCCTGTTCCGGCCGCAGGGTGTTCCTGCGGAAACTACCTTGAGAAGCGACGCGCAGACGACAACGAAAACACCGTGCTCAATCGCTTGGATGCATACCACCAACAAACCTCACCCCTTGCGACGTGGTACGAGGCACGAGGCGTCTTCCACCGTGTTGACGGCGATCGAGCCATCGACGAGATCACAACCGATTTGCTGGCCGTGCTGAACTGAGGTGGTCGATTGGGTCGCAAACGCAAGGCCCGAACGGCAAAGAAAGAGCAACGCCGGCAGGCGGCGCTACGTGCGCAAGAGCACCTTTCCAACGTGCTTTTGAGCGCCGCAGAACACCCTCAAGAGGTGGTGCACAGCGCAGCGGTCCACGTGCTCAAAACCTCCCAGCGACATCGACTTCCCCTTCCCGCTGAGAGCAAGGAACTGGTGTGCCGAAAGTGCTGGGCTCCACTCGTCTCGTCAAGTGGATTCCGGGTCCGAATCAAACACGGGCAACGCATCAAGACCTGCCTTACGTGCGGGAGTGTTCGCCGATTCGGAGGTGGTCCAAAACACCACCGGAATCGCAACGGGGGGCGATGAAGGATGGACGTCCCAGCTCACATCATGCGCCAAGCAACATCTCGAGAATTTCGTCCGAGCGTCCGCATCGGAAAGGCGGGTTTGAGCGAGACGGTGCTGGAGGAAATACGTCAGCAACTTCGGACTCGCGACCTCGTGAAAATCAAGGTGAACAAGGGTTTGTTCGAGCGGGAGCAACGAAAGGAAGTCTGGGAATTCATTGCTGAGAACACCGGCTCTGCTGTGGTGCTGCAACGAGGAAACATCGGTGTTTTATGGCGCAGATAACTCAAGACGAAGCAAAGGGTCAAAGGTGGTCTTGAACCCCACCAAATCAGGAGGCTTGTCCATCAACGCTCATCTCTTTACCAATCGCAGTCGACAAATTGCCTTCGGATTGCTCATGTTCATCGGNGCAATGATGGTTGCCAACCCCTCCCAAGCAGGAGGAGGNGGCGGTATTGGCCTTGAGATCCACATCAAAGACGGACTGGAAACCCAGGCCGTTTACGTCGGCCTCGCCATTCTCATCGCCGTCTACGTCCTGATTATTTTTGAGACGGTCCACCGGACCCTGGCGGCTGCCGTCGGCGGCGTTGTCGCCATGCTTGCCCTGAACTANTACGACACGGGCGATACGCTCACCTTGGCTGAAGTCACCACGATGATCGATTGGGAAACCATCGGGTTGTTGCTGGGCATGATGGTCATGGTGGGGATTCTCTCCAACACCGGTGTGTTCGAGTACTTCGCCGTCTTGTCGTACAAAAAAAGCGGCGGATCGATTTGGACCCTCGTGGTGATTTTGTGCTCGGTCACCGCCGTGCTGTCGGCTTTCCTCGACAACGTCACCACCATGCTGCTGCTCACGCCGGTNACGATTCAACTCGCCAAGGTTCTGGACATTAAGCCCATACCGCTGTTGATTTCGGAGGTTCTGTTNTCCAACATCGGGGGTGCTGCCACGATGATTGGNGATCCGCCCAACATCATGATCGGTTCCGGTCTTTCACCGGCAAAAATCGCATCCGCCGAGGACGGTAAGTACGCTTACATGTCGGACTACGGNGTGACCTTCAACGACTTCATCATCGAAATGGGACCTGGAATTNTGATGTGCATCGTGCCGAGTTTCATGCTCCTCAANTGGTACTACGCCGATGAGTTCTCCGGTTCCCGAATCCGAGATGTGGCCGAACTTGAAGCCAAGTACGGCATCAAGGACCCGAAAATGCTCAAAGTGGCCGGCTTCATTCTGGTCCTGGTCATTCTCAACTTCTTCCTGCATCCAATCACGCACATCGCCGTGTCATGGATTGCACTGGTCGGAGCCGTCATCATGCTTCTCGCAACCGATCGGCACGAGCTCGAGGAACCGCTGCACCACGTCGAGTGGACCACCCTCCTGTTTTTCGCCGGGCTGTTCGTGCTCGTTCACTCCCTGCAGTACATGGGCGTTATTGCCTTCATCGGCGAATACGTCGAGCGAGCCATCGCCTTCTTNGGTAGCGACACCGGGGACGGCCAAACCGTCCGACTGGCAGCAGCCATCCTGATCGTTCTGTGGGTTTCAGCCGTCGCTTCGGCGTTCATNGACAACATCCCGTACACGGCCACGATGATCCCCATCGTTCTACAGATCGCCGACAACCTCGGAGACTACCTTCTNGGTCCGTTGATTTGGGCGCTGGCCTTTGGTGCCTGCTTGGGTGGAAACGGCACGCTCATCGGTGCATCAGCGAANGTCGTGACCGCTGGGATGTCGGAAGAAGCCGGCTACCCCATATCGTTCAACGAGTTCTTCAAAGCCGGGTTTCCCATCATGATNCTCACGACCTTCATCGTCTCGCTGTACATGCTGCTGGTGTACATNGTNGGTGGTGAGGACAACGGCACCTACGTGAAGATCATCCTNGTCGGAATCACAANNCTCAGCATCATCGGGCAACTCGCACGCGGCCGCAGCAAGGGCAAATCGTTTGCNGAGTCGCTGGTCGATGANGAAATGGACGGTATCGAAGAAATGGTCGTCGAGGTCAAGGACAAGGTCATTGTCATTCTTCGTGGCGAAGAAGAGTAAATGCACTCAGTCCTGCGTTGAATTGAAGTCCTTCCGGCACGAGGACNTCACGAGGCAGACCGATGTTCGAATGTCAAATCTGCGGCGTTCTGTCTCTCGGGGGGACCTCGTGCCCAGCGTGCGGAAGTCAACTCCGCAAGGACCTGTCCCTCGAGGACGGTGAGGGTGAGTCGTTGCCCACCGAGGTTCCAGGCCTTGACGATGCAGCCGCAGCGTGGTACGATTTCGAAGGGATTGAACCCCCCCAAGAGGGNGANGTTCAGCCGTCCGCCCCTTCAAACAAGCCCATCGGTAGTTTGCCGTTTGGNTTTCAAGGTGAATCCAACACCTTCGATTCTCAACTGCCCTTTGGCATCGGAAGTTTCGCAGAGGGCATTCCCTTCGAAGCCTCCGATGAACGGCCCGAGGATGCAGCGCACGAAACGAGCGTTTCACAGGGCGTTCAGGACCCATCTTCACCGGCCTCCGCATCCGAACCCCGTCAGCAGCCAAACGACGTGCGAACACCTGAATTAGACGTCGATGGAGCAACGCCTGCCGATGAACCACCTCAAGGCGTTGAACCTCCGCAGGCCCCGGCTCCAGAACCCTCGCTTCCATCGTTTTCACTGGAGGATTTACCCCCTCTTCCCAAACCACCTGCACCTCTCGAGACAGAACTCACGACGGAGCCGGTTCGGTTGACGTCGGCGCGTCTCGTGGTGGAATCACCGGTTCAGGACGAGCCACCCGTTCCCGACTATTGGAAAATCGATGCTTCCATCCCCGACTACGAGGAAATCTACGGCGAAGACACAACGGTGGTCCACATGGAATATTCGTCCCTTGACGATGACGTCGTCGTTTACGATCATTCCAGCGACAGTCCTGCCACCGTGTTTCACTCGCCGCTCGAGGCGACCCCCGCTTCACCGGTGGGTCGTTCCATCAACTTGAGGCTTCACTCGGCTCAGGCGTTGACGGTCGACGTCGGTGGCTCCGCAGACATGCAGGAGGCGCTCGACCAGGGTTTTGGCGGTCTTCAGCGGGCGGACTGGTCGGCGGCGGCGCGAGCTTTTCAGCGAATGGCTGCGACCATGCCCAACAACGCTGAGGTCTACAACAACTACGGCATCGCTCTTCTGCAGCGTGCCACGGCGATGAGGGACGGCGGGGATGCGCAGCAAGCGACGGTCGCAGAGACCCAATTTGAGTCCTCCATCCTCGCCCTTCGAGAGGCAGCAAAGAAGGCCCCAACCAACGGCGACGTTCTGGTCAATCTTGCCATAGCGCTCATCGAGAGCGGCCGCTCCGAGAAAGCGCTTGGCATCATGAACGTTCACAACGCCCGCACGCCCGGTTCCGCAAAAGGACTCAACACCGCCGCAGTGGCCATGTTTAATCTTGGCCAGTTGACCCAGGCAGTCGAAACGCTCGGCAAGGCGAGCGGAGATTCGGTTGCGATGGACAATTTGGCGCAACTTTCCCCCAAGACGACGTGAACTTCCGGAATTGCTCAA
>NZMN01000050.1 GCA_002694525.1 Methanobacteriota archaeon
GTTTGCGTTGGTGAACGACGACCAGGAGGACTGCGGCGACGGCTCGGACGAACCCGTTGACAACAACGGCGACTGGCACTATTGCGACGGCGAGCAGATCCCGTTCCAGTGGGTCAACGACGGCGTCGCCAACTGCGACGACGGCGGCGATGAATACGACGCCGACAATCCACAGTACTTCTACTGCGACGACTACCAAACAACGATTTCCTATGCCTTGCTGAACGACGGCAGTTTCGACTGCACCGACCAGAGCGACGAAGGCTACGCTCTTTACTACCTGCTGGACGCGACCCTCAACGACGAGCAGGGTGGCGCCTTGGTCATCGCTGAAGACATCATGGCCTGCGCTGCGTGGGCGTGCGATGCCCGAATCAACGTCGATGCAGGGGACATCGAATACCGTTCCGATGTGGTCGCACCGGCCATGGATTACGGTGAAACCGTCATGTGTGCATCCGCCACCCTGTCCGAGGCGGACGGAACGACCCTCGCTCTCGAAGCCGACAACTGGTGCTCCGGCTCTTGGAACGGACCGGAAATTCGCGAACACGCTACGCACCTTCAGGACGCTGGAGACAATCAACTCCAGGCTTCCGTGGAAGCCGGCCACTATTACAACACGTACAACGACGTGACGGTCAACTGGCACGTGGTCGACACCACCGACGGTGCTCAACAAACGGTTGCCCAAGGAAGTGAAATGTTCGCGGACTCAACCACCGTTGACATTGAGACGACCGTTGACATCTCCGGGCCGGGCGATTACTGCCTCCGGGCCGATCTTGTTCAGAACGGTCAGAGTGAACCGTTCGACACCTACGAAAGCTGCACGACCATCAGCGAGGGACCCGAAGTGAGTTCCAAGGTCCAAACCATCGCTGAGGCGCTCGCCGAGTCGGGGGTTGATCAGGTGTTCCAAGCCTTTGGCGAAAACCTGCAAGATACGTTTGAGAACGTTGCAGAGAACGAGGCCCCTGAATTCCCCTACGTCGACGGCATGTGGGCTCCGCTGTGGAGCAACGAGCACGCCACCATTGTTGGCGTGGGCGTTTACGCATGGGACGAATCGGAAAACGGCTACGTCATTGCAGGGCCCTCGACCACCGGCTACAGTCAAGAACTTCCCCTGACCTTCGCCAGCATTCGCTACATCACGGGCGTTCCGGCCCAAGAAGCTCAGCAAGAGATGGCGGAGTTTGACGACCTGGAAGACATCGTGGACGTGGAAAACCACGACCTGACAGAACTCGTGGACGTGCTCCAAGAAGCGGGCGCCGACACGTCGGACCTTGGCTTGGGTGAAGGCTCGGACGCCGGGAGCGCGCCTCAAACCGCAGAAGATGTGGCCGAGGACAGCGGCCTCTTGCCCTTCGTCTCTCCGCTCACGGTGATGGCCCTGATCGGTCTTGCCGCGCTCGCCGGTCACCGACGCCACGAGGACGAGTGAAGTCAAAAGGAGCAACGGAGGCGGATGAGCCGTGCTGCCACGGCCTTCGCCCCATCGCGCCTTTGGCGCCGTGCGTCTTGCCGTGACGGCGTTTTTGGCTGTTCACGTGTTCATCTCCGCTTGGATCGTCGCCACCGTTGAGGGCGCGTACACCGAAGGAAAACCCGCTCCCACCGAGGTGCATTCGCTGGTGGCCATCGACAAAGATCAGACGATGATTGACGTTGAAATCAAGAAAGCCACGTCGTTTCTTGTCTACACGGTGATTCGAGACGGCGACGCATCGGTTCCCATCAACGAGAGCGGTGAGCAGGACGCCCCAAAGGCCAACAACGATTCGGAACCAGCGCCGAGTGAATCAACGCAGGCGGAGCAGGAGCGAGCGTGGCTTGACATTGGACGCCATTCGGTGATGGGCGCCCTAGTGGTGCTGGTCCTCAGTGAAGCGTTGATGCTCACCGGGATGAGGTGGCGCCACCACGTCCGCACGCTTGCGTTCTTGACCACGCTCGTGGCGTTCTCGGTGGTGTTCCCAGCATGTTACATGCTTGAACTGGGGGGCGGCGGGGCCGATGACGAAACCGCGACCAACACGCCGGGCGCTGAACTTGAGACGGTCTCCTTTGTCCACACCAATTCATCGTCCGACGTGTCCCTGGTTTGGTTGGGTCTTCAGTTGGACGCTGATTATTCAGGTTACGACCTTGGCTTGGTCGAGCCGGAAAACAGGACCGCCGTCGTTGCGGCGGTGCCCGAGCCCGGAAGCGAGGACGCATCGTCGTTCATTGCGTTTGAATCGACGTTCCAAATTCAACTCGGGAAGAACCTTGATTCGCTGTTGGTGTTGCCGTTGATGTGGTACCTGATGCCCGCCACAGCGGGACGAAAACCGTCCGATGAACACGCTCCGATGGAAGCGGAATAGTGTGGCGCCCACTCCGGGAATTGAACCCGGGTCGCAGGAATGACAATCCTGCATGATAACCTCTACACCAAGCGGGCAGTTGCAGGCCTTCCGGGGCGCAACCGCTATTTAAGCCGCGCCATGTCGGTGAAACGCGCCATGTCGNTGNNATGGGNGCCACNATGGCCAAAAGAAAGACNTCCGCNGAAAANGCNCGNGACGANNAAGAANNGTCCCAACTCGACAACNTGCTNGGGGNNGCNTTTGGCGACATTGGAGCTCTTGAGCAGCCTCCNGCAGAAGCACCTTCCCCGTCCGAAGCCCCGCNAGAAAACCCTCCCGCTGCTCCCCCAAGCGGCCCTCCCTCCGGACCTCCAAGCGGCCCTCCATCAGGCCCACCGTCCAAACCCCCCAGCGGTCCACCGAGCGGCCCTCCATCAGGCCCACCGTCCAAACCTCCCAGCGGTCCACCGAGCGGACCTCCTTCCGGCCCTCCCTCCGAACCCCCAACCGACCCACCAAGCACGCCCCCGCCCGCTCCGCCTGAACAACCTGAGGTTTCTGAGGCCGAACCCGAGGCCTCCGAGACACCCNCGAAAGANATCGAGGAGGATGNATCTGCAGCGNAGGNGNCCATTCCTNCGTCCTCGGAAGAAACGGTTGAGGATNCACCCAACGATGANCCCAACACGGACGATGCGGCCGCAGCGCCCGTTGACGACGATGCAGANGCCGAAACGGCGCAGGAACCCGCCCCACCTTCAGGAGAAATCGATCAGGCAACGCTGGACCTCCTCGCCGAGAAAGAAGCTGAACTTGAACGTCTTCANATGGAAAACGCTCGTCTGCGTCAGTCCGTTGTGGGGGCCACCGAAGTCATNGAAGAACTNGAGGAACCTCCNATGCCGCCCATGGTGGAGGACAACATCGTNATNCCACCGTACATCGTTTCCGACTTTGNNCGCTTGGGCCGNCAACTCGACCGAGAACACCTCGTCNGGGCCACCATGGGTTCACTGGCCATGATTCACCCAGAGCAACCCGGGTTGATGATTTCCACCAAGCACATGGTGACGCTCCCCCGCATGAACGAACGCTCCCTGTGNGCGGCTCCGTTGGGGTCNACCTCTCCTCGGGGCGCCCCAACCGACTGGCACGTGCTTGAGGTGGTGCTGGCTTCCGTCTCCATGGTCACCGGCGGTCCGGCGGCCGCCATCCACATGCACGGCCCCCACACCACGGCAGCGAGTTGCGAGAAGGATCTGATTCTCCTCAATCCAATCGATGAAATNGGCAAGCAGCACATTGGAAAAATCATCATCGTCGACCCGGACCCCGACAATCCCGAGGATTACCTGCGTCAGGTTGCTGAAGCCCTGAATCAGGGCGGCATGCGATGCGTGGTCGTGCGTGGCAACGGTGCCTACGCTGTGGGAGCCGATTTTGACCAGGCGTGGGCCAACGCGGCCATGGTGGAGCACAGCATGCACATCCACCTCCTTGCGCGTCAAGCAAACCTCAAGCTTTGATGTCTTCATGTACGCTCGAGAGCGTAGGATGTCGGAATTGAGTGAGATGCATCCTTTCGTCGGTGACCGCNGTGGACCNGNCGCATTGGATGTCTNCGTCGCGCCTTTATTAGGAGTCGTTGAATCAATCTCCAAAAGGTGAACAACCATGCAAGAAGAACTGAAGTTTGACGTAGAAATTGCCGATGCATCTGGACACTCGACCGTTCAGATGTCCCAAAACGAAATTGCCGAGAAGGCCAGCCAGACCCAAGGCTCCTGGGTGTTCGTGAACGACCAGCTCGTCAGCGCNGCTGACGTCGCCGACATGAACCTTGAAGCCGGCAGCCGCATCCGTTTGATGCCCGGTCTCGTTGGTGGTCAAGACGCCCCGACCTTCGTGGTCGAGATTGCCGACCCAACCGGTCACACCGAAGCCGTGATGACCCAAGCCGACCTTGCCGAGAAGGCCAGCCAGNCCCAGGGCTCCTGGGTGTTTGTGAACGACCAACTCGTCAACACGGCTGACGTTGCCAACATGAACTTGGAAGCGGGCAGCCGCATTCGCTTGATGCCCGGACTCGTTGGTGGCAGCGTCTGCTGAAGACGCATGTCGTCGCCTTGGACGACCAGCGATGAGGCGTTCTTGATCGAACAGCTCGAGCTCGGTCACGACCTCGAGTGGATTGTTACGATGTTGAATCGTACGCTGATCGAGTCGGCCGTCAAGCTCGTNCAACTGTACCANGAAGGCTCGATCATGGTCATGGCAGTGCAAACATACGACGCCCAATTGCGTCGTTGCGGTGAATGAACAGTTTAAAGTCGGGTGCGAGGTGGCACGGCTCGGAGAGAGGACAATGGTGGAACTCGTTGATTACAAGTGCGCCAACTGCGGAAACCTTGAATCGTTCCACNGAGAGCGAAACGGCATCAGCTGCAAGGCATGCGGTTCCCGTATTTTCATGAAACTCCGCCGCCACGGCACCAAGCGCTTGAACGCCGAGTGATGGCANCCTCTCGCAGGGTTCAAGGACCATCGTCTTGACCTCANTGTCATGACCGTTTGGCTCGAGCAATACANGCCTGAGCGGTTTGATGANTTGCTCACCACCCCNCAGGTTGCCGACGCTCTGAAGCACCTTGCCCTGCAGGCCAATCCGCCCCATCTCCTTCTTTCAGGTCCGACCGGCTGTGGAAAAACCGCTGCACTCCAACTNGTTTGTCGACAGNTCCTCGGCCCTGCGTGGCGAGCCACCACCCACGTCCTGCAAGCCCGAGATCTGGACAAAACGGCGGGTGCCATGGCCAGGTTTGAGGCCTTTTTACGCCCGGAAGGTGTTGGNTCAGAGGACACGCTGGCAGGACGGACGAGNCTGGACGCCTTTGACCACAACATCAGCGCATCTGCCGATCGTTCTCCACCACCCGCAGGTGAAGAATCTCCGGCACCGTCGAGTGGAACCTTCGCCGCAGTCTCCCGCATCATCGTCATTGAGGACGCTGATTACCTCGGCCATGCCCGTCAATCCTACCTGCGAAGGATGATGGAGGACAGCAGCCGCAGCGCCCGTTTCATTTTCACAACCCACACACCTTCCCGCATCATTGAGGCGTTNAGGAGNCGAACGCAGCACGTTCGAATGCCNTCCCTTACGAGACTCATGATTGAGCAACGCCTGGAAAACATCGCCGTTGCTGAGGGCCTTCAACCCGTGCANGGANTGCTGGGTGACATTGCCCACGTCGCNTCCGGCAACCTCAGAAAGGCCATCTTTACCTTCCAAATTCTTGCACGTCGTGGACTCCTCGGTGATCGAAAAAACATCCAATTGCTNATGGCCAACAGCAGTCGACGCGAAGTTCAACTGGTGCTTGAGGAAGCNCTACGTGGTCGCGTTCACGATTGGAAATGGGAACGTCAAGGCGAGAAAAACACCCGNGTCCTCAAAGGAGCCATGGGCGCATTGGATCAGATGATGGCCACGCACGATCTNGACGGACGAAGCGTCGTCGATCGCCTGCATCATTTTCTGGTCGCCGGAAGAACCCATTATTCCGATGCGGTGTTGGCCGACCTTTTGGAAGCCGTTTCAGCCTGCGACATGAACCTGCAGCGGTCAGCCCAAGAACGAATTCAGCTCGAAGAACTGCTCCATCGGATTTCGGAAATCGGCCANCGCCATCTTCGTTCGCCTGCGCAAGCGTCATGAAAGGGCGCATCTCAGCGACGGNTGGGCGTGTAGCACAGCTGGATAATGCACCGGCCTCCTAAGCCGGAGATCGCGGGTTCGAATCCTGCCACGCCCGCCANAATCTGGACAAGAGCCNTATTCAAGACCGTTCACCCAACGCTGGGGATGACATGGCCGACGATGCGAACGAGCCGGCGAATGCTCTGCCCGANCCTTACGGTCACGGCTTCGCTCGGACNGAAAACCCGCTCGAACGCACGGNGGAGAAATGGCAGCAACAGGAACGNCTTCGCATGCGCTTTGGACTGGTCGCCCGTCATCCGGCCACGATGTTCGTTCGCCTCTTTTTTGGAGCCAGCGTTGCTTTCGTGGCGCTGCTCTCGGTCATCGTACCGTCCATTGCACCGCCCAATCCAGGCTGGGTGATGGTGTTCTGGTTCCTTCCATTGCTNCTGATCGTTCTGCCTGCTTTGTTGGCCGGGGAAGCCATGTGGCAATCCATTCAGGCCCGTATTTCACTCCGGGAAATTGACGAAGATTCCTCGGGNGGGAAGTTGTCCCTGCGCTCCCAACCCGGCATGGANCGTATTTTGGAGGGGCTCACCGATGTGCGCCGTCACAACACCGTGAACAGTCTTCTGGCTGGAAGCGCTGTTTTTCTTCTCGGACTGGGNACGGTCATCCGACAGGATTCGTTGGTCTGGAACCTTTCGTTCNTGGTCTCGATGACCCTCGGGTTTGCCCATTCCTTCCANTCCTTTTTCACCCTGGATGCGGTTCGGCAGCAAGGGGACAAAATGCCCTGTCTNGTCCATCACGCTCCNACGCACCACCCCACGCAGTTGGGCTCCATTCTCGGCGAACTCATCGTCCTCCATCTTGACCCTGACCTCTATTTGGACTGGCGGGCTTGGCTGGAAGACTTTCGAGCGAGCATTCTTCCAGGCTACGACAAAGACCAATCTTGGGANCGTGTTCTCTACATTTTGCACTTGCACGCGAAAAACGATTTGAGCGACAGCATCGCCATGGCCGAACTGACNGAATTCATTCGTCCCGACGCCATCAAAAGCGTACTGCTGGANGAAGAGGCGAAATTTAACTGGCGAACGCTTCAGCGCCTGCTCGCCCATGCACGGGTTTGGCANCCCAGTGCGTTTCGCCTGNTGGAGCGCCTGCAACTCGACCTTCTTTCAGGAAATCCGGACATGCTCCGTTCACCTTGGCGCATGGACGTCGCACTCGATCCTGAGTGCGATGAAGGCACCGGGCACCTGTTCATCGCCCTCAACAACCANAGCTTCAANCAAACCGTCGCCAGAATCGAAGTTGTTTGCCCCGGTGGAGAACCGTTTGCACGNGATCACCGGTTTGAACTTCANGCCTGTCCACCGCCTCGCGGGGCCGTTAGTTTGAACGCAGAGGGAGAGGACGANGCCCTGGATTGGGTTCCCAGGTACCTTCAACAAGGCGTGGTTCTNTGGTTGGGGGTTGCGTGGCCGGAGAAAGAGGTCGGTGAGCGATACGTCCAGGTCATTCTTCGAGACGAGGAAGGTGTGGTCATCGAATCTCGCGTGTTGAGAACCATTGTTGAGCGAAAATCAAGCTTCCAAAGCAGGGCCAAAAACCAGCAGTTGGAGCGAGCCCGTGCCTGGGCAACNCGNCCTCTTCCGAAAGTCTGAGGCCAANACAGCGGGTTGAACCGCCGAACCGTCCGGCTTGTGGTTTGAGCGCGCACCTTATGGCGGTCCTCNGCGTCGGGATTCTTGGGGGAGTTTCAGAATGGAAGCATGGGATGTCATTGTGCTCGGAGACGGGCCCGCTGCACTTCACGCCGCTGCTGAGGCNGCGAAATCTGGAGCCAGCACGTTGCTCATGTCGTCGACCGGATTGGGCGACCCNGGCCTNGCCGCCTTGGACGGTCTTTCCGCTTCNCTCCAAGAGTCCAACAACCGGAGCCACCGAGAGGACACGATTCGATGCGGGGNNTTCCTCTGCGACCAAGACATCGTCGCGGANACCACGGCAGGAGCCGTCCGCCAAGTCGATCTTCTCGAGCGCCGAGGCCTCAACTTTCGTCGTGATCTCCAAGGGCTGCCGATGGTGCGAAAAGGCCCNGGCCACCAACAACCGCGAACCNTGGACGCCGGCAGTGCGACCGCNAACGGTCTCCAACACGTGGCGGAAGAACAATGCATGCGGCACGGCGTCATACGTCGCGGCGATCAGATNCCTCTTACGCTGGTTCACTCNCAGCAATCNGTTGAAGGTCTCGTTGCCCTTGACATGATCAACGGNCGCATCATCGGGCTGCAGTGCAAAGCGCTGATCGTTGCCGACGGAGGNTTCGAAGGTGCGTTCTCCACAGGCGTCATCGGTTTGGGCATGGACATGGCGTTCCGAGCAGGCGTCGGACTGCGNGACATGGAATTCACAAGTCACCACCCTCTGGCCATCAAAGGAACCAATCTGTTCNTGCCCACCGGTTTACTCCTNGACGGTGCCAAGCTTCACGAAGCATCAGGAGCACCCATNGAGACGGCAGACCGCTCGATGGTTGAGATCAATCAGGCTGTTTCCGCCGCCGTTCAACCCGTCCTCGATGCGAGGCAACTCGGCGAGAGCGCTGCGTGGTGGGGGTCGCTCATCCGCCTCGTCAAGCAGCGCACGGGCATCGACATGAACCGACAAACNGTCCCTCTCGAACCCACCGTCGTNCACACCGTNGGCGGTCTGCCCGTTGACGGACACGGTCGCTGCGTCATCGGCACGTGGGCGCGCTGGTTCACCGGACTTTACGCGGCCGGCGATGCATCGTGCACCGGACTTCACGGCGCAGCCCCGCTGAGCGGCAATCGACTCTTGGACAACCTGACNTCCGGGGCGGCCGCAGGGAAGCANGCCGGNGAATGGATTGCAAATCGAAAATTCAGCACGCCCGGGCGACTCGAAACGGCCGTTGAGGATGCTGAAGCCGACGTCTCTGCGATGATGGAGGCGGGCGACGCCACCCACGTCGTTCGCTGCGGTACCGTCCTGGCCAACCTCAGCGCTGCACTGGCCTCGTGTTCAAGCCTCACAGCCGACACCATGACCAACCTNCTGACCAAGCTTGAACAACTTTCCATCACCGCAGAATCGCTCCATCTCGACCAGCGTTCNCTCATTGCGAACACCAATCTGTTGGANATCCTTCGNGCTCAAGCCGCCGTTCGAATGATGATGGCGTCCGTTCAAAGCGGACTGGCCCGACAAGAATCACGCGGAGTGTTCCAACGAGAGGACTTCCCNGAGACGAACCAAGACTNTCTTCACCACATCACCGTCGCTCAGGACGGAACCACGGGTACGCTTGCNGTCAAGAAAGGCGCCGGTGGCCATTGGGTTCTCCCTCCACAATGAAGAAAGACATCGTGCCCTCACGANTGGTCATGTCCACGCTCTTCGAGCGAATCCTCTCCGGTGAGATTCCATCCCACAAGGTCGCTGAAGGCGATGGATGGTACGCTTTCTTGGACATCTTCCCTCGCCGAGCCGGGCACACGTTGGTCGTCCCGCGTCGAGGNGTCCAGCGCCTGAGCGAGTTGGACGCTGGAGAACGAGNATCACTCATGGCCGGTGTTNCAGNGGTGCAAGAGCGCCTTGGAAAGCACTTTTCGACGAAGGATTTCACCGTCTGCATTCACGACGGACCCCTTGCCGGGCAAGAAGTCCCGCACGTTCACGTGCACGTCCTTCCTCGTACGANGGGNGACGGTGGCGGAACGCTGATGTCCATGTGGCCCGGTGTTTCTGCAGGTGAACCCGACCATGCTGCACTTGGCGCGCTTGCGTCGCAGCTTGAGGACGTGGTGTNATGGCGACCATCACCACGGACGAGGACGAAATGACCCACAACGGCGAGGAACTGCCCGTCCTGTCTGCGTCGGCAAAGAAAATGAAAATTGACAAACTGCTTGCTGCACCTCTNCCAACCTACGACTCATCCGTTCCGGGGTCGTACCTTTGGACCAAAATCGCCTTCTGGATGTGCCGCCGTGTTTCCAGCGTCCAATTCCGTACGTCTTCCACCTCAACCGTCGTGCCGCAATCGGTCGGAGGCGCTGGTGCCATGTGCTGCGGATGGCACACCAACGGCCTCATGGATCCGCTGGGGATTTTTCTCAACCATCCAAAGGAATTCGTTGTCGGCGCGCGTCATGATTTGGTCACCCGGCCGCTTCTCGGCTGGTGGACCCGTCGACTGGCCGTCCAACCCGTCGTTCGCAAAGCAGAACTCCTTCGCGGAGGCTGTACGGACGAGGAAGCGCTCCATCTCAACGGCCGGTCTCTGCTGGCACTTTCAAGCGGGATCGCNCACGGGTTCGGCTGCGTGCTGTTTCCCGAAGGCACGAGCCACAGCCAGTCGCACATGATTCGATTCAAAACCGGGCCTGTCCGAACGGTGCTCGCCGCAGCTGCGCTGGCAAAAGCCAACGATCTGCCGCTTCCGCACTTGGTTCCGGTCGGCCTTCATTTCCGNTGCCGAGAACACTTCCGAACCGATCAGTTCGTNGAATTCGGCGANCCAATCCATTTGNACGANGCCATGATTCCAACGGAGATGGTTGAAGCCGTCCGCCGAGGAGGTTGGGTTGAGCCACCGGAGGCGACGGTGCATCACGTTCGCGACCAACTGCAGGCAAAGCTGCCGACGTTGACGCCGAACACATCGTCCTGGCAGGAACATCGGGCCCTCCACATCGTTGCACACGCTCGAGCACGCGCGCAGGGCACAACGCTGAANTCGTGGGAGGACGAGGTGCTCGCAGCNNGAGAGGTNCGACGCACATGGCCAAATCGTACGCACTCGTTTCCACCCGAACCGCTCGTTGACGGACCCGTTCAACCCGCACTTGAAGCAGCCGAGATTCTCGAAACCCGTGGGCTGGACGGCCGAGACCTCGGTCCGAAAGGGCGCGTCCTGAGAAAAGCACGGTTGAGTCGTCTTCCCGGTGCGCTTCTTTCGCTTTTGGCGTTCATGGCACTGCTTCCGTTCGCCGTCACCTCGCTTGGTTTGCAAATCACCCTCGGGCGAGTTCTCGGCGACTCAACCGATGAAGGGTTGGACGCGCGAACAAGCTACCAGTTCTTGGCTGCGTTTTTCGGTTCGATGTTGGTCTGGCCGGTGGTGGCCGGTGCGTGGACGGCGCTGGCTTGGTACAACCGTGCGGCCGTTGCGGAGTTGGCCGGCTGGGAAGCCGATTGGCTGGAGCTCGCAGCATCGTCATCAATGTCAGGCCTGACGGCGGTCTACCTGCTGTGTTTTCCCGTTTTTTGGATGAGCGGCAAGGCGTTTGCTGCTGCGTGGGACGTGTGGGTGGACACCAAGAAGGCATGGACTCGAGTNCGGTTTCCAAAGGAAGAAAAAGCGCGACTGGAACGACTNCTNACTGAATTGAACCCGTGAACGGGTGCATTCAAACGGGAGGAGAGTGTCGGTCGGAACATGACGCCCGAAGAAACNGTGGANCTGCTNAAAAAGTGGCTCTCCGAAGAGCGTCTGTCCGCAAAAGCCCAGAACGACCCGAGAGCGCACGCGCACTTCCTCGTGCGATACCCCAGCGGAAAACAAGGCCACATGTTCGCAGTGGTTGTTCCCAAAGGCCGAGANCTGGTNGCCGTTTCGAGCATGACCCGTGTTGATGAGGGCCAACAGAANGAAATGAAAGACCACATGGGNGANGAGCAAAGCGATTGGGCNGAATGGATTCATGAAAGCCGACTGCATCTCATTCGAACCGGCGTGGACTGGGTCATTCACATGGGTCACGAGGGTGAGAAAAAACCCGGACCGCTCCAAGCCTTCAACGTCAGCTTGCCCATTTGGTTTGACGGTTTGAGCAAGCATGAATTCATGAACAGTCTTCGTCGTTTGTGGTTGGCNAAACTNTCGCTGATTCACGAGATCAAGTATTCCTACGGCCCAGGCGTTGGNAAGCCAGGACCGGTGGACGACTGGGCCAAATCAAAGGCAAACAACAACGGNGGCTCNGCCGGCCAGGAATCNCAACCGGCGGCTGAAATTGAGTTTGACGAGAAGATGTCGTTTGGGTCGGGTTTCGATCCGTCCGAGTGGGCTTGAATCTGCNTCAATGCGCCNTGCAGCACGGCCTTTGCGGCCGTTGAATTGGNTGGAGTGGAAGATGCACAATTCTGACCGTTAGGGGACGCGGTTAAGTATGATTAGATTCACGAGAAATCGTAGAAGTCTGGGGTGTACCTATGCGTCAAAAAATCAAATCCGTTAGCCTTGCATCGCTCATGGTGCTTTCCGTCATGTCGTCGCTGTTGATTGCGTCGGTTTCGGTCAGTGCCAGCACCGTCGTCATCACCGAAGCCGTCCAAATCGTGGACGGGGGAACAGCGTCGGACTCNCAGGCAGCCGTGGGCTCNNANAGNTCCGGAAACGTCCACTTGGTTTGGACCAGAAACAACCTCCACCTCTACTACTCCATGATTTCGCCTCGGGGCGAAACCCTCATCGACGCCACNCAAATCACCAATTCNGGACTTCACAAGGTCTGGCACCCNGATTTGGCGGTCGACGAATACGACCGAATCCACGTTGTCTGGGCCGACAAGGCGGGCCAGCACNCCATCATGTACACNGCGCTCTCGCCCTGGGCAGCGCCCATGGACGGCATGGCCTCCGACGACGGAACCATCACGGCCATNGACGACACCATCATNTCACGCCGCTCCCAAAACCGCGATTGGCCTTCCTTGGACATCGACAGCCAAAACAACGTCCACATCGTGTGGCAGGACAACTACGACGAACTCGGACGTTTCTTCAACCAGCCTCAAATCTACTANTCCATGATCCAACCCGACATCGGNTCGGGNGCCATCGTCACGCTCTTTGACGACACCTTGCTCACGCCCATCATTGGCCACAAAGGGCACCCAGACGTCGTGGTGGACGCCAACGACTACGTCCAAGTTGCGTGGGACGACACNCGNGGNGGGAAGGTTGAACTTGCCTTCATCGTCGACACCTCCGGCTCAATGTACACCGAGTGGGCGGACATTTGCACCGTGATTTACGGCGGNAACTTCGCCAGCGGTCCGTACTTCCAGGGCATCAAACCNATGCTCGAGGAAGGCAACATGACGGTGTACGAGACCATCTACGGACTTGGCAACACNCTCCCAGGTGCTGCGAGCTCGGGTAACTGCCAGGGCTACAACCAGAACACAGGGCCACGAACCACGCCGCTNGGTCAAACGCCAGGTGATGACTCCGGNGGCATCCGCAAGCTCCCCGGAACCATCTACAACGGTAACACCTACTCCGGCTANTCNGGCGAAGACTGGGGNCCCGGTTCGAACTGGGCCTGTCTCTCGTGGAAGGACGCNCAAGGNAGAGTCGGGTATCAGGCNGACCCTCCGACCCAGTCGGACCACCGCTGGAACCCCAACGCNACGAAAATCGTGATTCCCGTTTCCGACGANGGCCCCAAGGACGGCGACCCGTCGCAGCAAGCCGANGACAAGGCCGCCATTCAAGAGGCGCACGACAACTGTCTGCTCGCAGGCGTCGTTCCCGTCGGCCTGTACGGACAGGGCTACGGNGGCGCCGGNAACATTCAGTCCCACTTCATGGACCTCGTCCAGTGCCCCAACGGCATCGTGTCGACGCAGACCCGTAACTGTCCGGGCAACACCTTGGCCAACACCGACGCAGGNGGTCAGGCNTACGANTTCCCATCGGGNACCGGAANCAANCANATGGCCNTGCTTGTTGANGCCATGGTGTACATTTCAACCAACAACTCTCGCGAGATCTACATGTCGGTNCTCGACCCGTACGCCAAGATGAACAACGACCCGAGCTTCACGCCNGGTCTTCCAGGNCACTCTTCTCANGGCGGTAACTACGCCGAAGACACCGGNCCGGGNTCCGACGGTCACCTGGTTGTNGTGAACGACACNCGCATCACCATCGACGACGCGTACTCNTTCCACCCGTCCATCGGCGTTGACATGCAGGGCAACACCCACATCGCTTGGATGGACGGCCGAGATTACGGCTTCGAGAAAGACGTCAACTACGAAGTCTACTACACCAAACTCCGCTTGCANGGGGCAGGTGCATGGGACGGCGCAGAGGAAGGCCTCTCCACGTACGCCATCAAGAAAATCAACGACACGCCCATCTCCAACGTTGAAGGAAACGGTGGCCTGCCACCAGCNTCGCCCTATGCCGGAAACTCGGTNTTCCCTTCGTTGCTGACCGACAANCAAAACAACGTTCACATCGCTTGGGTTGATTCAGGCAANCTCTCGGCCAACGAAGAGATCCTCTACGCTCGCCTGAACCAGACCGACCTGACCGGCGACGGCGAAGTGGCGCTCGACCCCTGGGAAGCNGTTGCTGTGACCTCNTGGAACTCAAACAAGCTGGGCCCGAACAGCGGCCGTCAGCCGGCCATTGGCATGCCACCCGCCTTCTCGAACGACTTGGGAAGCGGGGCTCACATNGCGTGGTCGGACACCAACACGTGCGACGANGAAGGTAACAACAACCGGTTCACCATTTGNTATTCCCACGTTCTCACGGGACAAGTCGATGTCGAGTTTGACGAAGGCGAGACCTTCTATCACGTCATCGANCCCGGNCAGCAAACCATCTACAACATGACCATGAACAACTCAACCCCCGGCCCGAAGGACTTGGTGGCCGACACGTACGGCCTGAACATCTCCGGTGTTCCGATGAACTGGACGGCAAACCTGTACTTTGCCTCCAACCACTCGAGCATCTTCCCCGACACCCCAATTTTCCTNGAGGGCGGCGAAGACATTCGNTTCTACATGCGAGTGCANGCCCCGTCCATCTACCAGGCCAACGGCGATGAACTTGCNGAANTCACGGTNACGGCTCAATCCTACAAGGACCCCGCCATCCAAAACGACCTCATCACGCTGACGCTGATGGACGTGGTCCACGGCATCAACCTCGACACGTCACACAGCATGGCCGACATNGAACAGGGNGACACCGCCATNTTCTCNATCACCATCACCAACACCGGTAACGTTCACGACGCATTCGTCTTCTGGGATCCAAACAGCNTGGAAGGTCAGCAGGAATGGCTGCTGCCGTTTGGCTGGCAGGTCAATTTCCCGATTCGCGTCGAGNTNGACCCCGGTCAATCCGTCACGAAAAACCTGGAAGTCTTCGTACCGACTTCAGAAGATCCCGGTGCCTTCGTCATCTACGTCAAGGGTTGGTCCGAGGGTGAACCCATCAAGTCCGTTGAGAAGGGCACGTACGACATCCTTGAGNTGGGTGTGTTNGTATCAATCCGTTCAACCGGAAACATTGTGTTTGCAGTGGACGACCGTTCTTCTCAGGTNAAACCAGGNGACTGCGCATCCTACGACGTNGACGTCACCAAAAACTTCGACAGCGGCGAACTTGTCTTTGCGACCCCNGGCGCACCCGANACCAAACCCGACGGCATCGCCATGGACGCTTGGCGNCANGAAAACTGGCTNGTCATGGTTGACTTTGCGAACGCNACNGGGTCTGCAGATGCCGGCGACGGCTTGGGCGACCCNATNGCGTGGACCATTCCCGGNAACGCAGAGAAGATCACCAAGCGTGTNACCGTNCACGTGTGNGCTCCATACAACGCAACGGCNGGNCTTGGTCCAGCCATCACGNTGAAGGGGTACTTGGACGGNTATCCACGAATCTCCGATTCGGCGATCCTTTCGACCACCGTTGANCACGTGTTTGACCTCGACGCGGGCGTTGACCCCGANGTGGGNACGTCCATGAACGTCAACCCGGGCGANAAGATATCGCTGCCCATCACCGTCACCAACGACGGAAACGGGCCCGACCGGTTTGATTTCCGACTCGCTCGAGTCACCGATGCGTTCGGTGTTGACGTCATTTGGGACATCGAAATCCCACGCGAAACGCTGCAAGAACTCTCCCCGGACACCCACCAGGCGTTCGAAGTCATGATGAACGTGCCAGATCGCGTTCCGGCTGGTGAATACACCGTGGTCATGCAGGCCTTTTCGGAAGAAGTCTATCCGGATGCATCCGGACGGGAAACTCGGATTCGAGACACGGTTGTGCTTGCTGTGACCGTGGATGAATTCCATGACATGCAGATTTCAATGGACCCCACCGTGGACAACGCGGTCAAAACCTCTGCGCCCGGCCGAGTGGTCCGATTTACGTTCAACAT
This sequence comes from Methanobacteriota archaeon, assembly GCA_002694525.1. GTDB lineage: Archaea > Thermoplasmatota > Poseidoniia > Poseidoniales > Poseidoniaceae > Poseidonia. Next base: position 16,311 of record NZMN01000050.1, read on the forward strand.
CACCAACAACGGCAACGTGCCCGATGTTCCGACCCTCAACAATCACACCGCACAGCGAGACGGCGACACTCTGCTCTGGCAGGAGTTGCCAACCATGTCTCCGTTGGACACATGGGACGTCAGCTGGTTCATCATGCGCCAAAAAAGCGCCGATCTGGTCGTTGAAGAACCGTGCATCGTCATGGATTCCACCGAATCGTCCTTCCCAGAGGACAACTGCATCTACCTCAAGGACATCGACGAATGGCGCTTGCCTGAGATGGCTCCCTACGAAACCATCACCACGGTGGCCGCCGTTCAAGTCGGCATTGACGCAAAGCTCGACACGCGAAACCTCGGCCTGAAGGTCGTGTCCAAGTTCGGCGACATGGAAAACGACGGAGACCACGACGATTCACCCGCTTGGGACGGTGAGAACCTCGACACAAACGAGTTCATCATCACGCTCCGACTGAGAGCGCCCAATCTTGAAATCTTTGACATCATCATGCCGCCATCAACATCGAGCGAGGTAGATTCCACCATCCCGATCGGCATCATCCTGCAAAACACGGGGAACGTCCATGCGACCGACATCGAGATCGTGCTGTGTGAATACGACGACGCCAACGACGCCGACACCATGCGCGAAATACGCAGCAACGGTTGCGAGGAAGAGCGCGTGGTCATGCGACAAGTCGTCGGCGCCCTGCTCGCCCCGGACGATTCGGAAGACGCCAAGCAAATCGAGCTGTACCTGCTCTACCCGGTCACCGCTGGAAGCAAGGGCGTTTATGTGGTGGTTGACCCGATGAACGAAATCGTCGAATCCAACGAGGAAGACAACGTCAAACCCGTCCCGGAAGAACTCGAGTCAAGCAGCCCACTGCTGGACGTGGCCAGAGAGGTGGTAGGAAAGACTGCGCTCCCCTTCGCCGTGATCGTTCTCACGATCGCCCTCTTGGGCGTTGTGTACTTGGTTGGCAAGGGACGCCGAGACGAGGTCAACAAGCGATTGGCCGAGCAGTCTTCACTGGTCTCTGTCCTCGCTGACGAAGCCGACAACTGAGCAGCGCCCAATCACTTTGACCTCGGTCCAAGGTACCAGCGCAACTCAGTGTCCAGCGGCGCTGCGATGACCTGGCCGGAACGACGTGCGACCTGCTTCTCGAGCCTCGATCGCAGCGTGTTGATGACGTCTCCGACATCGGGGTTTCCCGTGAGTTGTTGTTGAACGAGCGCCGTGAGGTCGATCCGGTCCCCGGTTGCTTCAACCATTGTTTGGATGAGACTGCGGTCCTGGTAGGATTCAAAGTCGGCCTCCACAGCAGCNGAGACGCGCTGGCGNACGTGCTGGTGCAGCGAGATCAGNGCGTCACGCTGTGCATCCAAGTCCTCAAGAACAGAGGCNAGGGTTCGCATGTGAGCCAANCCTTCGGCCACGGCGATCTTTTTCCGNCCGCTGAGCGACTCNGCAACGGGAACAGAGGCCGCCGGGAGGGATGAGGAGAGCCGCATGGGGCCGCCAGCTGGCAGTTTGCGCTCTTCGCAGCGAAAGAGGTCGGGGCCAATGTCAACATGAATGGACATGGCACGTTCAACAGCGTACACGGTTCGAGGGGGACCTCCTTTTTCCGATGGGACCTTGTTTTTCGAAACCAACCCACCCTTCTCGAGTTCTTTGAGGTGTTTGACCACCGCTGGTTGGCTGACACCGATCAGTTCGGCGAGTTGCATGGGGTAGTGAGGTTCACGAGCGAGTCGTTCCAAAATCTGGCGACGCACTTTGTTTTGCAGCAAATGAAGGACTCGATCAAGGTCGCTCATACTTCTCAACCCAAGGTTGGGTAGTGACCGCCCCTCTATGAACGCACCGTTGAATCACTGTTCGTCCCAGTCCTTCCATGCGTCGGTTGTGCTGGGCTCAGACGATTCAGTCGGCCGCTTGACGGAACTGATTTTCCGTTGAACGGGTTGAGGTTCCGCCAACGGCACGCCCTCGTCCCATGACGCGATGGCGGCGGCATTGGCGGCGTTTTGAATGGTGTCTTCTGCGGTGGTGGATTGATAGCGCCCGGTTCTTGCGTGGTCCTGGGCGCCTTCCACATCCCCTCGCATCAACGCATACACCTGTTCGGTTGTGAGCAGCGAGCCCGATGCAACGCCGCTTAACCCGTCAACAAATTCTTCCGACGGTTGTTGCTCTGCCGTNTCTGCAAACGGCGGTGCAACGGTTTGCTGAANCGGGGAATCGTCGTCGGGTTGNACAAACATCGTGGGGTGTTCNGGGTTNACGTCCGTGATCGGTATCAANTGTCCNTCGGGCCCGACCATCATCACACGGGGNGCCTTGCTTGGCTTTGATGCAAAGTAGATGAGCAGCGCCAGCGGGGTGGTCAACACGCCAAGGCAGCACATGGCGCCGCCCACAACGAGCCACGTCGAGGAGAGCAGACCTGCTTGAAGGGCGTCGATCGACATCAGGTAGCCGCTTGTTTCGCTGCAGTCGGATTCGCACGAAACCACAAGAGCGTATTCGCCGGTTGAGTTCAGGGTCCACGCAGATCGTTGAACGAACTCGGTTCCGTCNGTNGCCATGGCTTGCCAGTCCAGCAGGCACGGGTTTTCCTCAAGCGGTTCACCCACCAGCGACGACCCTTCNACCCGATGCATCTTCACGTCCATGACGGGTTCNCCCGATGGTTGGTAGAAGCGGTAGCATGAATCGTTCAGCTGGCCAAGAGCGAACGTGCCTGCACCTGTGTAGGGCTCGCCGTGGTGCTGCTCACGAGGGTCCATGCTTGAGTCAAGCGTGCTGGCTTGGCTGGACAACAGCATGGCACCAAGGAAAAGCATGAGCCCNCCGATGCCTGCGAAGCGGAGTCCCCAGGGGGAGCGCTTTGGGGGCTCNGAGGGTTGCATCGGTNGNTTCCAGACCCTCTTCCTCCATAAGGGTCGCTCATGGGCTCACGCGAGACCCAGGTCCCCCAGTTTCTCAGGGAGGTAGGTGTCGGTGACGAAATCCAGNCCGTATTTTGCAAGCGACTGCTGTTCCGCCTTCTTCCCCAATTCAAGCATCATGTTGATCTGGTCTTGCCACCAGCCGTTGGCAAATCGCGGNTCGGACAGTTCCGCCTTNAGTGCGTCGACGTCCCTCGCCGACAAGTCGTCGCTCGGTAGGTCGTACGCTTCGATGTCGTCGGCCGTAATGCCGAGGTAGGTGGCCGATGGGGTGGCGAGGTATTCGGAAATGTGAGCGGTTTTGATCGCACCGTAAGCGATGGATGCAAAGATGCGGAACGACCACGGGTCACCGTCAAGGAAAACCACCACCGGGAGATCCCACTCTTCACTCATTCGTTTCAAAATGCGTCGCGTTGAACGAGCCGGCTGACCTTTGAGGTGAACCAGTGCGCAGTTGAAATCCTCGTCAAATCCGTTTTCGATCAGCCGGTCAAACATACCGCCGGTTTCGATGGCCATGATGAAGTTCACATCGTGTTCGAGCAGTTCGATTTTCTCTTCCTCAACGTTGTACGGAACACCGTATCCAGAATCGCCTACGTCGTCGCGTGCGTTGATGCGCATCCACTCGCCCCTTCGATTTCGTTCTCGAATGGTCACGTTACCGATCATTCNCGCACCGTCCTCTTCAGGCCGCAGTTTGAAGTCCTCTCGCAGGCACTCCGTGACGACTTCGAGNTCTTCGGCGAGGTTGTTGGATTCNTTCTGCGATGAGAATTTTCCAAGACCCCAACTTTCCGAAATGTAGTACATTTCTCTCAGCGTTGAGGATTTGCCGTCGTCGATCATGTTCTCGATGAATTCCACGACGTACAACGCTCTCAGCAGCTGTTTTGCCGACCCTAAACTGGTTGCGTCGCGGACCGAGCGCTTCTTTCCGTATTTGTANACGCCCANCGTTTTGTCAAACCCGATGTTGTTCTTTGTTCGNACGGGCAGNGTCATCGTCGGAGCCTCACCTTTGATGATTTTGTCGTACATCTCGGTNACGACCTCGTGAAGAGCCGCCTTGGTTTCTTCAGGTGAATGGCTGGCCGACATCATGCATCACTCCCGAACCCCATCAGGGTTTGTTGTCCNCTCGGTTTGGGCTCGTTGGTGATGGCAGGAGCGGTCGCAGCGTCGTCCTTTTCGTCGGTCAGAAGACCGTCGTCTCCGCCTTCAGATGCATCGGCTCGTGCCTCTTGTCGACGTATTTCCTCGAGCAGTTTTTCATCCATTTTTGAGGCACCGATGACCTCCTGGCTGCCGCGATAGAAAACATCGGTTTCGGTCCAGTCGCCGCGTTCAAGCCCCGAAAGGGAATAGGAAATCGTGTACGTGCTGCCCGGTTCGAGCGTTTCCAACTTCCACGCCCACACGCCCGTCGCTTCTTTTCGACCGCCCGTCGTGTTGTTTTCCATGCCCGCACCTTCGCTTTCAGGCCATGAAGCCAGCAGGGTGTATGCACGAGCGCGGGAGGTGTAATTGAACAGGGTGATCGATACGTCNGTCATCTTCGTTTCNTTGTTCCAATTGGTGGCGCTCTCGGCGATGACGGCGCCCATGATTTTCGTGATGGAGCCGGCCAGATTGGGCATCGGTCGTTTGAGGATAGCCGCTGATTTTTCTGCGATGGCAGGTATGATGTCGTTGACCAGTTCGAACTTCTCCTGAACCTTGACCATNTTCTTCTTTTTCTCGAGGTGCTTTCGAAGTCCACGGCCCATTTCGAGCATGGCCTTCCGNACCTCGTCCATCACTTCTCCGTTGTCTGCAAGGGCTTCCTTTGCCTCCGAAGTGAACTGAACGTTGGTGCTGGCCAAGTGGACAAGAATGGCTGCGGGGCCTTTTGGCACGCCGCGTCCACCGGCCTGGTCGAGGCCGTACTGACGCCAGTCGACCGATTCGATGGCTTTGGTNAGCAAGCAACCACCNTGCTGGTACATCAGCGGGACACGGTTGGCGAATCGGAGAATCTCCACCGGTTTGTCAGCGGCCATGCCTTCACCGAAAATCANTCCGACTTCGACCTGGTAGGGGTTGCCCTGAGACACCGTGGCCGCACGTGTCATGGTGGTCACGAACCGAGAATCAATGGTTTTNGAGAGNCCTTTTTTGATGAGCAGCTCCTCGATCGGNGAGAGNCANTTCGTGGGCGGATTGAGCAATTTGACCGGTTTGCCACCGAGCGTTCGCTCACCCTGAAACGATTCCAAAAGGGCACGNATGTGGTCGGGTTTCATCGATTTTGGTTTGGCCTTTTCATCAATTTCGGCCGCCTCAAGCAATTGCTTTGCCGCACGGGACGAGACCCCTGAGAAGTTCTTGTAGAGAAACGAAGTCATTCGACTGTCGGTTGACTCCGTGCACATGCGCTGCAGCGTGCCCAAATGGATGCCGCGAGGGTGCGGCTTGATGCTCTCCACCTTTCGAGGGAGTCGCTCGGTGACTCGAGGCCAGTGGTGGNCCTCTCCCTCCGGGTCAACGAACGTGATGTCGGCGTGTGGGTTCACGATGCTCGTCATGCGGAGGTACTGGTACACGCTTTGCCGACCTCGCTGATACTTCGCTTTCATGCGGCACGTGATTTCCAGACCGTGTTCCTTCAGCGTGCCGTCTTCGGTTTCCCAAACCTCCCTGCCTTCGTTTGTTTTGGTGGCCTTGTTNTTGCGGGTATCAAGGCCGATGTCCACCACCGCAGCCGAGGTTTCGGTTGCGATTTTTGAGCGGACGTGCGTTTTTCGTCCCGTGGTNAGTTGACAGTACATGACCACGCCGGTGATTCCGATGCCTTGCTGGCCACGGGATTGACGGATGGCGTGGAAACGCGAACCGAACAGAAGTTGACCGAACACCTTCTCNATGCTTCGCTTGGGGATGCCCGGACCGTTGTCNTCGGTTTGGAGTTCNACGATGTTTTTCTTGTCGTCCACCTTTGAAATCCTCACTTTGATGTCGGGCAAAATACGAGCTTCCTCGCATGCATCAAGGGAATTGTCCACGGCTTCTTTGACGGCGGTGATGAGCGATCGTGTGAGGGAATCGAAGCCCAGAAAATGCTTGTTCTTTTCAAAAAATTCTGAAATAGCAACTTGCTTCTGATTTTTTGCCATGCGTTCTGCTGTGCCTGCCATGGGCGTTCACCTCCCCCGGTCCTCCTCCGTCTTGACGACGTCGGGCCGACAGATGCCTGCTCCCTCCTTTGAGGGATTATAATCTCCACAGGCGGAACGCGATGGTGCACGCCCAAATAACGAGGAAACGCTGGACACCGTCAGGCGAACAGGTCGGGCTTCCAAACGCTGATGCGGCCGGTGAAGGCGGACGCAGCCACGGTGAGCGGACTGGCGAGGTAGAGTTTACCCGGNCCGCTGCGTCCTTGGAAATTCCGATTGATGGCCGAGACGGTNACCTGNTCGGGTGTNAGGGAGACGCCCGGTCCTGCGCCGATGCAGGCGCCGCAGCCGGGGTCGATGAGCTTCACACCGACTTCTATGAAGAGGTCGTGCCATCCTTTACGCTCAGCCAAGGCCTTGACTTGACCTGAACCGTACTGGATGTAGAAATCAACGCCGTCTTTGACGGTCAAACCGGCGTCCTTGGCGGCCTGGCACACCTCGGCGTAATAGGCGATGTCGTCTTCTTTTCCTGCGGTGCAGGAGCCACCGTAGGCGATGTCCACCAGCACCTGGCCGATGTCGGAAACGTTGGCNCCGTTCGTGGGGTCGCTTGGAATGCCCTGGTCAGGATCGCCGGGGTGAGCGACCATNGGAACGATGCTGGANAGGTCGATNGTGTGGACGCCGCCGTNGTAGTGAGCACCTTCATCCGGTGCCACCATGCGCTTGCGTTGTTCCTGTTCTGACAGGTGTGGTTGGGCGTGCAGCATCCACGTCATCAGCGCGTCGTCANCCTCGCAGATNCCCGTTCGACCGGAGCATTCCGTCGCCATGTTGCACAGCGTCGCTCGCTCGTCCACCGAGAGCGATGCGAGTCCGGGGCCACCGAATTCCATGCTCCGGTTGAGNGTGAGCTCCTTTCGAGCATGGTCGGCAAGAATGGCAAGGATGACGTCCTTTGCCGTGCATCCGTGATGGAGTTCACCGACCAGTTCAAATCGAATGGATTCGGGTACTTTNACNAACGTGAANCCGGCGCTGACCAGGTTGGCGTATTCGGTGGCGCCCACGCCCCACGTCAGTGCGTTGGAAGCACCGCCCATGCACGTGTGCGAGTCGGTTGCNTGGATGAAGTCGCCAATTTCGATGAACTCTTCTCGGGCCACCTGGTGGCAAATGCCCGGAGAGACGCCCTCNACAGCGGAGTAGTCTCGAACGCCGGTGTGCTGCTGGAACGCCACCTGGAGGTCGCGCAGTGTCTGCACCTTGTGCATGAACGGGACAAACTTCGGGTTGTGCTGTGCGTAGAGCAGATGGTCTTCAAACACCGCAAACTTCCCAGGGTTGGGCAGCGAGTAGTCCACGCCGTACTCTTCCTGCAGAAAGGTATGGACTTGAGCCGTGGTGAATTCGTGAGAGTACCCGCCTTGGACCTCAGCGATGACGGGGTCGCCCGGTTTGACGCATTGCCCCTGAGGCTGTCCCACNAGGTTTCGACTGATGATGCGCTCGGCCATCGTCATCGGGCGCTCAGGCGTGTCGAGCGGAGCAAGGTTCAACGCTCCGGANTTCAGGGCTTTTGCGAACGGGAAAAGGCCACCGTGCTCCACAATGAGTTGCGTTACNGGGTCGTACTGACCGGTGAATTCGCCGAGGGGNATGGACTCACCGTTCTGGAGGCGCTTGAGCATCTCATGGTCACCCATCAACTGGCCGAGGTTGATGTTGTTTCGTTCGTGGATGGGGGCAAAGGAGGCAGCGATGACGATGCTGATGCCCGCCCAACGTTCGCACTGGGCNGCGGTTTCTCGACTGGACCCGGTTCCTTTTCGCTGTCCTGATACGATGACTTCGAAGTTACCGTCCTTCAATGCGTTCTCTCGAAAGACTCGAAGACCGTTGTGCATGAGCCCGGCGTAGGCGTTTTTGGCAATCTCGGCGGGGTCGTGATCAAAACACACCCATGCAGGCGTCATGACGTCGGTGTTGATGTCGTCGAGGAGATCCTCAACGGTNAGGTCCTCCATNCGCAGATCGAGTCCNTCGTAGAGTTGCTTCTTGATGAGGTCCAAATCCTTGGTCAAAAAAAGGACGCGCTTTCCGGGCGTGAGCGCAATGCTGTCCGCTGGTTTGTTGTCGCCCATGCCCCCCCCTCAAACCGGTTCAGGGGCCGTTCATTNATAATCGGTTCGGGGTACCAAATTGAAGGTACCNTGCACCCGTGGTTTACATCGAGAGCACGTCGTCAACGACGGAAAGCATTGTTTTGTTCTCTTCAACGGAACGAACGGCAAACCTCACGGCGTTGCNGGGCAGCGAGACACCCATGTTTTGTGCGTCTCGAACGAACAACCCCCGAGCNCTGCANGCTTCGATNAATCCNACGGAGGAATAGCCGGATTCCTCAGGCAAATAGGTGAGCAAATANTTGGCGACGCCCGGGAACACTCGGAAGCCAGANGCTTCNAGGGCCGACTGCATNTTTTNNCGCTCGCCGTGGATCACNTCGTATTGCTCACCGTAGTACGTCTCGTTGCGCAGGGCCGCAACCGCCGCAAGCTGACCCGGTAGACTGACCGCCCANGGAGGNATGTATCGTTTGAGCATCGACATGCTCTGACTCACTGCGTAAGCGACGCGCAACCCGGAGAGGGCGTAGCACTTGCTCATGCTTTTGCACACCACCAATTCGGGCAGCACCGTGCACATCGNCTCCAACGAGACGGCATCGGGGAGGTAGTTGATGTAGGTCTCATCGACCCAAATCATCTTGCACANGGAGTCAGGGTTTTGCGAGCAAGCNATTTGTTTGACGATGTCGCCCATCGAATCGCAATACACCCCGGTCGGGCTGTTCGGATTGACAAAAATCACCGCATCGTGTTCGCATGCCTGTGAAATCAAATCGTTCGCATCGATGGAGAAATTGTTGCGGTCCTCGAGCACAAAGTACGTGATGTGGCAGCCAATCACGTGCTTCAGGATGTGACTGTATTCTCCGTACATCGGCGACAAAACAAGCACCTTCGACTCCTCGTTCAGCAGTCGTGGGAGGAGTGAAAACATCAGCGATGAGGAGCCCGAGGAGACCGCTACGTGGCTCGACGGGACGTTTCGAACCTCAGCGATGGTCTCGATGAGCTCTTCGCATTGGGTGGGCGGCGATTCTTGACAGCAACGCTCCAGGTGTTCGCGAATCACCGTCAACGCCTCCGGGCANGGTGGGAACGGGCTGTCGAGCACGTCGGCCACGATCAANGAATCCCGTACGTCAAAATCGAACTTCGATGCCTCCCACGATTGCCCGCCGTGATAGCACGCNTCGTCGCCGTGTTCTTCTTCCACATCGGCTTTGATNTTCTCGGCAAACGCTGTTGCGGTGGCAACNACGTTCATGTGCATGGGGAAGTAAACCGTCTCGCCGTGGGTCACGCTCTCATCGTGAAACACCTTCATGCCGTTGTTTTCGTACAGTTTGACCACGTTGGAATGCCCCATCGCAACGATGTCGACNCCTCCTCGCTCGATCACAAACTCCAGTGCGTGCCGCATCAGTCTGAACGCAAGGTTCCGTCCACGATGAGCCGAAGCCACGGTCAATCCTCGGACCTCGAAGGTGGAGGTCTCAGGGTCCTCGCACATCGCAAACACCGTNCGGTCAAGCGCTTCGCCCGAGAAGTACGTTGTCAGTCGAAACGGCTTGCTCCCCGGGGGATTCAAGCTGATGTAGCCAGCAAGGTCGTCCCCCTCAACACAGGCGATGAAATGCCGCCCCGGGTCTTCGATTTTCCCCACGCTGTTTGGGTCGTACTGGTGAAGTTCATCTGCGTACACATCGTGTCGNANGGCGGANATTTGNTNCCAAATNGCGTGAATTCGTTCGTCNTGCGGTAGTGGGTAATCAAATCGAAGAATTTCAGCCATGCTNACACCATAGCCGAGACTCGTTTGAATGATTCCCCGTTGACGGTGCCGNGGTCAGCACGGCTTGGCCGTCTTGCCNGGCGNTCTCTGCATGGATTTGCTTGGCGCCCGGGGATGGATTATATCCTACAACAACAAGGAACCTACATGGCCACGACGTTTGGTGAATACTATGCGAGGTCGTTCAATTCCGACGCTTTCTTTGGGCTCCAAATGGTGATCAACTGGATGTCNCTTCTTGCTTTTTTGTGGGTTCTCGGTCTGGCTTACCTCGTCATCAAAGCCAACCCCAAAGCACCTGCAAATCGATTCATGGCCGTTCTGTTGGTTTGCGAGGGCATGAAAATGCTCTTCCAAGCGGTGGATGTTTTGCCCTATTTGCCGCAGTATGAATCGCTCTGGGACGTTGTTTGGCTCATCAAAATCGACGTGTTCATCGTNGGAACCATCGCCTCACTTTTGCTTTATTTTTCCGTTCCGATTTACTACCGAATTGAGCGGTTGAAATTTCTCTACAGGCCCGTTTTTCANAANCACGTATGGTACATCATTCCGCTTGCATCCACCGCCATTTGGATGGTTCTGCGCAACGTGCCGCTGTTTCAGATTCCCGACAAGGTGTGGTTGACGTGTTCGGCGGAAGGGGCCGCACCGACCACCAACGTATGGACGGGATCCATCAGCCAAGACATCCAGGACATTGCAACCTCCATCGAAACATGNCCNGCGGTTTTTGATTCGCTTCTCGCTACAGAAAGCGCCGGCCTCTGGCTGATCGTCATGAGCGGNATACCGGTCTCAATTCTTGCCCTCTTGTTCCTACGGTCGTCCATCAAGCGAGATTCTGACGGCGGCGTTTTGAACCAAAAAGACAGCACGACATCAAACTCCCTCTACATTGGATTCGCAGGAAAAGTTCTCGGAAACATTCTGTTTTTCGCCTTTATNTTGATTCTCGTACCACTTTTGAACGGTGGCCCAGCGGGCTTCATCGACGTNAACGATTGGAGGTACGGTGTGGACCGNACGTTCATGTCGAGACTCAANTACTTCGTGTGGACAATCGCCCTGATCTTCCAGGTCTCAGGCGTTGCTTTTGAAGCGATGATGTTTGTTCACGCCTCGCTCAAGGACACCGTCTTTGGCATCGATGAGAATCTGAGGGCCACGTTCAGAAACGCTGTCTTCACCAGCGTGGGGGCGTTCTTGTTCATTCTCGGCAGCGAGGTGATGGAGAACGTGCTCGGGTTTGGACTGGCTGGTGGGGTTCTCATCGGTGTTGGCTTGGTGGTGATTCGCCGGCCCGTCCTCGGTGTCCTCGACCGGATTTCAAACCGTCTTCTTTCTTCGACCAATTTATCGAAAGAGGACATGGCCTATCTCAAGGTGTACGCAGAAGCCATGCGCGACGGTGATATCACCGAGCGTGAAAAATCCATGCTGGCGACGTTTGCTGCGTCCTACGGCCTGGATGAAGAACGAGTGTTGTTCTTGGAGACGTATCACGATTCCGACCGCTCAGAACCGACTGCCCATTCATCGCAAGGGCGGTTGCAGNCCGCATCGTGAAACCGCTGATGCAGTTCGAGAGAATCCGTGNGTGNACGTGTTGTTTGAACNTAAGGCGACCGATTGATTCATGCCTGTTCGCTCTTCATNGCAACCATGGTTGTCGACCTGCTGTGCACGCTCGGGTTTTTCGGCGGAATCGTTTACCTCGCNTTTCGTCGAATGGGGCGCTTCAGAACCAATTACAACGCCATGCTGCAGAGCGTTGCGGAGCATTTCGGCTTCGGTTTCAACCCAAACCACGCTTGGAACGGCACCGTCATGAGCGGGACGCTCAACGGCTACCGCTGCAGAATCTGGTTCGAAACCGTACGAAGGCGGAGCAGACGCAATCGAAGCGCCACGTATCTTCACGCCACCATCACCCTCAATGCCCCCCAACAACTTGGTCTGGCGATCTCCCCCCAAGGTGTGCTCTATGAGGGGTTTCAGTTGCCCGACCGGTTGACGGGCAATCAAGACATTGTTGTCGGACAGGAGGCGTTTGATTCGATGTACCGGGTGAAGGGATTTGANGAAGCGGCCGTGCGCGCCCANCTCACGCCACCGCGTGTNNTGGCCATCCTTCAAACCCAGCAGTCGCTTGGCACCCTTGAGCGCTTGCTCATCACCGACACGGAGGTCTCGGTTCGATTTCCCGGCGTGATGTCCGACATGCAAGCGGTCTCGAACTCNACCTCAGCGCTGGTCTGGCTCGCAGGTCAACTCGAATCCTGAACGACCAACGTCTTCTCAGTCAGGCATNCAATTCNGACCATGAAGTATAAATAACAATTCCAAAAGGGGTTAAATAGGTTCGCACATCGATGCGAATGATGAGGGAAGGAAATGGATAATCAACAAGTCGAGGACATTGTCAAATGCCCGGAATGCGGAAGTCGCTCGCTTTCTCGAGACGAAACTCGCGGNGAAGTCGTCTGCGACGATTGTGGCTTGGTTTTGGAAGACAACGTCATCGACCAGGGTGCAGAGTGGCGNGTGTTCTCTCCCGAGCAAGGCGACCAGCGCGCTCGAACGGGTGCACCCATGACCGTTATGCTCCACGACAAGGGCCTGTCCACCGACATCGACTGGCAGAACAAGGACTACTCGGGGAAGACCATCAACTCCCGATACAGATCTCAGTTCTATCGAATGCGAAAATGGCAGAAGCGCAGCCGCGTCAGCAACGCCACCGAACGAAACCTGGCCATGGCTCTTGCAGAACTTGACCGAATGGCCAGCCGTCTCGAGCTTCCCAAGTCCGTCCGTGAAGCAGCCGCTGTGAACTACAAAAAAGCGGTCGACAAGCGTTTGATTCGCGGACGCTCCATCGAGGGCGTTGCCGCCGCTTCCCTCTACGCAGCTTGCCGTCAATGCGGTGTGCCTCGGACGCTTGACGAGATCGGACAAGCCTCTCGAACCGGTCGCAAAGAAATCGGACGAACCTATCGGTTCATGGTTCGTGANTTGAAGATGAAAATCATGCCCACAGGCCCTGAAGATTACATTTCGCGGTTCTGCTCAGGATTGGGACTGGACGCCGACGTTGAGGCCAAAGCCTACGAACTGATCAAGGCCGCTCAGGAAAAAGAATTGACCAGCGGNCGAGGNCCAACCGGTATTGCAGCCTCCATTATTTACATCGCTTCGGTGTTGTGCGGAAAGCGCAGAACGCAGCGCGAGGTCGCAGAAGTGGCCGGTGTNACCGAGGTCACCATTCGCAATCGATACAAGGAATTGATTCAAAACCTGAACATCGAACTTGACATTTGAGTTCAAACCTGAACGTCGGTGAACAACGAGGTGAACAGCGTGAGCAAGAGCCGAACGAAAATCTCTGACGAAGCGTTCGAGCGGGTCGCTACCGGGCTGGTGGAAGCCCTGGAACGAGGAACGGAGGCGTGGCCGCTTCCCGAGCCACCGATGAGCGATCCCGACTTTCCTGCCATTCCACCCACATCGCCGCACCGCCTTTTCGAGGAAGGNCTTGGCATTTTGAGCATCGACCGTGGCATGTTTGACCGTCATCTCAACACGGTGGTGGACCTGATTGTTCCTCACCGCATGAACCTCAGCGACGACCCGTTTGAAATCCANCAGAAATGGTTGAGCCGACGCATGGACGANGTCGCAGACCGCCTCCTNTTTCACATCGCAACCGACTGGCTCGCCCAAGCGTTCGATCCTCACGCACCCAACACCGATCGGTGGTGGTTGAGCATCGCTTTGCTCAACGGGCTGGCCACCGTTCCGTACGGACAGCCCGTGCATCAAGGCTACCACCTCGTCGAATCCATCGCTTTGGCGGAACGACCCGGTACGTGGCACACCCAACCGGATGCTGGGCCCCAGCACATGGATTGGAATCCGCACGCCGTGGTTCCGCGCATGTCCAGCACGGTCGTTGCTCACGAACGAGGTGTTGATGCCGCACGATGGGTCCTCGAGCGCCTCGAAGACGGTGATTTGGACCGTCGTCTGTTGCTGTTGGAGTGGGTTCGCTTGTTGCTTGAACGCAAGCCGCTCATCGAGCCTCTCGGCCTGAAGGAACTTCTTCTGCGTCGTGCTTCAGACCCCGTGGGGGAGGTGGCCAACAAGGTCACGCTGTGCTTGGCGAAAGCCATCGAAGCCGACCGAGACTTCGGCCATCAACTCGCTCTTCGGCTGCACGAACGAGAGGAAACCCTCGTCAAGCGGGCCATGGCCGACGTCCTGACGCGTCTGTTCCGCCGTCTGACATGGGACGCGCTTCCTCTGCTCGACGACATGCTTCAATCCGACGANGAAGGCGTTTTGGCCGCTGCAAGCGCCACGGTTGGGGACGTGAAGTACCTTGACAAGGAGCAGTGGGCCGACCGCTTGCGTCAGCTTTGCGACCACCCGCTGCCCATCGTCCGGAGGAATCTGGTCCCCAACCTTCGAGAATACATTGAATTCGACCCGTCCGATGCTCGAGGCCTGTTCCATGAATTGTGGAAGGACGGGGATGAAGTGGTCCGCACCCGTTTGCGAGAACTGCTCCTGCGCATGGAAGAGGTCTCCCCGGAGCACTTCGCCGCGCAGGTGAAGGCCCTACAGGAAGTGGATGCAAACCTCGANCCGTTGTGGGAACCGCTTGCGTTGCGGCGCGCNGAGCGTTGCGCTGCCTGGAAGGCATGGTTGGCGGGCGACGGTGAGCAACCGCAGGGCGAACAGCGTCCCGTTCACGTCTCCCAGATGGAANCACCTGAAACGCTCCCCGCTCTGGACGAAGCGTTGGAGTCGCTGGACGACTGATCTCACTCCTCTTCCTCTGACAACGGTCCGTTGGTGATGAGCCAAACGTANNCGCCGTTCATGATGGCAAGAACACCGATNAGGGCGAGCAGCAGACCGGTTGGCTCCGGAAACAGATCGCCGCCGACGAGGCGAACGCCTCGCGTNANCACCAGGCAAGCAAGACCGAACACCACGACCNTCAACCACGANGCTTCTGGNGCAGACCAACGATNNACCGTGGGTGCGACACCGTACATGCCGAAGGTGTGCTTGAACCAGGCGAGGTAGATCAGCACCATCCCCAGCAGGCCAATCGTGCCCCGTGTGAACGAGGCTGAATCCCAGGGACCTTCGGGCGCAAGGTCGGTGAACGCCTGTGCAACCAGCAACGAGCCAACGGCGAGAAGACCCACCGTGTCTTTTCGCTCCATCGCTNANCGCTGGAGCCTCACGCTTGAAAGCCTGTGCCTTCTCAGCGACTTCATGACCACGGTTCGNGACGCNCTCTTGGTGGCGGCGGGCCTTGGCACACGNATGTTCCCNGCGAGCGCCTTCGTTCCGAAGGAGTCGTTGCCTCTGGTCGATGTTCCACTTTTGACGCACCTCATTTTGGAAGCCAAACAAGCGGGCGTAGAGCGCATTCACATCATCACCTCGCCGATGAAATCGTTCGATGGCCTGCTTGAGGACCAGCGGCACCTCCACCCTCACCGTGCTCATCTGGACGCTGCGCTCTTCCACGCAACGGCGGATGTCGAGGTGCTGATTCATGTCCAAGAAGAGCCCAAAGGCGTGGGCAACGCCATGGAGGCCGCCCTTCATGCCGTTGACGGCCCGTTCCTTGTGATGCACGGGGACAACCTGCTCATGGACCATCACGCATCCACCGATGCGTATGCGCCTTCCAATGCATCAAAGCGACTGGTTGAGGCTTACGACCGATGTCATCAACCCACCGTGGGGCTGATCGAGGTCGACGAGGCTGCACTGCATCATTACGGCATCGTGGGAATGGAGGGTGATCGCATCACGAGCATCGTNGAAAAACCGACCCCTGACCGTGCNCCGAGCCGCCTTGCGATGTGCGGTCGCTACGTCTACCCGGCCGACATGAAGGACCACCTGANCGCCTGCACCTTCGAGGCGTTTGGTGATCTCCAANNCATCGAAGNTCTCAATCGCTACATCGAGGGTCANCGNCTTCACGGTCTCGTNTTGAACGAGACGCAGTGGTACGATTCCGGGGCGCCGNTGATGTGGCTGANAGCACAGGTGGANCACGCCCTTCGTCGGCCGGACCTCAACGAGGCGTTTCGTGCNTGGTTGGAGCATCGTCTTGGACGTTAGCGCTGACCGGGTTTCCAAAAGGTCAGTGGTACCGGGGCTTCGCCCAACGCATGNCGAGCAGCCAAATGATCAGCACGNTCGTTCCAACGGTGCCCTCGATGCGCTTTCACGTGCGACCACGACAAGGTTCGNAACGCTGCAACTTCCTCCCAGAGGGCCTGAACGTTGGCCACCAGTTCCCGGTTGGCTTTGGCTTTCCACACGCCGCTGGCGAGGTTTCCCGCATAGGTCGAATCCGCTCGAATCACTGCGGCATCGGCGCCACCCTCCATGAGCAGCCACCGCAAAGCGGCAGCAAAACCGCTCAGTTCGGCGGTGTTGTTTGAGCCGACTTCTGCGCCGATGTATCCGGTTGATTCCGATGAGGTGATCACCGGCCCGGCCTCTTCATGCACCAACTCCCCCGAACCTTTGCCCAAGCCGGAATCGCCAACCACCACNACCAACCCCCAAGAGGCCGGCGTTGCNGCGTCAACGTTTTGATTGCCCAAGCANGANCCGTCAACGTANAGGGTCAGGCTTGGTGATTCCGCCAACGGACTCACTCGCCAATCTCGGCTTTGTAGGCGGCAGCGTCCATCAGACCGGCGACAGCGCTGGCGTCGTCCAGGGTCATCTTCACGATCCACCCATCGCCGTACGGCGAGGAGTTCATCAGTTCTGGAGCGTCCTCAAGCTCCATGTTCACAGCGGTGATGGTGCCCGCAAGAGGCGCAAAAATNGGTGATGCCGATTTGACGGATTCAACGACCGCAAACTCCCCCATGTCGCCCACGACNTCGCCTTCTTCGGGCAGTTCAATGTAGACNATGTCGGTCAACATGTCTTGAGCGTGATCGGTGATGCCGATGGTGACCGTGTCCCCTTCCACGCGCATCCATTCGTGTTCTTTGGTGTAGTACAATCCTTCTGGCACTTCGCTCATGGGCTCTCCTCTGATGAAACGAAGCGGTGAACGCACATCAACCCTGCGTTGCGCCTTTCACTCTTCTTCCCCGAGGTCTTGCGTCAGGACCTTTGCTTCAAGTTCAGCCCACTTCGCGGTGACGTCCTCNGACCGTTGCACCTCGTCCATTTCGGCTCGAACGCGAGCAGCCATCGCCGCTTCNGTCTCGTGAGAAAACCATCGTGCCAACGGGCCGGTTCCGTTTCCGAGCATCCAACCCGTCGCGAGACAGAGGACGGCCAGAGCAGAGAACACCTCAATCGCCGGTGGGCTTGCTCCGAGTTCGCGACCCGCCTGCAACCCAAACCCGACACCCAGCAACAGCCCGATGCTCGTGCCGTACAAGAGCCGCTGAACGGCCACGTTGGGCGGGTGCATGCCCTTGCCACTTCGGTGTGGACCATCAAGGAACCGGAACCAGCGCCCGCTTCAGTAGGTCTCTCGCATAAGTTTGTGAATTTTGTACGGGAGCAGCGCCCGATTCACCGGTGTGACTTCGAGGATGCGACCGTCGTCNCGACGGCGAATGTCCTGCAGCAGGGGGTGTCGACTTTTCTTGTGAAGCGTCANCAGCGTCGGCATGTCGACTTCCAGCGCAGAGCGAACGGCTTGAACGAAGGCTTCGGATTCCACCGAAAACTTTCCGATTTCGTCGATGACCAAGACTTCNCAGTTGTGTTGGGCATGGTCGATGGCGGGAAGTGCGACTCGATTCAGTTCCTCAATGTCGATGCCGTAGCCCAGCACGCGCAGTCGAGAATCGATGTTCTTGTGAGCGATGATTCCTTCNTCACCTGAGACGAGGTCGATGACCTTGTAGCCCATCCGCTCGCCATCTTCCAGCAGCGGTTCGGTACGCATTCCCCCAAGGATTGGCTTTTCCGATGACCCCCCGCGCATGGAGATCTCTCGCTTGCGCTCGTCAANGAGCATGTCNAGCACTTTTTCCATCACCGCCGATTTCCCACTACGGGGCAAGCCGGTGATGCCGATTTTTGGATGAACCCCCATGCACTTTCATCCTCCAATCGGTTCGCAACCATACCAAATTGGGCGTTTGCTATAAATTGTCGGTTTCTCGTTTCGGGAAAGTGGAAACTTAACCCCGTTTCAATTCCGTTCACCGGGTGAGGGTGCTGAATTGTGGAAACGAGTCGGGCAGTTCGACGGGCAACATCTCGAGTTCGTAGTTGTTGACGTTGTTGTTGGCGGCCCAGGCTCGTGCCCACTCGTCCAAATCGTTGTTGTTGAGGTGTTCGCACAACCACTGCAATCCGGACTCAATGTCCGTGTGATCGTCCATCAGCCTGGATTGGATGTCTTGATGGAGTTCAATGTGGTTGACGCTGTTGCCCAACACGCTTCCTTCGGGGATGACCGCCCAACGCAACCTTCGTTCTTGGTGCGCATTGACGATGGCCTGGCAGGCAAGTCGCGGTCCGTACGTTGGGTGGTTGTCTCCNACCCACATGGCGAGTTGACGTTCGCTGGCTCTCGACGGTATGTCGGTGCGGAAGGCAGGATGACGAATGAACACCTGCCCGTCCTCACTCTCGGAGAAGTGGACGCCGCGGATGAACGGCCGACTTCGCTTTCCTTTGACCCAAGTTTCGATGTTTTTGGCATGAGCGGTCTGGTCGATTTCTCCNACGCGAACTCGAACCTGCCGGTTGTTGGTCGTGAGTGGGTGTTCTTCGTCGCTCANGCGAGGAAGCTTTGCGAGGCGGTCCAGAACCTTCAGAGTGTAGGACCGCTCCAAGCGATCGCGAGGCAGCCGTGGAACAGCCCACGTGGTGCGAGCCCATGCAGCCCACTGCTTTTGGTCCAGTTCAAACACCGGAACACGGGAAGAGAGACCTTCACCGTCTCGGCGCAGGTCCGCTCGGGTGATGGGNCCGTGCAAATTGAGTCGAGCGGCTTCACCGCGGGCTGTGATGCCCAGAACAACGACGCCCTGGGTCATTCCGGGGAACAAGAGGTTGGCCTCTTCAATCGCCCATGCATGGGTCCACCCGTGGTGGTGAACCAGCAGTTCTCTGAGCGGNTGGGAGGACTGCTCGCGCAGCAGACTGTCGGGCGCAATGATTCGCAGTCGTCCACCGTCTTTGAGAATCTGAAGGCTGCGTTCAATGAACAAACGGTAGAGGTTCACGTTGCCTCGCATGGTTGAGAAGCGGGGTTGCCCGTTGTCGGTGAGGTTGCGCAGTCGCTCGCCGAGCTCTTTTCGGAGTTGGCTTCCATCCTCCATGCCTCGGAATCGGTCCTTGATCCTCAACCATGGGGGGTTGGTCAAGACGAGTTCAGGTGCTTGCTTCCACGGCCAATCGCCTTGGAGAGCATCGCCTTGTTTGACGCCAGCGTCGAGCAGACGTTCCATTTCCTCTCGAGAAATTTTTCCNGGTGTTTCGGGGCCGAAACTGACCAACTCGTGGCGGATGGATTCGAGNAGCAAACGCAGTTTCGTGCTTTTGACGACCAGNGGATCAACGTCAAGCAGTTGAATGTGCGAGAGCAGGCGTCGAGTGTCTTCCTTGCGGAGTTCNGGATCGGCGTCTTCGTGCGCNTCGGCGTGTCGGCGGATCANGCGNGCGTGGAACAAACCGCCACCGGCNGCCGTGTCGGCCACGGGCAACGGAATTCCACTCAAGGTCCGCTTGTTGTCTTCAACGGCCTGACGTTCGGCCTCGTCGTCCACATCACCGTCTTGAGTGGCTTTCGGAAGGTTGAGNTGCTCGACGTGCTGTCGAAAACCGGGCGGCAGGTTGCTCATCAAGAAGTTCGACTGCTGCACGGGTTTCTTCGGGTTGACCAGGTTGTCCTTCATTTCCGAGCAGATGACGGCGTCGGCCAGGCGTGGGGGCGTGGGGTGTGCGCCCCGAGGNGAACGCCCGTCGGATTCAGCGTCGTGTCGAGCGAGGAGGTGGTCAAGAACGTGNCCGGGGTCGGTCAAGAGGTTGGCCGGTAGCGTTGGCCAGTCTTCGGGCAACAAGGCCGCAATCGGTTGGAAGGTCCTGAGAGACTTTTCCCATGTGGTGAGCCATATGTCGATTTGCAGTTCACGGTTGTCGAGGCATCGGTCCAATCGTGCGTACCATCCGCTGACCCCGTTTTGCAATGTCCCCACCAAACCGACGGGAAGGCTTTCTCTCTTTGAAGGTGTCTCTCATCGAGCGGATGGAAAAGGACCGTTTCACGATAAAATCGTGCCAGCTTCATCNAACCATTCCCANCCTGCAGTGACCCAATCAAGGAGGGCCGAGAGTTGTTTTGGAGCGACCTCTCCAGCCTTTGCAATCTTTCGAAGAGCGCTCAGTTCTCTTCGGTCGTAGTCCCCGTCCACGGCGGCGACGAGGGCGGCGTCCCGGAGGGTGATTTTTGCGAGCGCCGGGTCGATGTCGGAGAGTGATTGCTCGAGAGGAATGGGTTGCTCAAATCCACTCCGAATGGTGAGTCTCGACTCGGGGTGAATCATTGCACGCCCCATCATTGCTTCAATCATGGCGATTTCTTCTCGGACCAGTGCACCGTCGGCAGCTGCGATGTANACCAAAATCTCNGCGTAGCGCACNCGATCCTGNGGCGAACGATGGACCAATCCATCCGGGAACATGCGTCCTCATTCCTCAAGCCCATCGAGAAGTTCGTAGCCTTCCTTCATCCACTTGTAACCCTTCACGGTCCAAGCGAGAAGTTTCTCAACGGCGTCTTCNCTCAGGCCGAGGTGTTCTGAAATGTCCTCCAAAGCGTCCCGCTCGTCTTCGTCCACGGTGCCGTCCGCTGCCGCCATCATGACCGCATCTCGCAGTGCGAGACGCCCTGCTTCACCGGAAAGGTCCTCCAGACACTCTTCCAGACTGGGTGGATTCTTGAGCGCAGCACGAATGGATTCGCGCTGACTTGGAGAAAGCAGCGCCGTGCCGAGTCGCTGTTCAAACATCGCCATTTCATCAACGGTCAATTCGTTGTCAATTCGGGCCATGTAGGCGAGCAAGCGTGCATAAGCAAACCGTTCTTCTCGGGGGAGTTTGTGGACCGTGTCGGGTAGCATTACGACGATTGGCGCGCTTCTTACCAATGAACCCAACGGACGGAACCCCCCTCAAAACCCCAATCTTGAAACCCGACCTNGACACCCAAACGGCATGGGTCAACCGAACGATGCACCNGTCGTCGTTTGGACCAACCGCGGATGCGCAGCGTGCGTGCGCGCCAAACAGTTTCTCGACCGNAAAGGCGTNNCCTACACCGAGCGGCGGTTAAAGAGCGACGGTTCCATGCAGCGGGCCTTCGCACGCGCCACCGGTGGTGCCCGAACCGTGCCGCAAATNCTCGTGGGTGAGCAACGGGTTGGAGGGTTCGACGACCTGGTCAATTTGGANCGAACAGGGGAACTTGACGTGNTGCTGGGGCGTACGGAGTCACTTCCACAATTGTCGTTTTGGCAACGCGTGATGAGGGCGCTGAAAGGATGATTTTNGTCGAACAAGCGTTGATAGGTTGAACCATCCACAGCGTTTCATGCACCCGAGCGTGAACGTCCTGGGGACCAAACTGGAATCGTGCTCGCGAGATCCGCTGACCGGCTGGTACAGGGACGGATGCTGCAACACCGACGACAGCGACCGCGGGTCTCACACGGTGTGTTGTGTTTTGAACGATGATTTTCTCCTCTTTGCGCAGGACATGGGTAACGACCTCATCACGCCGGCCCCGCGATTTAATTTTCCGGGCCTCAAAGCCGGCGACTCCTGGTGCGTTTGTGCCCGGACATGGCTGCTGGCGGTGAACGCTGGAAAAGCATGTCCCGTGGATTTAGAAGCGACGCACGAACGTGCGCTNGACATCATTCCGCTGGATGTCCTTGAGACGCATGCGTTGTAGTCGTGAANTGAAACACGAACAACCGCATGAGCAACCAAATAACCACGCCCCAGGCCAGCAGGTTAACGATGCCCATCAGTCGGAGCTGCCCGGGCGCAACGGACGANAGCCAGCCGATGGTGATGCTTGAACCGACCAAACTTGTACCGTAAACCGGAATTGATGTTGGCAGCGTCCATCGNACCGATTTCCGCTTGTCAAAGGTGAACCATCGGTGGACAAAATGNGCGAGAACACCGGTTGCCCCCCAGCACACGGCCCAGAGAAATCGGACATCGCTATCGGAAAANATCACCAACAAACCGTGCCAAGCAACAAAAAAAACGAGACTGTTGAACCCTCCTGCAACGGCAAANCGAATCAAGGATCCACGAGCGACGTGCTCGTTAAACCATGCCGTAAGTTCAGTCGTCATTGGTGATCACGTCGCTGGGTTTCCCCGTCAACATGTCTCGCAGGACATCGTTGTCGGCTTGCATGGCGTCCAAAAGAGCGTACTTGACGCCCAGGTCTTCAGCGAGCACGCCAAGGGCCGAACTGTCCTTTGGTAGGCATTTNCCACCGAATCCTCTGCGCAGTCCAAAAATCGGGTCGAGGTGCGANGGCCCGATCGGCTGTGCTTGTTCGGCCGTGATGATGTCCCGGATGGCGTACCAGTCTTCGCCCATGCGTTCACAGATGTCGTACATCTGATTGGCAAACGTCACTTTGAGTGCGTAGAAGGTGTTTTTCGTGTACTTGACGAGCTCAGCCTGCGTTGGTGTGACCTGAAACAGCTGTTCTCTGCGAAGCACGCCAGCCTCTNTGTGGTGCNGAAACACGACCTCAGCCACNTCGGAGTGATGGGTGCCAACCACCAAAACATCNTGATTGGCAAAATCCTCCAAGCGCCGGCGTTCAACCAAAAATTCNGGNGAGTAGGCGATCTTGAGGTGGGGGTATTGTTCGTGATACGACTGGGTGGNGCCGGGCACCACCGTGCTTTTGATGACGGCCGTAAATCCGTCGGGGAGTGCGTCCAGGACNCCTTCCACGATTCGNGTATCGCAAGCGCCCGTGTCGGGGTGCGGCGGNGTNGGTACGGCGATGTAGGCCATGTCGACATGGTCGATAACGTCCTTCAATTCCGTTCCACGAGCGGGGTCGTGGACGAACAGTTCATGCGCGTGAGCAAAGCAGTGCTCNATTGCACCACCCACCATGCCTGCACCGATGATTCCAATCTTCATGCTCGTCCCTCCATTCATCGGTGCGGGGTGGGGTCCAACTTNCCGTCTNTGGCCATTTGCGATGCTTGAAGCAACGATTCGGGCGTNCCGCAATCCACCCANGTTTCCTCNCCCACCGAAAGAACGTCCGCTTCCCGCGACTTGACGTAGGAACGCGTGATGTCNGAGATTGAGAACGCGTCGCCCCGTTCTTGCGAGGCNGTGTCAAGCCGTTCCCAAAACCGTTCGTCAAACATGTAAATACCTCCGATTGCGAGATTTGACGGCGGTGTTGCTGGTTTTTCCACGACGTCGCAAACGGCACCCTCCTCNTCAAAAACAGCCACTCCGAACGCTTCAGGATGCGGCTCCTCTCGTGCGATAAGCAAGCACCCGGGGGGAGCGGTCGCTGCTTCNAACTGAGCGACGTGTTCTCCGAACTCCAGCGTGGTGATGTTGTCGGAAAAATAGACCATCAATCGAGCGTCCGTGTTGTACGGTCGGGCCAGATTCAANGCGTGNGCGACCCCCAACGGTTCTTCTTCAATCACGTANTGAATNCGNTCACCGGGCAGGCCCTGCCCGACATGCTTGGCAATTTGCCCGACGAATTGATTTGAAACGATCGTGATGTCNCGTATGCCCGCACGACGNATGGTNCCCAAAGCGTAGTCGATGACCGGACGGTCANACAAGGGAAGCAGGGTNTTCTGAGTGTAGCGAGTGAANGGTTGCAGTCGGGAGCCATGACCNCCTGCGACNAGAATGGCCTTCACCTTCATGANCTNGAGTGCAAGGAGGCGGCTTTAGAAGGTGCTCATTGTGAACCCTTCTCCTCATGAGATTCCATCAACTCAGAAAGGGCTCCGTCCTTGGCGTTCCGCTCAAACCAGCCCGAGGCCACCAAGTCGCCGAGTCGTTCAACACCCTCCT
>NZMN01000051.1 GCA_002694525.1 Methanobacteriota archaeon
ACTTGAACTGGGGACACCCTGATGTCTGCTGAGACGTTTGTTTTTACACAACTACAGTCAGGTGCTCTACCAACTGAGCTAAGCGAGGCAACTTCTCCCACCTGCCTCCACTACTTAACCCTCATCAATGGACGGGGCCGGAAAAGGCACCCGGGAGGCCCCATGAGCCAAGAGGTTTTCAAGGGTCGAATTCAGATGGTTGTCCATCATGCTTGGTCAAGGAACGAAGGTCGGGAAATCGGCGCCTTCACTGCGGTCGCGAGGGTCGCGGTTAAGAGGGGGAAGACAAGGCTTGCCAATGGAGGAGTGAAAGGATGGGACCTTCAGGCACTTCAGGACCAGCGATGGGTGGGTCAACCGGCCACGATGCAGCGTTTGCGGACATGATTCAGGGTCTAAAAAACGACGCCATCAACCGGGGCGCAACCTCCCTCATGGACGAGGACGTCGGCACCCTGGGCGTCCCTGACCCTCGCATTCTCATCGTTGGTTGCGGCGGCTCGGGCAACAACACCCTCAACCGCATCACGCACCTCGGCGTGGAAGGAGCGGTCACCGTCGCCATCAACACCGACAAGCAGCACCTCGACAACACCCGAGCGTTGCAGAAACTCCTCGTTGGACGCCACATCACCCGCGGACTTGGTGCGGGCGGAGACCCGTCAACCGGCCGACGCTGCGCTGAAGCAGGCCGCGAGATGATCAAGCGCATCGTGACCGGTGCGGACCTCGTGTTTATCGCCTCGGGCCTTGGAGGAGGCTCGGGAACCGGCATCTGCCCCATCGTGGCGGAGGAAGCGAAGGCTGCCGGAGCCCTCGTGGTCGGCATCGTCACCACCCCGTTCCACGTCGAGCGACGCCAACGCATGGCTCGAGCCCTGGAAGGGTTGGAATCCCTGCGACGCTGCGCCGACGCCGTGCTCGTGCTCGACAACAACCGACTGCTCCACTTCGTGCCCAATCTTCCGCTCGACGAAGCGTTCTCCATCATGGACCAGCTCGTAGCCGAGATCGTCAAGGGCATCGTTGAGACCATCACCCTACCTTCGCTCATCAACCTGGACTTCGCCGACATTCGAGCCATCATGGCCAACGGCGGCGTGACGATGATGCTGTACGGCGAATCTGACCGTGGTCCCGAGGAGGTCGTTCACGAAGCGCTGAACCACCCGTTGCTCGACGTTGACATCACCGGCGCGACCGGCGTGCTGATCCACGTCACCGGTGGACCCTACATGACCCTCGAGGCCGCCAATCAGGTTGTGGACTTGCTGACCGAAAAGGTCAGCGAAAACGCCAACGTGATCTGGGGTGCACGTCAGGACGCTGGCTTCGGAGACACCATCAAGGTCATGGCCATCATCACCGGTGTGGGAGGCACCCCGCTCAACACGGCGCGCATGAAGCCCGACGCTCTGGGCGAGGCGCTCCGACTGACCCGCCAGCAGCAGGGCGACCGTCCCAACAACCTCGATTTCCACCGATTCGAGTAATCAACGGCGGTCCGCACCCCATGAAGAAGGCTTCAAATGCAAGCCCTCGCGTGGATTCACCATGCGTCGCACCGCCGTGATTGCGTTGTTCCTCGTTGCCATGCTGCTCGTTCCCGTTCAAGCCGGCGATGTCACCGCTCAGCAAGAACCCCAAGAAGACCCTCGGCAACCCAACGCCAACAACACCACGATGTACCTCTATCACGACGGGTTNGCTGACGCCTGGAGCCACTTCAACTCGAGCGACGAAGAGGCCACAGCAGAGGGCGAGTTCCGAGAAGAAAAGGACAACGGCATCATCAACATCAACCTTCGATTCCGCATGAANCCCGACCTNCAGAAGACGCTGCTGATGACCGAAAACGGTGAGTTCCGNGGCAATTTCAAGATCGATGTCGGCGGCGACTGGACCAACGACAACAACGGAGCCTGCAACAACGACTGCGAGAACCTCAACATCACCGTCTTCCGTGGTGGAGCCGAAGTGTGGACCAACCAGTTCACTGGNATCCAGCAGGGCGANCAGAACGTGCCGTTTGCCTTCGCCGTGACCGAAGACCACATGACGTGGGACGGACGAGACGACAACCCCATTTTGGAAGTCACCATGAAACTCAAGGGCAACCAGCAGAACACCGGCCCCGGTGGCGTG
This sequence comes from Methanobacteriota archaeon, assembly GCA_002694525.1. Lineage (GTDB taxonomy): Archaea > Thermoplasmatota > Poseidoniia > Poseidoniales > Poseidoniaceae > Poseidonia. The sequence continues at coordinate 2,146 of NZMN01000051.1, forward strand.
TTCCTCGAGGGTGAACCCGCTTACTTCGCCATCAAGCTCGGCACCGAAAGCCGNTTTGANATGCCCATCGACGACGAGTCGTGGAACGAAGACTTCCAGGCCGGCGANGACGGCATGATGGACGACAGCGAGGACACNCCCGGNTTCACNCTTGTNGCAGCCTCNGCNGCGNTGGGCATGGCNCTCTTCGTCAACCAGCGCCGAATCGACGACGAGTGATNGCACCCGTTGTCCAGCCGANGCGTGCAGGCCTCACAACGCGTTGAGCACCGACGATGCACTCAACTCGACGTCTGCACGNTCGCCCGTTTTGAAATTGATGAGCCGGCCCATCCCGTTTTCCAAGTCCTCGGGCTTGACCACCAGCAAGTGGCTGGCACCGATGCCCTCGGTCCACTTGATGATTCGACCGTAGTTCTTCTTGCTGAGCAACAATTCCACCCTCGCCCCTTGCTCGCGCAAAGCGGCCACCAGCGGGAGGAGCGGAGCGTGATCGGCCTTGTTGGGTGCAACGGCAATGTAGGGACGAGCGTCGAACTCACCGGGCACCGCCTCGTCCCGTCCCGAACCCTCCGCTTGCGATTCAAGCGCCAGCAGAACGCGGTCAAACCCGAGACCGAACCCGCAGCACGGGTCCAAATCCGGCAAACCGAACATGTGGAGCAGTTTGTACGACCCGCCGCCCAGCACCTGGCCTTCACCGCCGAGCTCCTCAACCATCACCTCAAACNCCATCCCTGTGTAGTAGTCCAGTCCCCGAGCCACGGTCAGGTCGACAGCAAGAGATGGGGGGGCNGGAGCGAGCGCNGCGAGCGCCGTGAGCGTGGTCTCGAGTTCATCGAGCGCATCCAGGGCCACGCCGTCCATGCTGGACAGCAGGTCTCGAGCGGGGCCGAGCGTTTCCATCCCGCCGTCCAAGGACGCCAAGGCGCGCAGCGGCTCGGCGTTGGATGGGTCAAGACCGTGCGTTGAGAAGAGTTCAGCCAANCCGTCGTCGTCGCCTTTGTCGAGCAAGCGCATGGCNCTGGCCACGGGNGGCTCGCCCGTGCTGGCGTCCACGTCGTTGGACAGCCCGAGGCCGGTCANNGCGTCTTTGAGCACGCCNACGTGCCCGATGCGNATNTCCCAGCCTTCNAGGCCGCTGGCGTGGAGCATGTTGACGGCCAGCGCCAACACNTCGGCCTCGGCCAAGGGCCCCGATGCTCCGATGAGTTCCACACCGTACTGGAAGAATTCTCGGTATCGCCCCGTTTTGAATTCCTCGTAGCGATAGCACTGACCGTAGTAGGACAAGCGCAGCGGTTTGGTGTCCATGCGCATTTCTTCGGCGACCATGCGCATGACGGGTGCCGTCAATTCGGGNCGNANNGTCANGTCTCGNTCGCCCTTGTCCTGAAAGGCGTAGAGCTGGTTGATGACNCCNGGNCCNGANTTNGCNGTGAACAGNTCAAGGGACTCAAACACGGGNGTTTGGACACGAGAAAAACCGTGGCGCTGCGCCACATCCTCGAGCAGGTGCTCCAGCGCCAATCGCCGNCTCATCGCCGCAGGCGTGAAGTCCCGAGTCCCGCGCGGTCGTTGCACCATTGCTCAAAGCGTGCCGTTGCGTCTTCAAGACCTCTTCGCTCGTAAACGGGCCGAGCGTCCCGTTCGATGCCTACTCTTCCTCGAGCACGTTNNCGTNGGAGNGGGCGTTGGACCGTTCGGCCCGTGCGGCCGCCTCCAAATCGGGTGCTTCGGGGACATCGGGCACCACGATTTCGTCCTTNTCGGCNATNTCCTCGAGCTTCTCGATGAGTTCCCAATCAGGCTCGTCAGCGCCGAACTGGACACCCTTGTCCTGACGCACCTGCACCNNATCCACCGCTTCNANCAGGTCGCCGTCGTCGACCGATGNTTCGTCCAACTTGCTTTCCACAAGCGGTTGGAGGTCNNCGTTGNCGNCGCCGTCTTGGGGTTCGAACGTCGTCGTGGATTTCTGCGAAGCAACGCCGAGGGATTTCCATGCTTCCTTTACCTCAGCCGTGTCGGGAACGACCGCTCGAGCGCGCTCTTCCGCCTTTCTGCGTTCGTAGGCAGCCTTCAATTCGGCCTCCTCGTTTTCGGCTCGCATTCGAGCTTCAACCTCACGCCATGTTCGCCGCTCCTCCTTGAGACGCTCCTTCTCCTCCTTGCGTTCAATCATGAGCGGCGTGGGCCGGTCGTAGCGTCGCCAGAAGAAATAGCTCACACCGATGAAGAGTAACGAGAGNACGAGCCCCGTCGTGAGCGTTTCCCACAACTCGCTCACGGAGCATCACCGTCAGTCGGCGAGTTCTGCATCAATGGAATCAGAGAGGTGCTCAAATCCGGCGATGACGTCGCCGACTTGGCCAATGAGTTTGTCTGAACCGCCCGGCAACTGAGAGATGTCAGCATCGGCTCCCTCGGGCACGTTTCGGTAGAGTGGCCGTTCGATGAGTTTCCTGTTGAGGCCGATGAACAACGCCGCCACCACGCCCCAGAACAGGAGGATGATGCTGAGTCCCTTCGGATTGCTGGGGTCCCACACGTTGGGCGTGTTGGCGATCATGTCGGAGAAATACGAGGCCATGAGGATNAAGAACAACACCGGGAACGCNANGTAGATGAGNACGTCCCACCAGCGACCGACCTCGATGTCGTTGTCGCCCGTGTTGATGAAATCNTCTCGGAACGCCGAGACGCCCAGCCCGAGGTAGCCGGCAAAGCCGGGCGGTGCGGTGCCTTCATCCACCGCTGCACGCCACTTGATGTAGCCGTATTTCCATATTGAGAACGCGATGAACAAACCAGAAAACATCAGACCGTAGCCCCAGATGTGGTCCTGGACTTCGAGGAACTCAGGGAACGCAACACCTGCGTCGTCCAGTCTAATCCAGAGCATGGCCGAGGGCAGTCCGAAGATGAAGATGGCCAGACCGGTGATGAGCACGGAGCGCTCTCGGTCGTAGCCGTGGTCAACAAAGTTTCGAACACAGAGCTCGACGGTGGAGATCATCGATGTNAGCGCNGCAAAGGAGAGCGCNAGGAAAAACATGGCCGTCATGACCAGCGGTCCGATGACCCCGCCCGGTGCTTGGGCAAAGACCTGTGGCAGAGCAAGGAAGGTGATGGCCGAAGAGCCGCCCGTGACCGTTGCNAGCGGATCGGACTCCACGGCAAAGATGGCTGAAAGGACCGCCAGACCGGCAATGATGGAAATGCTGTTGTTGGCCAAGCCCATGGTAAAGGCGTTCAACACCGTGTCTTCGTCCTTGCTCATGTACACGGCGTAGGTGATGCACATGCCCATGCCGGCAGAGCACGACCACGCCGACTGAGACAGCCCGTTGATCCACACTTCGGGCTCCATGAGCATGTCGAAATCCACGGTGAACATAAACAGCGCACCGTCGAGGCTGCCGTCGCTCAAATCCATCCACAGCGAGAGGAAAAGGGTGAGGAAGAGCAGCGCAAACAGGGAAATCATGAGGTAGAAGTTTACCTTCTCAATGGCTTTTGCACCTTTCCANATCGTGCCAAGCACGAGCAAGATNACGATGAACTGGAAGAAAATGACCTGGCCCGGGGATTGAAGGAACGCATTCCACACCTCGGTGGTGTCCACGCCCTCGCCGTTGAGGGCTCCCGTGATNCCGAGTTGGAAGTACTTCAGCGTCCATCCTGAGACGACGGCGTAGTAAAACCCGATGGCGGTTGAGATCCATGCCGTCCAAAGCCCCATCCANGCAAATCGGCGCCCTGCGAATATTCGAAAGGTCCCGATGGTCCCNGTTCGACTTCGCTTGCCCATNGCGTATTCAGCAATGACGAGGGGAATGGACCATGCAAACAGGAAGATCAGCCACGGAATGAGGAACGTACCTCCGCCGTTGGCNCCGACCATNCGGGGGAATCGCCAGATGTTGCCCGTGCCGATGGCTGCCCCAATCGACGCAAAAATGAGGCCGAGACGGCCGTTNAACTGGTCNCTTTGGGACATGGGCCCACCTCAGCTCTCCTTCAAATCGTAGATGGAACCCGTCGTTTCACGGAGATCCTTTGCTGATACGNTNTCGTCGTCATCGTCGCTGAGCATGATGCGCAGGGCCACCGCCAAGCCGCCCCAGACGAACGTCGCCACGACCGTGAAGGTAAAGAAGGCTCCAGGGACGCTACCAAAAGCCGCTCTGTAGNTCACTTCCAACGTGTAATATGGTTCGTCAGTGGGGTACTGGTACAGATCGGTACCGCCCAACGTGGACACCGTTGCCTTGTAGTGAACCTCGCCGGTGGCCGTCTCCGATATCGGGAGCATGGCTCGGAGCAGCGTGCCGTTACCCACCGCCAGTGGACATCCACCCTCGACCATNGAGACNCCCGCACTCTCCCACGGCGTCCTCGACCATTCGGCGGGCCCGTAGTCGCTCTGCAGGCGACTCGGTTTGACTTGTCGCCATTGGACGATGGTCTTTTCAGTGCTGTAAGGGAACTGATCGGACACGCACAAATCAATGGGGATGTCGCCCTCGTCGGGGATGACGGTCTGCTGTTCGTTTTTGAGGTAGTTTTGTTGAGAAATGTTGGCGATTTCAAGGTCGGCTCGCTCCCGTGGGTTGTCGGCGATTTCGGCGATGTAAAAGCCGAGGCCGAGGTTGCGCACGGCGATGTGCCCGATGTCTTCAGGTCGCTGGTGGAAGGCGGTGCCGATTTCAGAGGTGTAGCAGTACGACCCGTGAACACCGTAGTGCCAGTCGCAGAAATCACCGGAGGTCGGGTAGAGGGAGGACGACTGGAGGTTCGCGTACTGCGTCATATCGGCCATCTTCTGTCCGTGGTACNNAAGTTGCTCATGGTCGGGGCTCTGGCAGTCCGTGCAGTGACCCCACGGCCAAAGAATGAGTTCGGAGTAGGAGTGATGGGTCAGGGTTGTTTTGAACTCGCTGGCGCCGTCGCCCGTGTCGTCGTTCATTTCGGTCATGTCCTGGATGAACTTGGTCTCTGGCTCGGAGTTTCCACCCCACCAGTCCTCATCGGTCACGCCGTCAGCGTCGTCGTCTTTCCCGTCAACGTGGTCTTCGTTGATTTGTCCGTCACCGTCGTTGTCCCGATCGTCCACCGGTCCGTTGTAGACGTCGTTGTTGGAACCGTCGAGTTCACCTTCCGCAGGTGAACAGGTCCCGGGAATCAACGGACCCGTGGCGCCCAAAGGAGCGCCCCATTCAAACTGATAGTTTCGGTTGAGGTCTACACCGTCGCAGTCTTCGTCCACTTGTTCGTTGAGATCAGGAATTGGTGTGACGCCCGTGGCGGTGTTGTCGCGGAGGTTCTTGCGCCATCCACCGCTGGGGCATGATTCCCAAGCGGGTGCAGGGCAGAAGACCTCGCGGTCGTAGATGTTGCCGTCCACGTTGAGCATCGGGATGAGGTAGATCTCGCGTGAATTCACGAGGTCGGTGATGAACTGCTCGTCGTAATCTTCGTCCACCCCGAGGTCACCGGGACCGCAGGCCGTTCCGTCGCCGTTTGAATCCTGATATTCTGCGGCCAGAGCGAGGCAATCGCCGTCGTCGTCGAGGTGTCCATCGCCGTTGGAATCGCCCCACGTGTCCTCGTCCGCCACGCCGTCGCCGTCGTTGTCGTAGCCGATGTTTTCGTANGANAACGCNATGACTTCGAGTTGAAGCATCGGAACCTGAACCGACATCCACTCTCGAGCGTGGTGNTTNCCGACGATCATCACGTCGTGGCGGTCAGGGTAGTTGCCGTTGTCGCCAACGAAGTCGTTGTAGTCCCCGCCCTGCACGTCTTGAGTGATTTTCATCCAGGGTGATGAATGACCGTACACCCACCCCTCATACGCATCGGCCGTGACCACCTCGCCNCGCGCGTTNGTGCCCCCGTTCATGCCTTCGTGGTACTCGAAAATGTCAGGGTTGTCCTCGGCAAGGCGCATCATTCGGTTCTTCATCGTCTCGTAGGTGTGGTACTGTTTGAACTGCAGAATGTCATCGTTGGCCGGCGCCCACGGGAAAATCATGTTGATGTAATCGTCCGACCAAATCGCCTCGGGGGTGTTGCCGGTCGTCGGCTCCTGAGCAACGGCGTTTTCGGCAACGGGCGCTGCGAACGAAAGCAGCAACGGGAGGACGATGAGAAAACCCAACGTAGGGCGAGGCGAGGTTGTGCGGAGAGCAAGAGGTGCGGCGGACGACATGCTATCGTTNCTCCCAATCCGTTTCAGTTCTTCAAGCGTTCGTGCAAATGGATAGGCGGGTTGTGAACACAACGCAGGGTGAACGGTGCTGTGGGGAGGGGAAAAAACAACCCAAATGACTCACTGGGGGTGGCATGGACGGCCTGTGGAACCCCGCCTCGGATTCAGCGCTTCGCAACGAAGTGTTCGGATTNACGACCTACACCTTGTTGGCCGTCCTCGGCTTGGTGGTGATGATTTTCATCGTCCGAATGTTCACCATGCGGTTCGCGCCGACGGTGCTGGGCACCATCATTCGGTCCCAAGCCATCAAGAGCAAAACGGTCCGAGACTCGGACAAAGCCCTCGGGACCGCTGCGGGTGTCGGACTTGCCTACGTGGTCATCTCCATCATGATCGACGACATGNAGCGAGCAACCTCACCCGTCCTCATGCCGGACCTCGCNGCGACCTTTTTGCCAGGAATCCTCCAGTTCATTGTCGCCATCGCCGTCGTCATTTGGGCCTTCCGTTTGGTGAACATCGTCCACGACATCGTGATGCTGTTTGACACGGACGATGAAGTCGACGGCACGGAGAGAACCCTGATCTCAGCGCTNCAGAGCGTCCTGCGGTTCATCATCGTGTTCGTCGGTGCCGTGTTTGTAGCGGATTCGATGGGCTTTGACCTGACATCGCTCATCGCTGGTTTGGGCATCTCCGGCNTGGCGTTGGCGCTGGCTGCGAAGGATTCNATNTCGAATTTCTTTGGCGCCATCACGGTTTTGCTCGACCGGCCGTTCAAGGTGGGCGATTGGATCAGCGTTGGGACCGCCGAGGGTGAAGTCATCGAAATCAACCTCCGCACGACCCTGATTCGAACCTCTGCAGACACGATCATCACCATGCCCAACGCCAACCTGGTGAACTCGCCCGTGGAAAACTGGGGCAAGCGACGGTGGCGCAGGTGGCAGACGCAACTCCACCTCGACATCAACGCCGACGGAGAGGCGGTTGACGCCTTTTGCCAACGCGTGCTGAAGGCCGTCGAAGACAACCCCAAAACNCTCAAAGAAGACGCTTCTTTTTGTCAGGTCAGCATGATTTCCGCCACCTCGTTGGACGTGGACCTCAACCTCTACTGGGACGTTGCAGGCGTCGTTGANGAACGGCAAGAGCGAGCGAAACTCATCATCCAGATCAAGAACATCGCTGAAGACCTGGGCATCGAATTCTACGACGGACGTGTCCGGCAACAACGCTGAATCAAAACGACGGTGGTGTCCGTCGTTGGTGCACGACGTGAGCGGTGAGGGCGACGACGACCGAGCCGATGACGAACGGGAGTTGAACGGGACCTGAACCGAAGATCACGCCCGCAGCNGCTGCAACAACGCCGAGNCGACGAGCGGCATGAACCGTNCGCAATTCACCCAACCTTGCCTGAATTCNGGACACGTCGAGAAGCCACCGGTCGCACCGTTTGAGTTGTTCCTCCAGCCCNAAAGCACGTGCCTCGGCAAGCATCGTNAGGATGGCCTCGTACCTCCAAATCCACGCACCGCCGTTCACCGTCGAAAGCGCGCTGGGGGACGTCCACGAGGACGGCACCGTTTCGCCCCATGCCTCGTAGAACGCACGACGCGCATCGGCTCCAGCAAACAAGTCCATCATGGAGAGNCGCTGTTCCATCATCGCAACGTCCCAAACNCCGGGGCGACGCTCCGCTGNTGCGAGCAATCGGTCGACCAGCGCTCTCGGCTGGGGGACGACGACCAGCCCNCCGTCTCGCTCCATCATGCTCTCGAGAGAGGGGTTGGTGGCGGGCAACCCCACGACGTGGCGGGTGTGNGGTGCTCGCCAAAGCNTGGTCGTTTTGAGGCCTTCCTCCATCGATTTCAATCGGTCGTTCCACCGTCGCTCGGTGTTGGGCGTTGCGTGGAGNACCAGCGCTGCNTGCACCNTGCCTGCGGATTGAACGNCCTCGNGGGCGCGCTTCGCCGCCGATTCAACCGAGAGCACCTCGTGCATTGGAAACACCGCAACCTGATCGCCACGGTCACTCTTCATCCCGGCCACGGGCAGCAGAATGGGGGCCGANGCGAGCGCCTCCCGCCACGGCTTAAACAGCGTTAACGTGGAGACGTCAAGACCGGTCGGGAAGGGATGAACGTGAGCAACCCAAGCGTCGTCCACGTGGAGGACCAGTCCGAACCGGGTTTCGTTGACAACCTCCACACGGCTGACCTTGCTGGGCCAATCGCCCCAGCGCCCGTCGGGTTCCGTGTTCCACCATTCGGGCGAGAGCGCCACGGTAAAATCCCAGCCGTGCAACCTGCCCCACGGGCTGGGAACACCGTCTGCAAACGTGGACGGGTCGCAGGCTCGGCCGANCAGCGACATTGGATACCACGGCGGGGCGGNGGCAGTGTNCCGTGCATCGACATCGCCCACTGCCATGCGGTGTGCACGAAGCGCCGACCTTCAAACATGACGGCCTGCTTGATTTTGCAAGGGGGAGCAATCAAACACCGTATGCCCTCACGAAGGGGTGGAGGGAACGCATGGGCATCTCGGAACGCATGGGTGATGTGCTCGGCCAAGCGGTCGAAGCCAAACTCCTCCGTGAGGTGCAAGAACACCCCCTTCAGGTGAACCACCTCGCCATCATCATGGACGGAAATCGTCGATTTGCCTGGCGCAGCAACATCGCCACNGGACTGGGCCACCGCATCGGCAANGAAAANCTGGAGCGGGTTCTTGATTGGGTGTTGGAACTGAANATTCCATGGTTTACCGTGTACGCACTGTCAACCGAGAACCTCAACCGTCCACAAAAGGAGCTCGACATCCTGTTNGACCTNTACGTTGAGGGNTTGAGGGACATCGCCGACGATGAGCGCATCCACGAAAACAACGTTCGCGTCAACGTCATTGGACGTCGCGAACTCCTGCCCGAGCGCGTCAACGACGCCATCGACTACGCCGAGTCAAAAACGGCNGACNACGACGANTTTGTGTTCACGGTGTGTCTGGCTTACGGNAGCCGAGAGGAGATGATCACCGCCATTCAGACCATCGCCAAAGATTTCGCAGCCGGTGATATTTCGCTCGACGACATCGACCAGGACGCTGTCTCGAAGCGGCTGTACACCGCTGACATGCCCGACCCGGACCTCGTCATTCGCACCAGCGGCGAGGAGCGGATTTCGAACTTTTTGCTCTGGCAGATGGCCTATTCAGANCTGTATTTCACCGACGTCTTCTGGCCGTCGTTTGCAAAGAAAGACCTGCTGAAAGCCATACGGACCTATCAGGAACGAGGGCGACGCTACGGTGAGTGAGATGGCCACCTGCGATGAATGCAACGGATGGCTCAACCCCGCCCTCGCGGCCGACGCCGCCGTTCGACGAGGCGAGAGCGTGCTGCTCATTCAACGAAAGCACCCACCGATGAAAGGAGCATGGGCGCTTCCCGGCGGGTTTGTTGACCAGGGCGAGGACCCGATTCACGCTGCTGTGAGGGAACTGGAGGAAGAGACGGGTTTGAAGGGCACCANGCCGCGCTTGCTCATGGTCATGGGCGACCCTGCCCGAGACCCGCGCAAACACATCGTCAGCGTCGTGTACGAAATTGACGTGAGCACCGACCAAGAACCAACGGCCGGCGATGACGCTGCNGANGCCAGATTTTGGCCCATCGATACGGTGTTCAGNGGCGAGTTGACNCTNGCNGGTGACCATCTCCAGATCTTGAAAAACTGGCTGCTCTGAGGCCGCTCCGACAAGGGACGTTGAGACCAACAACGGCGTCGCTTGTTCGCTCATTGCGTGCGTTGATCCACCGCCGGCCCGAGCCTGACGGCGATGGATTTCGACACAACCACGACGAGGAAGATGACGGCTGCCACCAGCGCAATCATGGCGCCGGCGCCCGTGTCCTCCTCAGCGGAGAGNTAAATTCCGATCAAAACGGACATCAATCCAAAGAATTGNGACCANAGNACGCANGAGCGGAAACTNTTGCCCACCTGTTGGGCCGTGGCGGCCGGCGAGACCAACAAGGCGGTGACCAACAAAGCGCCGATGATCTTGACCATGAGGACGACAACAACCGCCGTCACGATGGAAAAGGTCAACCCGATGGCCCTCACGGGGATGCCTTGNACACGGGCGGCGACGGGGTCCACGGCAGCAGCAAGAAGACCCTTGTACATCGCACCCAACAAAAGGAGGGCGACCAATCCAACGGTGCAAATCCAATCCAAACTCGCATCGTCCACAAACAGCACGTTTCCGTANAGGAACCGCTCAACGTTTGCCGTGATGCCCTCNCCCCACATTCGAAGTGCGACCAACCCAAACGCCAGTGCACCGGTCATCATGATGGCGATGGCGGTGTCACCCTCGAGGAGGCCCCTGTCTTGAAGNTCAAAGATGAGAACCGCNGCAACCACCGCAAAGAACGTGGCCATTGGGAGCGTGGGAACGCCCGCTAAAACCATGGAAACAGCCACNCCACCGAAGGTTACGTGAGCAATTCCATCACCGATGAGCGCCATGTTTCGAATCAGCAAAAACGAGCCAAGGACGCCGGCGATGACGGTGATGACAAAACTCGCCACGAGCACCCGCTGGAACATATCCAGCGTGAAGAAGAACGGAAAAACATCACCTGGNAAATACGGTGCGATGGCCTCCATGGCCGGAGAAACAAGCTCGTGCAGCCACACGCCAAGACCCATCATTCCGCCTCCTTTNGAACGACAACCTGAGNGGGAGTTGCGTGATCGGCCCCTCCGCAGTGTTCGGCGGCGTGGTCGTAATGATGACCGCCGTGAACGTCCTGAATGCCTCGCAGACTCGCGATTTCTTCCACGCTGGGAAAATTGGGTGGTGGACCGTCAAACCAAATCTGTTCCTCAAGGTAAACCATGCGATGAGCCGTTTGACGCATCGCTGCCACATCGTGGGAGATCATCAAGATGGTCTTGTTGTNATCGTGGCAAAAATTGTCCAGCANTTGAAGCAGAGACTGGCGCGATGCTCGGTCCATNCCAACCATCGGTTCGTCAAGCAAGAGAAATTCTGCTTCCCCCNCAAGTGCTCGTGCAATCACGGCTCGTTGACGCTCCCCCCCTGAAAGATTGTTCACNTCCCTNTCGGCCAGATGTGAAAGGCCCACCATTGCGATGGCCTTGTCCGTCTGTGCTGAGGTCGAACGACCCGGGATGAACCAGTTGTTGTGATTCAGCAAACCCAGACTCACCAGTTCTCGAACCGTCAAGCGGATGTTCTTTGGAATGTGCGCCGCCGCCTGGGAAACCCACGCCATCTTGCCGAAGACCTGCCGCGAGTTGGGAGAGTTCCCAGCAATTTTGACGCTTCCCGATACCGGACGAAGAATGCCCAGAACGGTTTGCATGAGCGTTGATTTNCCACCGCCGTTGGGNCCNACCACACCCACAAACTCACCCGGGTGGATANCCAGGTTGACGTNCCGGATGACNTTGGTTTTGTTTCGCCGAACCGTTACGTTCTCAACCTCAAGAATGGGGTCNNAAGANGATNGNNCNACGTCNCCCATNGTCTCAACCCCATGNCTCGGCGATTTAAACAAACCTCGCCGTGGGGANCCAAAATCNGAACTCTCGGACCTACTCTGAACAGNCGAGACCTGCCTTCAGATTCTCNANGTTCTCCGTCATCAGGGTNATGTAGTTGTCGTTTGAGTCAGNCGGAGCCATCTCCATCGTGNNAAGCGTNAGGACTTCAATGCCGTTNGGNAGATCGGCCGANTTTGTNTCTTGNATCAGGCTGTCAAGGGCGCCGTTGGGCGTGTATTCCTCNACGTAGATGGCGGTNANNCCGTCNTCCTCTGACNCGCTCGAGCACNTCTGCAACAGCNGCTGGAGANGGCTCNCCNTCTGGGTCAANGCCGTGAAGGTTGACGAACTCGATGCCGTAGCGTTGCGAGATGTAAGCGTAGGCGTTGTGGTTGGCAGCNACCGTGTTCTTTTGACAGGTGCCGCNCTCTCCGAANGCAGCCNAGAAGCCAGCGTCNAGGTCAGCGAGNTGGGCTTTGNAGGCATCGGCGTTGNCGCGGAANGCATCNGCGTTGTCCGGGAANGCCACGCTCAGGGCGGTGTANACGACCTCAACCTGTGCNGCGTANGCAACNGGGTCAAGCCAGCTGTGCGGGTCGNAAGCAATCTCTTCCTCACCGTNNCCGTGGNCGTGNGCNNCNGCNNCTTCNTGNGCNNNNGGTTCNANNTCNNCNCCNGCGGANTCCTTNAGGTAGTGCTGGTCGCGCTCGAACTCGGTNGGNACGTGTTGNGCGNACATGNCCAAGCCTNCCGNTNNTNCCGGCCGTNTCGATGGTGNANGTCGAGNCGTCGCCCGTGCCGACGTGCAACTCAAAGCAGGTNCCGNNGGCANCNATNNNNGNCATCGNTTCACCGTCNTCNACCACCGTGCATCCAGCGTCGACGAGTGCGTCNACNCCTTCTTCGAGNNCGTGCATGGTGTCTTCGGTTGGCGAATCGGTNGGGATGAGCACCAGCCACATGGTTGGTTCGGCGTAGGCTCCGTCAACCTTCTGCATGGTCCACGTGTGGGTGGTGTCGCTGATTTCAAACACACCTGCCCACTCAAAGACCTCGTCGCCGTGGTCGCCGTGGTCGCCGTGGTCGTGGCCTTCGTGGCCGGCTTCGAGGATGTGGAGGGAGACGCCCGCTGGCAGTGCGATGCCGTAGTCGCCTTCTTCTTCGACGTGGA
>NZMN01000052.1 GCA_002694525.1 Methanobacteriota archaeon
TTCCTCCGAGAAGGCGGTGATGTCGTACGTCAACACCCGGACGACCGGCTTGTCGTCTGAGAAGTCAAGGCATCCGGCAAGGGGTGCGGTCAAAAGGAGACTCAAAACAAATAGAATTTTTTTCATGGTATCACTCCGTGTTCATCGCGTCGATGATTGCGTGGGCTCGGTCGACCAGATCCATTGGATTGGGGCCGAGAATGTAGAGGGCGGGCTCCCAGCCGAATGCGCCTTCGTCCAGAACGATGTCAAGCCGTCCTGTGTGGCCTTGGAGCACGCCTTTTTTGGCGTAACCGAGCTTGTAATCAAGCTCGTCCGAGATGTAATTGATGTCGCCCTGGTCGACCATGCCGTCGAGCGTTGGCGGTCGAATGTTGAGGATGGCGACCTTTTCCCCGTCCACCTCTTTGGCCTGAAGCAGCATGCTTGCAAGGTGGCTGGAGGCTCCAAATTCAGGGGTTTCATGGCGCCTGAGCACGTCGTCAACCACCGTCATTCTGCCGGGGTAGGCTGCAACATCGTCAATCGATGCTGCGTCGTTCAAACAGGCGGCGATGTTCATTCCAACGGCGGGCATGTAGGTTTTGAGTCGGCGAAGGTCCAACCGTCCAGTCGCCCATTCAAGCCGGCGAATGAGGGCCTTGGAGGTCTGGTCGGCGTCAAGGTCCATCCCCGTGAGGGTTTTGTCGTAGCGGAGGGCTTGACCACCGGCAAATTGCAGTTCAAACACCAAACGCTGGCGAACAACGTTGGCGTCCGGACCGTACTGTGCGAGGGAGTTTGCGAGTTCCTTGGCCCAGCCGTCAACCGTTGTTTCGTCTGCAGAGGCGCCGAGGGATGTGACGGGTTTGCTGATCTGTCGAGACACCGTGCTTTGGGTCGAGCCCGTCGCCTTGGCGATTTGCATCTGCGTCCATCCGTTTGCTCTGAGTTCTTTGGCGAGTTGTTGCAACAATCGATCAAGCCACTTGCCGCCGATGTGTCCGAGCATGGTCTGCGCTGCAGCCCATTCTATTCAAAGTTGTTCAATCAGTATGCACGATGAATGAGGTAATTTTCCTCTCCAATCGGTTTCGCATCGATTTACCCGCTCCAACTGCGTCAAGATCTGGTCTTGATTTCTCATCCATGTTGACGGTCAAATCCATCGGATTGCAACCGGTTTTGATGCGCACGATAGCCATTATTTCATTGAAAACCGGCCCGAAGTATCCCTTTTATGNNTNNNTGTNTGATANAAATGCAANNTGAATNANCAANGGTTTCCATNACAAACAACCGCCNCNGNAGGTCNCCTTGTGGGCNTCGATGAATGAACCNGCCATCAACNCNTNCGATACACATGCTCATAAGCGGGGCGCGGGCAANGNNNAACGATAGGCATGGAAACCGCNGACTTCATNGACGAAGTTGCGATTCGACTGGTGAACTATCTCAACGCCAAGGACGGGACGGGGCGNATCAACCCCGCCTTGAGCGCCTCAAGCATGAGAAGCACCCTCGANTTGCACCTCCCGCTGGAGGGTCACGGCCTNCAAGCGGTGTTGGACGACCTCGACGTGTTCATCGCCAACAGCGTCAAAACGCATCGCCCCGANTTCATGAANCCGCTTTGGGGGGGNCTCACGCTGCCGGCTCTGGCCGGAGAGATTGTTGCCTCAATGGCGAACAACTCGATGTACACCTACGAACTCTCGCCCATCGCGACGGTCATCGAACAAACACTCGTCAAGCGCATGTGTGAAATGGTCGGTTTCCCCGATGGTTTTGGGACCTTCACCACCGGAGGTTCCAACGGGAACATGCTCGGNATGCTGTGCGCACGNGAACGACTGATNTCGGGTTCAACCAAACGTGGTTTCGACGGTCGCTCAACCGTNATCTTCGTNTCGGCAGAGGCCCATTANTCGGTNCTCATGGCCGCCAACGTCATCGGCATTGGCCACCAAAACATCGTCAAGGTCCAGTGCGATGTACACGGCTGCATGCGTCCAGACCGNCTTGAAGAAGAGATNGCACTGGCGCGAAAAGAGGGCATGNGGCCNCTGTGCATCGTCGCCACCGCAGCAACAACCGTTCGCGGTGCATACGACGACATCGACGCGCTGGCCGACATCGCCCATCGGGAAGGTCTGTGGCTCCATGTNGACGCCGCTTGGGGTGGCACCTGCTTGTTCTCAAACGAGCACCGTCGACTGATGGACGGTGTTGAGAAAGCCGACAGCGTNTGCTGGGACGCACACAAAATGATGGGCGTNCCNCTGATATGCAGTGCGTTTCTGGTGAAGGAACCGGATGTTCTTCGCCGGCTTTGNGANCACACGAACGTGGCGCATTATCTGTTCCATGCCGACGCAGAACTGGACGACCTCGGCCGCTATTCGCTGCAGTGCGCTCGCAGGAACGACGCTCTGAAACTCTGGATTGACTGGCGAGCGCGAGGCGATGCGGGGTGGGCTCGCATGGTGGACGAGCGCATGGCCGACGCCGACCATCTTCAGCGGAACGTAGAGGCGCACCCTTCCCTCGAGATGATGTCCAGTCGCATGTGGACCAACGTATGTTTCCGATACACGGTATCGGACGACGAGGTCAACCTGAACACGCTCAACACCGAGATACGCAATCGACTGATTCAGGAGGGTTTGTTCATGGTCAGTCGCTCAAACATCGGAGACGATGTTGTTCTGCGAATGATCGTCGCNAACCAAAACCTCGACCGNGGTACCCTGGACCGCTTTTTGGATCGTGTCGTTCATCACGGTCAAGAAATTCTTCGAGGGCTTCCAGCCGCGTGAGGTCCCCGTTGCCGATGTTTATGTGGCGGGTCGCACAGCCAACCTCCATGGGCGACCACCCACCGGTTCGTACGGCGCTGTACCATGAACACCTCGCGCTCAACGCCAACATGGTTGANTTCCATGGGTTTGAGCTTCCGATTTGGTATTCCAACATCAAGGAAGAGCATCTGGCGACTCGGTCGGGTGCAGGCTTGTTTGATGTATCGCACATGGGCTCGTTTCGATTCGTCGGGGACGGGGTTCGCTCGTGGTTGGAGTCCCTTGCGACCCAGCGCATCACATCGATCGCACCGCCTCGATGCGCCTACACGCATTTCCTTGACAGCGACGGTTGCCTGATCGACGACATGATCTTCGCCGTCGTCAGCGAGCGTGAAATCCTCGGCGTGCCCAACGCCTCAATGATTGACGTGATGTGGTCNTGGTTCACCCAGCATCTCCCNCAGGACGGCTCGGTTANGATGGAAAACATCTCGGATGANACNTCGATCATGGCTCTTCAAGGTCCAAACGCTCGGGNCATCCTCGACGCCGCACTGGGAAGCGGCCAACACGTGGGCCGATTCAAGTGGCGTGCGCTGACCGAGAACGACCTGGGGGTGTCCGGTTGGATTCAAGGCACGGGCTACACCGGCGAGGCGGGCTACGAAATCTTCGTTCCAAACGCCGACGCACCATCGCTCTGGCGCTCGCTGGTGAACCACGGCGCCACGCCGGTTGGTNTGGGCGCAAGGGACACGCTTCGGTTGGAAAAAGGNTACCTTCTNTCGGGCGTTGATTTTTGCTGGCCTGCGTTGGCCCCNGAAGGAGACGATGGATTTTTGGCGCGTGATTCATGGGAAACCAACGTACCGTTTGGCCTNGATCTCAACCACGATTTCATCGGCAAGCATCGCGTGGTGAGCCACTCGGAAACCGACGAGCGATGGTGGGGCATCAAGTACANCGANAAGGGNCCCCTNCCTCGTCCCGGAAAGGCGGTCACGTCCGTTGAGGGCGTGCCGATTGGCCGTCTTTCCTCGGGTGCTCCATCGCCGAGTCTGGGCAACATTGGCATCGGTCTGGGCTACATTGCAGGCGTGTCGGAGGGCGATGAGGTCCTCGTTGTGGCCAGTCCACGCAAGTCGGTACGAGCCGTTGTGGTTCGCCCTCCGTTCTACTGAAGGACCTCNAGGACGGGGTTCATGGCGGACAGCCATCGCTGGTGTTCCCGCTCTCCGGTGGCTGCAAGTTCAGCAACGGTGTCTCGCAGCGAACGCAGNGCCTGGCCGACNGATTCTGCGTCCCCCCAAGGTGCGTGGGCACCGATGTTTTCGCTCACAACCACGTCCGCCATCAAACAGCCAGCGTTGACAACGCTGGGAACACCGCCGGATGCAGCATCNAAAACCTTCACGGGGAGAGCACCCTGGAGAACATTGCCTCGTTGAGGCGAATACATGGCGTACATGACGTCAACGCTCTGCAGCAGTTCGGGGAGNTCGGACTGNGAGAACGCACCGCTGACCTCGGCTTCGATGGTTCCCGCTTCAACCTCNCNCATCAGNANNGTTCNGACTTTNGANGCGGCGGTTCCGTCCCCAGCAACGCGCAGTTTTGGGCGCTCAAAAGCGGGGATCGTTTTCACCGCCTCAACCAGCAGCTCAAAGGAGCGGATGTCGCGAACACGACCGATGTAGCCCACCGTCCACCCGTTCTCGGGCGGTTTCTTTTCGTCAGCGAACGGTGGAAGCGGTCGATTCTCGACGACCGAACCTTCCAGACCGTGNTGGGCCAACCACTCAACGAATCCTCGATGGCCGTCCTCCNGGACCCGTCCGCTCGAGGTGATGATGACGTCCGCTTGCTTTGCACGCATCAGCATGCGCTGCTTCATTCGNCCGCTGACCGCNTTGCGCACCGTNGAGTTTGGTGCCGGAAGACGCACCCACGTGTGCTGAAGGTCGTGCATGTCGAAGACAAACGGAACGCCGCACCGTGCCTTGAGGTCGCACCCCACTCGGAGCGTGTCGGCGTCGTGGCAGTACACCAGCGCCGGCGGGTCGTTGAGAAGGGTTCGCACGACCTTCCGCTGGAATCGGCGAACACCTCGATAGGTGCCAACGGTGCCGCCGTAAGCCACAGCGCCAACCCGGTAGCGCATGATTCGCACCCCGTGATGATTCTCGCTCATGGGATGGCGTTCTTCACGGTCAAAAGCGTGCACCGTGACTCGATATCCGGCCTGCTGCATCCAAACAGCGTGCCGCAGAACGCGTGGGTCCGGAGCGCATGCGTTGGTGACCACCATCGCCACTCGGACCATGAACCACCCAGGGGATGTTGGATGATAGGCTGTTCCCTCTTGTCAAGNGAAACGAAGCAATGGATTATGAGCGTCGCGCGGATGGTCCCCAGCATCCCCACCCCGGGGGAGCGTGTACAACGTGGTTGACCANCTACCGAACCGAGGCCGAGAGGCAGAAATGTTGCAGGAAATGGGCCTTTCCTCCATGGAAGATTTGTTTTCCGACATCCCCGCAGACGTCCGTTTTTCAGGAGAACTTCCGCTTCCCGGCCCACAATCCGAAGAAGAGATCATCAGCGATGCCCGCCGTTTGCTCGGTTCAAACACCGACATGGGCAGTCGCCCTTCCTTCCTCGGCGCCGGTCTGTATCGAAACTACGTCCCGGCCGCGGTCTTCCAACTCGTCACACGAGGCGAATTCCTCACCGCCTACACGCCCTACCAACCCGAGGTGAGTCAGGGCATGCTTCAGGCCATGTGGGAGTTCCAAACCCTGGTCTCTGAACTGGTNGGCCTGCCCATNGCCAACCTATCGCTNTACGACGGGTCAACCGCNGCCGCTGAGGCGTTGACCTGCGCCGTCCGCGTTCACAACCGCAAGGCGAGCCAGCCCAACACGGTCTACGTCTCCGCCTTGACCCCTCCCGACAAACTCTCCGTCATGCACAATTACTGTCAGGGTGCAGAAATCGAGATCCGAACCCTTGCGCACAACCCTGACGGTACGCTCGACCTCGATGCCCTCAAGGAAGCCGCAGGTTCCTGCGGTGTGTACCTTGAACAGCCCAATCCGTTGGGTGTTCTCGACGAGGGCCTCACCACCGTGAAATCGATCATCGGCGACCACACCGCCCTCATCGTCGGTGTTCAGCCCGTCTCTCTCGGTGTCGTTGAAGCCCCCGGCCATTACGGTGCGGACATCGTGGTGGGTGAAGGACAGCCCTTGGGCAGCCCGGTGACCGGCGGCGGTCCGCTGTACGGTATCTTTGCCTGCTCCAAACCGTACTTGCGACTCATGCCCGGCCGCATCGTCGGTCGCAGCATCGACGTCGATGGGAAGGAGGCTTACTGCCTCACGCTTTCNACCCGTGAGCAGCACATTCGACGACACCGAGCGACCTCAAACATCTGCACCAACGAGACCCTCATCGCCCTCATGGGCGCCATGCACATGTCGCTGCTTGGTCCCGACGGGCTGCGCGACNTGGCCCACCGAAACATGATGGCGTGTCAAAAAGCGAAAGAGGTTCTCTCGTCCACCCCGGGCGTGAATCTGGTTCACGACGCGCCGCACTTCAATGAATTCGCCATCGAGGTGCAAGGTGCCGCAGCCGACTGCTTGGCCTACCTCGACAGCAACGGCATCATCGGGGGTTTGGATTTGAGCCGCTGGTACGAGGACGCCACNAACCAAATTCTGGTGACGACCACCGACCAAACCACGCTTGCAGACATTGAATCGTTGTCGGCCCAACTTGCGTTGTGGTCCACNCACATGGCGGTGGTCGCATGAGTCGTCTGTTTGAACACAACGGCGCAGTCAACACGGGCTACAGTCAGCCTGCTCCACTCGAGTGCGACACCACGCCGACCCTGCCTGAGGGACTGATGCGCAACACAGCACCTCGCTGGCCGCGCCTCTCCGAGCCCGAAATGGTCCGCCACTTCACCTGGTTGTCCAAGCGAAATTTCGGCATCGACACGGGTTTCTACCCGTTGGGGTCCTGCACCATGAAGCACAACCCACGGGTCAACGAAGTCATCGCCCAACTACCCGGCATTGCCGACATCCATCCGCACCAGCCGGAACACCACCTCCAGGGTTTGCTTTCGATTTTCTACGAGATGCAGCACATGCTTGAAGTGTGCGCCGGCATGGACCAGGTCACGCTCCAACCCGTCGCAGGAGCGCAGGGAGAATTCACGGCGGTCCGATGCATACAGGAATACTTCCGACACCGCGGCGAAACTCAGCGCACCAAGGTCATCGTTCCCGACTCGGCTCACGGGACCAACCCCGCCAGCGCCGCCATGTCAGGTTTTGAAATCGTGGAAATTCCAAGTCTGGCCGACGGACGAATGGATTTGGATGCGCTCGCTGCCGTGGCGGACGAAACCACCGCCGCCATGATGATCACCAACCCCAACACGCTGGGTCTCTTTGAAGCGGACATCAAAGCCGCAAGCGAAATCGTTCACAACGCAGGTGGACAGATGTACTACGACGGTGCAAACTTCAACGCCATTCTCGGCATCACTTCGCCCGGTCTGATGGGCTTTGACGCCGTTCACTTCAATCTGCACAAAACCTTCTCGCAACCGCACGGCGGCGGAGGACCAGGCTCAGGCCCCATCGGCGTAAAGGCTCAACTCGCGCCGTTCCTTCCCGGTCCGCTTGCGGCCCGTCGCCTCGCCTCCTCCGATGAACTGTCCCAGTCCGTTGACGGACACTGGTACCACTGGGAGCAACCCGAGCACAGCATCGGTAAAGTCCAACAGTGGCACGGCAATGCAGGTGCAGTCGTACGTTGCTGGGCGTACTATCGACGCTACGGATCAGGGCTCAAAGCGATGTCCGAGCACGCTGTGTTGAACGCCAACTACCTTCGCCACGCCATTCATCGGGAGGCCAAGAAAGCCGGTGTTGACCATCTCTTCGTCGACGGTGCAGAGACCGACGTTGCCAAGCACGAATTCACCCTGTCCATGCAACCGGCCAAAGAGGCGATTGGTGTCTCTGCGATGGACGTTGCCAAAGGTCTCCTCGACCGTGGCTACATGGCTCCGACGGTCTACTTCCCGCTGGTCGTTCCCGAATGCATGATGATCGAACCCACCGAAACCGAGTCAAAAGACACCTTGGACACCTTCGCTGAGCATTTCGCACAGGTGCTGAAAACCGATGCCGAAACCCTCCACGAGGCCCCCATTACGACACCCGTCCGCAGGGTGGACGAGGTCTATGCTGCGCGCAACCTGTGTCTGCGCCACCCTCATGAAGAAGCCTGATGTTCGGAAGGATTATTCCGCAACGGTCCGAGCGATTGTCGTGGAAGAACCACCTGCGCCTTGGACGGAAGTCGAGGTGGATGCCCANTACACGGTCACCCTCCTCGCTTTTTCGTGGGCGTTNCTCCCCGTCGGATTCATGGTGATGATGNCCATTTTTGACCGGTACCAGACGCATCGACTCCCTCTGGCCGCAGGCGCACTGGTGATGCTCGCGTTGGCGTTCACGAGCGGTGTTGGGCAGCGTCGCTCCGCTTGGTATGAGGGGCGCATCCAACTCGCCACCGCCTCCTTGNTGAGCACCGGCCTCGTCCTGGTGTTGGTTTGGTGGTTCGCCCTTGAGGCGTGGTGGTGGGTNCCCTACGGTTTGGTCTTTGGAAGCGTGGCCACCATGTTTGTGGCTTTGAACCATCTTTCCTCGTGCACGACGCCCACGCTGCGATGCGCCTGGCCCGCNTCCTCNAACGTNCCCGCAGCTGCTTTTCATGAATGGCGAATTCAAAACGCGNNCTGGACCAACGGGACCATGGGCAGCAAGCATCTTCCCGACGGGACCGTTNTGACGCTGTTTGGTTCTCTTGAGGGCGAAACAACCTACCTGTGCATCGACCGACTCTGCCCCCCCGAGGTCCGCCCGGNGTGGGGCGANCTCAGCGTTGATTTTCGGCTNCTNGGAGACNCGTCGAATGCNGCACACGCAGAGGAATGAGACGAGAACCGCCATTCGTTGAATCAGTCAGTATAATGAACCATCCGCGACGGCGGAAGGCCATGGATGTAACCATTTTGTTGGGGTCGTCTTCCGACCTACCNNTCGCTCAGAAATGCACGAAAATCTTGGAGCANTTCGANGTTCCATANCAGCTCCGCGTGGCCTCAGCGCATCGCTCCCCAAAGTTTGTCGAACAAATCGTCGGCGACGCCATCGATGACGGTTGCTCGGTGTTCATCGCCATGGCCGGTTTGGCTGCGGCGCTGCCCGGAGCGGTTGCTGCCCTCACCACNAAACCCGTGATCGGCGTTCCGTGCGGTGGACGGGTTCCCTACGACTCGCTTTTGTCNATCGCCCAACTTCCGCCGGGCGTGCCCGCTGCAACCGTGGGCGTTGACCGAGGGGACAACGCNGGCTACCTCGCCGTTCAGATGTTGGCCCTGTCCAACGCCAAGTACGCTGCTGCCCTGGAGCAAAACAAGCTCGACCAGATTGATCGCGTCAAGGCCCAGGACAAGGAAGTCAACGGCGGTGCCTGAGATGTTCGACGCTGAGGAGTTCATTGCCGAGAGCATTGAATCCCTCAAAGCGTCCATCGACGATGTTGCCATCATCGCCTGTTCCGGNGGCGTCGACTCCACCGTTGCAGCCGTCATTGCCAACAAAGCCGTGGGCAATCTGCTCCACTGCGTGTACGTTGACACCGGCTTCATGCGCAAGAACGAGACCGAACAAATCGAAGCCCTTCTTGAGGAACAAGGAATCAACCTGATCACCGTCAAGGCGGCTGACCGATACTTCGAGGCCCTCAAGGGCGTCACAGAGCCCGAGCAAAAACGGAAGGTCATCGGGGAATTGTTCATCCGAATCTTTGAGGATGAGCAAAAAAAGTGCGGTGCGAAGTACCTCGTTCAGGGCACGATTGCCCCCGACTGGATTGAATCGGGCGGTGGTGTCCGTGATACCATCAAGTCTCACCACAACGTCGGTGGCCTGCCTGAGGACATGACGCTTCAGGTTGTTGAACCCCTTCGTGAACTCTACAAAGACGAGGTTCGTGAGCTTGCACGAAAACTCGACATCAACGTCGCAGAACGCCAGCCATTCCCCGGACCCGGTCTTGCCGTCCGCACCCTTGGAGAGTTAACGCCGGAGCGCGTGGCCGTCGTCCGGGAAGCGTGTGCGATCGTTGAGGAAGAATTTGAAGCGGCCGCTGAACGAGGTGAGATGGACCTGCCATGGCAGTACTTCGCTGCGTTGTTGCCCGTTCGCAGCGTGGGTGTCCACGGCGACGTGCGCGCCTACGGTGAAACCATTGTTGTTCGAGCGGTCCAGTCCATGGACGGCATGTCCGCTCGGTACTCTGAGATTCCCCACAAAACGCTGCAAAAAATCAGCACGCGCATCACCAACACGGTGAAGGGGGCGGTCAACCGAGTCGTTTACGACATCACGCACAAGCCACCGGGCACCATCGAGTGGGAGTGAATCCCTCCGGGCATACCTTCTTCAACGAGACTCAGCGAGGGTTCTGCATGTCCGCAATGGATGCAACCGACGCTATCGTCGTTGGCTTGCTGGTGGCCGATGAGGTCGGAAATGCGAGAAAGACACGCATCCTCGGATCCGTGTTCGTGGTTTTGCTCCTGATTGGCCTCATGATCGGTGCGAACGCCCTCTTGGGCGAAAAGGCGTCCGACACGTCCTTTGTTGAGGGTCAGCCGACCTCAACCAACTGGCGACCCTACTCCGTGGTGGCGCCCATTGACACGGGCATCAACGTGTACCACGATCACTTCCGCACCAACGAAACCTACCCGGATTGGCTCCTCGATGGTTTGGGCGTGACCAAAACATGCACGCCGACCTTCAACGGCACCTGGCAGGAGCGATTTGACGCCGACAAAGCCACCTGCTGGGACACCATCACCACCTCCGACATCGTTTACTTCAAGGGCACAAAAATCATCGGAACGTCCCCCGATGGCAACACGGACGTCCACATTCTCGACGACCCCTCGGACGGTCACGGAACGGCCGTGACCGGAGCGGTGCTCGATGCAAACCCCGACTCGGTGATTTTCTTCGTTGAGGGTTTCTCGACTGCAGCCGTCCTGGCTGCGGGGAACCAGCCCCTGGTCGACATCGTCACCACGTCCTTTGGCGCCCCCGGTTCCCTGCCCGTTCCCGGCATTGAAACAGGAACCCACCAAACCGTTGTCGTGAACAACAAAATTCACACCGGCGCTGCCGATAACACGCCTTCGCCGGCGGTTCAAGACGCAACCGCCGGTCCACCGTGGTCCATCGGCATCGCTGGCTACGCCGAGGAAGGCGACGACCAGAAGGAAACCATGAGCGGGTCGTACCCCGACATCGCTGCGGACTGGACGCAGATGCTTCCGAATCACGACGACGTGGACGGCTACCACGAAACCTCCGGTACTTCGTTTGCCACGCCGAGGACGGCGGGGATTCTGTCCTTTGTCCTCGACCACCTTCGCGGGGAGGTAGGGGATTTCGGTTCCGGTGCATCGTCCGTGGACCGAAACGGTTCCCTCGTTCAAGGTGTCTGGCCCGATTCCAACCCCAACGCAGGAACGGAGGCAAGCATCACCAACGCAGAGGTTCGCAACGCCCTCAACCTTTCCGCTTGGTATCCATCGTTTACCACGTGGGATCCCTCGGCTGGAACCATGCCCATTTCGCCCGTGGCGCCCTGCACTCAGGTCGGCTGGGGCGTGGTGAATTTGTCCAACATCCAGCCCATGATCAAGCACCTTAACGGCACCGAACCCATCCCCGATCGTCCGGGCGATGTCGTCCTTTGCATGCAGATCAATCAAGAAGCTCGAGAAGCGTACTGGGGTGTCTACCCCTCTGAGGAACGGCCCGACCGAATCCTGCAGACGGCCTCTCGGGACGAGTGACGACGCAAGGGGGGGGCTCGAACCCGTGCCGATCGAGGCCACGCAGTGATGTGTTTTTACGCCGATTGTGGGGCTCGAACCCACGACCTTGGGATTAACAGTCCCACGCTCCACCAGCTAAGCTAAATCGGCAAGGTGGGCGACAGGCCTCCCCTTTATCACGCCTTCGTTGATGCAAAATCAATCACTTCAAGCAGCCGTTCGGTCTGCTTCGGTTCATCATCGCCGACGGTGCACATCGCTTTGAGCAACCTGACCTCTGCCTCCTCCAGGGGTTGCGTGTGATGAAACGTGAACAGCGGCTTGTTTTTGTCAACGTAGGCACCGAAGGGGGTCTGGATGACGAAACCAACGTGCGGGTCGATGTCGTCGTCCAATGCAAACCGTCCCGCACCGTGCCTGCGAGCAAGCTGCGCCATGGCCATGGCATCGTAGTCGTTCACGTACCCCGAGGCTTCAGCCAGCATTGTGGTCTGGTGATTGGCCACGCCGAGCACCTTTTCGGGTGTGGAAATCAAGGTTTTCGCCGTGCTCGGATCAACGCCTTGCTGGACGCACATCGCCCGGAACACTTCGAGCGCTTTTCCGTTGTTTAACACCGACTCCATTCGTTTTCTCCCCTCTGAAAGGTCAACATCGTCAAAGGACATGGCCAGCAGTTGAGCGCCTTGGAGGACGACCAGTTCTCGCGTATCCGCTGACCCCTCACCCTGCATGACCTTGATGCTGCCTGCAACCTCCAAGGCATTACCCACATGGGTGCCGATCGGTTGGGACATTGCCGTGAGTTGGGCAACGGTGCGTATGCCCAGGCCCTCGGCTGTCCTGACCATTGAGTGAGCCAGCGTACGCGCCTCCTCGGTTGTTTTCATGAAGGCGGCGGACCCGGTTTTGACATCGAGCACCAAGGATTTGAGCCCCTCCGCCGCCTTTTTGGAGATGATGGATGCGGTGATGAGGGGAACACTGTCGATGGTGTCGGTCACGTCCCTCAGTGCGTAAAGCACACCGTCCGCAGGGGCGATGGCGTCGTTTTGAACCGCAATGCAGCACCCAACGGTCTCAACGGCGAGTTTCATGGATTCTGGCGTCAGCGCGCAGTCGAATCCAGGAATGGATTCGAGCTTATCGATGGTGCCTCCGGTGTGGCCCAAACCTCGACCGGCGAGCATCGGGACGCGACAGCCGCACGCAGCCAGGGCCGGCGCCAACACGAGCGACATCTTGTCGCCCACGCCCCCCGTGCTGTGTTTGTCCACCACCGGAACACCCGCGGTCCAATCAAGGTGGGCGCCGGAATCGATCATCGCTTTGGTCAGAATCACCGTGTCTTCCGTGGTCATGCCGTGCTTGTGAACGGCTTTGAGCCAGCGCGTGGCCGTCTCGGTTGAGATCGCTCCATCGGCGACCCCGTTTGCGAAGGCTCGAAGTTGCTCGGCGGGTTGCGGTACGCCTCCAACCACCGCTCGGATGAGGTCCTCGACGTTCATCGGACTCCCTCAGATAAGGCCGATTTCTTTGAGGCGTTGATGCAGGTAGTCGCCTGCGGTGATGGAGGTGTACTCCGCTTCGCCTCCGGTCATTGCCACGAAGTCAGGGTGTGGCGTCAGGTCAATCTCGTTTCGGGGATGGACGAACATGGGCATTGAGTATCGGCGCGTGTTGGCGTCCTTCGGGTTCACCACCCTGTGGGTGGTGGATTTGAACAGGCCGTTGGTGAGGTTCTGGAGCATATCACCGGAATCAACGATGATTGCGTCCTGATCACCCTTGACCTGAATCCACGAACCGTCGTGGTCCATGACCTCCAGACCGTCGGCCGTGGCGGTCACCAAGAGCGTGATGAAATTGATGTCCTCGTGGGCAGCGGAACGGACGGCGCCTTCGGGGGTGTTTGCGTCCAAAGGCGGGTAGTGAATCATGCGCATGATGGTGTTTCCTTCCTTGGACATGTTGGGGAGCCAATCGTTCGGCTTACCGAGGTAAATTGAACAGGCTGAGAGCAGATGCATCGCCAGCGCCTCCATGCCCTCGAACAGATGTTCGGTGACGGACTGGAACCCTTCGACGTGGGCGGTGGGCCAGATGTTTTGCGGGTAGGTCGGTACGGTTCCATCAAGCGGGTAGGGGCGGCCGGCCTGCCAGAATTCTTTGAGATCGGGTGCTGGGTTGTCCTTGGCGTGCTCAACGCCGAAGGCCGTGTAGCCGCGCTGGTGGCCAATCTCAGGTTGCAGATAGGTGCGCTTGGTTTGCTCGTCCATGTCGAAGAAAGCATCGCACTGTTCGTAGGTGGCATCAATCAGTTCCCGCGGGATTCCGTGATGCGTGAGGGCGAAGAAGCCGATGTCCTTCAGTGCATCACCGACTTCAGAAACAAAGCGATCTCGGTCGGCCTGATTGGCCGATGTCGCCAATCGAAAGTCGATGGAGGGAATGCTCCGACCCATGGGTCTCAATCCCTGTAGGCATTCAACTTGGAGAGCAGACGCAAGGTTTCGATGTAGATCCAGATCACGGAGATCAGGATGCCGAAGGCGGCGTACCACTCCATGTTTTTGGGTGCGCCGTAGCGGGTTCCGGATTCAATGAATCCAAAATCACTGATGAGCGTCAACGCTGCAACGACCAAAATGAAGCACGTGATGCCGATCCCGATGGGTCCGGAGCTGTGCAGGAAGGGGACGTCGTACGGCGACACCAACTGCAGGACAAAGGACGTGAGGTACAGGAGCATGATGCTCACGACCAAGCCGAAGATGATCTTGTTGAAGGCGGGTGTGGGCCGGATGATTCGGGAGGCGTACATGACGTACATCGTTCCGGTGATGGCCATGGTTCCAAACACAGCCTGGAGCGCAATGCCCTTGTACGCCGTCAGTTCGAGGGCCAGGGACATGGAACCGACCGCCATGCCTTCGAGGAGAGCGTACAGGCTCATCAGCGCCACTGGATTGGTGGGTCGCGTGATGAACACCACGAGGGCGATGATGAACCCGCCGAGGAAACCAATCCCCATGAAAGCGGACACGTAGAGTCCACCGTTGCCGTTGTTGATGGCGTTCATGCACAACACGGCCGAAACGAGGGCGCTGACCACCGTGAGCGAGAGCAGGTAGCCAATTTTCTTCATGCTGCCTTCGACCGTCATGCGGTCGGTGCCGGTGAGGTTGCTCCAGAACTTGCTCGACAGAACGGGGTTGCTGCTGCGGATTTCCATGACCGTCGCTCGGCGAGGTCCTGTTTCAATGTTGCTCTGAGCGTGTGTGTTGAGCGACCTGTTCCTGGTAGTAGGTGACCAGCTGGTCCATGGTCCAGCCTTGGGCAAGGTATTGCTCCACCATGTCGGCCGTCCAGCCAGGAACTTTGGCCAGCATTTCCGGTGAGACGCCCGAACGGCTGGCGTTCAAAACCGGTTGCTGCCAGTTTTCGTTGCCGACCACGCCGGTGCTCACCTCGGCAAAAGCGGCTTCACTGATGGCGTCCTTGACGCTCTCGGAATCCGATCGCATGCCTCGAAGCACGACGTACGCACCGCCTGAGAGAATCAACGCTGCGATCATCAACATCAGGAAGAAGGATTGAGCCCCATCACCGGCGACGTTTTCGGTGCTGTCGCCGACCAGGTCTGCACGCTGGTCCGAAGAGCAGCCCTGTGCATCGGTGGCCACGCCGGGCGCCGTATCGGGGCAGTCGTCTGCGTCGTTCACCACGCCGTCATCGTCTTGATCGTTGTCCACCACGGTGGTGTCGCCTCCGTCGGTCTCGTCCACGGGTTGAATGTCGACGCCGGCCAGGTCGCACCCGAGCACTTCGCTGTCGTTGGTACCGTCTTGGTCTGCGTCCCAAAGGGTCAGTGCGGCGTTTGGTTCAATGTCGTCCATGCTTGAATTGAGGGCACTGGCTTGCGCCCAAGCGACCTCGAGGTCGTCGGTGATGCAGTCGCCGTCGGTGTCGGCCAGGTTGGGGTCGCCGCCGTGGAGTTGCTCAGCGAAGTTGGTCAATCCGTCCTGGTCGGCATCCAGCATTGATTCGTCGGACAGCGGGTCGCCAGCAACGCTGCGCATCGTTCGGTTCAGCCCGTGGGCCACCTCCCACGCATCGGTCAGACGGTCCTGATCGCTGTCCGTGGTGTTGTCCAATCGGTTCCAATCCTCGTACCATGATTCAATGAAGACGCTCGCAACCGATTCGCTCGAAAGCACGAGACCCATCTCTCGGTTGCGTACAAGGGCCGAATCACCCCAGTTGATGGAGGACACAAGGACGTGCTCTCCGTCCACAATGATGCCTTTGTTGTGCAGTTTTGTCACCTTATCGTCACTGCTCATCACGACGGCAGCCGTGTCGTAGCCCAAGGTGTGGTTCCAGTCTTCGTTGAAACGGTCGACAGCGTTCTGGATGTCTTCGTCAAGGTACGCCCCGTTGAGAATCAGGCGCAACCGAACGTCTCGCTGGGCTGCGGTTTCGAGGGCAGCGACGATGGGGTTTTCCCCCCAGCCCCACGACCAGTCCATGTCAAGGTACTGAAGCGAGAGAAGAATCTCTTCTTCAGCGGTGTCGAGAACGGCCACGAGGTCGTCGATGCAGTTGTCCGGGCACACCAGCAGCTGCGCGTCGAGTTGACCTTCGATGCTGGGGGCGGTTTCACCCACGATGGCGGACGTTGAAGGCATCGTCCAGCCGGTCGGAGCATCGCTGGCCATGACCGGCGTGATGTGTTCTCTCGCTTGGTTTTCGTCAAAGGCGAGATGAGCGGCCACCATGGAGGCCAAACCGGCATCGTCGACGATCACGCCCCAGTCTCGATTTCCAGCATCGCCCGGAGCGGGATGCGAGGAGGAGCGCCAGTTTCCGGACCCGATCCACACGCTGGCGTTGTCTTTCACGGCAACTTTGCTGTGAATGTAGGCGTAGGGGTTCTCACCCGTATCGCCAAACCAACTCACCTGAACGCCCGCTGAGAGGAGTTCAGTGGCCATGCCTCGTTGCGTATCGAGGTCGTATTGTTTCCACCAACTGTCACCGTAGTCAAGCACGACCGTGACGTCAACACCTCGATTTTGTGCGTCGATCATGGCTTGGACCAGATGGACCTCCTGAAGGAGGTACATGTGGACGTGGAGTGAGGTCGAGGCGCTCTCAATCCAGGCCAGAAGGTCGGTCAGGCCGTGTTCCGGTCCCAGAAGCGGCGTGACCGACGCCGTGGTGCTGATGCTCGTGTTCAAGCAGAAGGTGCTTCCACCAAGCCGGCTCCACTGCTCATGCCAGTCCGCAACGGTGTCGGTGTCGGGTGTATCGCCGCAACCGCTGCCGCGCAGATAGATGAGGTTGTCAAGGCTGGCCAGCGGCTCGGCGAGGGCGATACCGTTCCACCCCGAGACGGACACGGGTCCGTTTCCGTACACGATGGTGTCGACTTCGGCACCCGTGCCGTCGAGGAGTTGGAGTGCAGCACCGGAGTTGGGGAAGTAGAAATTGCGGTCGAGCGCCCCGTCAACGTCCACCACAGCCCCGTCTTCGTAGACCCGAACGGCGTCGGCATCGTTCGCGAGGAGGACGCTTGAACCGGGCTGGATCATCAGGTCGTTCACCGTGGCGTTGTAGGACGTCATGGAACCGGTTGTGGTGCGCATGGTCCAACCGTTGAGCACGGCCAATTTGTCCCCTTGGTTGCTGATTTCAATGAACTCCATGTCGCTGGAGATGTCGGTGGAAGCGGACGGCATGAATCTCGTGAAACGAAGGTCGTCCTTGGTGGCGAAATCCGCCGGGTTTGGTTCGCCCTGCCCGGGCGTTGGCCAGAGCGTGTGTTGCCAGTCGTCGCCCTCCAGTTCTCCCGGCATGAGGGTTTGGCAGTCCGTGATGACCGTCCAGGACGCACTGTCAACGGACACGCCGTCCGGGTCGAGAAGGTCAAACGCATCACCGAGACCCGTCAGGACGTATTCGTCCATGACAAAAACGGCTCGTTCGTCCGGGTTCAGAACGACTTTCGCCGTTTGGTTTCCTTCGGTCCAGAGGCTGTCAAGGCGCATGAAGCGGCGCTCGCCTTCGGCGTTGACCACCGACCATCGGCTGATGTTCAACGGGGTGGCGCCGGTGTTGTGGACCTCCACCCAGTCCTCGGTCGGTTCGATGGAGTCGTCGTTGCAGTACGGCAGGACCTCGGTGATGGCAAGGTCGGTTGAATCGGTGTAGGGTGCCCAAACTGGGTTCACTTCCCCTGGGGTGGCCCACGCCGATAGAATCCAGTTCCCGGTGGCGTTTGAAGCGTCGGGCCCAACGCCAGCGTGGGTGCTGTTGGGAGCGATGAGGGATTCTCCTTCAACCGTGTCGGACCATGAAACGGTGTCGACGGCGGCCCCGTTGATGTCGACCAGTCCGATGGAGTCCGAGGAGGTGTGCTTGAGGTAGAAACTGCTCGTCCCGTTCAAGGCAATGAGCACGGCCTCGCCCCCCTTGACGACGGTCGTGTCCTGCAAGGGCATGTTGAATTCATGCAGGGTCAGCGACCGAGACGCCGCCTTGAGCTTCCATCCTGCCAAGTCAACGTCCATCGTTCCGTAGTTGTAGAGTTCAATCCATTCACCCATGGGCCACATTTGACTGTCCGAGCCCTCAGCGTCGGGCAGCAGTTCGGAAAACCGAACCGTGGTGGCGGAAGGCATGCTCCCAGGTTCGGGCTGACCGGGGGTTTTCCACGCTGCGGGCGTCCACGAATCGGAGGGGTTGCTGCCTCGGATGAGGGCCATGTCCTCGCCGTAATCCGTGGTGTAATCGGCCGTGTCCACGACGGTGCCGGTCATGTCTCGCAGGAAAACATGGTTGTAATTGTCCCAGAGCTGCGTGTAACTTGTGAACTGGAGAAGGCGCCGTCCGTCGGGGTCGATGATGGTGGCGCCTTGGGTGGAGTTGAACACCAAAGTGCCAGGGTCGAAATGGGTTATGTTGCCCAACCCGTCCATGATGCTCCACCCCATCAGGTCGATCGATGTGGTCCCCGTGTTGTGAATCTCAATCCACTCGCCGTCCGGGAAGGTGGCCCCGTCGTTGGTTGCGTTGGGCAGGATTTCCGTCAGGTGCACATCGCCCACCTGTCGAGCCATCAGTTCCATCGGCAGAGGATTCATCTCCTCCGGGGTGGGGTAGGGTGCGCTGACCCACGGCGTGTTGGGCTGACCTGCGTCCATCAGCGCAAAGCCCTCGACGGTGGAGGTCCACGAAATCTCTTGGGATTTGCTTCCGTTCGGCCACTTCAGCGTGAGGCTTTCAACACCGTTGTTGAGCACGCCGTAGTTGCTCGTTCCGTTGACCGCCACGATGCGGTGTTGCCCGGGGCTGATGAGCATGCTCTGGGAAGCGTTGACGAGGTGCGTGCTGTTGAACGAAAGGACGTTGCCTGCGGCATCCTCAATGCTGTAGCCCGTGAGGTCGATGTCGGAGGTGCCGGTGTTCAAGATCTCAACCCATTCACCGCCAGGCCACGAGTCGGTGTCGTAGCTGGGCCACGAATTGGCCATCGCTTCGGTCATGATGATGTCGCCGGGAATCACGTTGTTCGAGACCGTCGCCGTGTTGACCTGACCCGGTGTTGGGTTGTTGGTTTGAACCCAGTTTGCGGTGGCGCTGCTCGGGTCTTGCTGGTAGCTCTTCCCCGACACGACGCTTCCCCAAGTGGCCTGGTGGAGGTTGTTGTTGTTGCTGTCCACGAGCGTCATGGACATCCCGGTGTTGGTCATGTAAAAGTTGGAATTTCCGTTTCGAGCGATAACGACGTACTCCCCTGCGCTGATGGTCCAGGTTGAGGCGTTGCCGCTCTGGTAGCCGACGATGGTGGTCGAATCAAAATTCAGCGTCTGCGATGCGGTGTTCGTGACCTTCCATCCGGTCAAATCCACGTCGATGGTTCCGTTGTTGTACAGCTCCAACCACTCGCCTCCGGGGTACGCAGCATCGTCGTAGCCGTTCGGGTTGGGGATGACTTCGTTGATGCAAACAAAGCCCGTGCACGCCGTTGAGCGACCCGCTGTGCGCATTTGCTCGGGTTCCGCCAACGTCGCACCGAGCGGCGAGGTGAGGGAGAGCAGGAAGAGCATGATGAGGCTGGTTGCGGTCAAGGTCTGTTTCATGGTGGTCACGTCCGGTGTTCAAATGAAGCCAAAACTGTCGAATTTTTGGGCGAAGGTGTAGATCATGATGGGCACGAGAATGATGCCCATGCCGTGAGAGCGACGGATGCCGATTCGAGGGGGCAGCAGACCGATGATGGTGCCGACGATCAGGACGCCGATACCGACAAAACCGGTCGACAGCCAAACGAGGGCGACGACGAAGATGATGACGCCCATCACCATTTGTTGCAGCGGAATGGCGGCGTGCAATCGAAGCATTCCCATTCCAACATAACGCATCATGGGCATGGCGAGAAGGCCAGCGGCGAGGGTGACCGCCAACAAGCGAATGAAATCGGAGGTTGGTTCAAGCGAGGACCACGTCTCAATGGGATACATCATCTTCAACGCCAAGGTTGCACCTGAACGTGAACGGCTGATGATGTAGAGGAAACCGAGGACCATCACGGTAACCGCCGTGTTGGTCGCCGAAAGAATGGCGATGATTTCGAGGTCCTGTTTGGTTTGGGGGCCTTCAACACCCTCCTCGGCTTCGGCTTTGGCAATTTCCAGGAGTTCATCGTCGCTCAGTTCGGTCAACCGACGCGTTTCCCAATCCATGCCGAAACCTTGCTTCCCCTGGGCTTTGGCGGCCAAGTTTCGCCCGCCCATCACGAGGACGGTTGCCTGCGAGGCGGTCATGCCGGGCAGCACCCCCATGGAAGCACCTGCGACACTCGACCAAAAGCAAGGGACGACGAGGGGCCGGGTGGGCGGAAGGGCCCAGTTCTCCCGCTGTGGGGGTAGGTGAGACGTTGTTGCGTAGATGTCGAGAAGATTGGCGATGCCGAACAAACCGGCCAGGCTCGGCAGCAGCAAGCTGGCATCGGGCATGCCGATCGGTGAGCGTGCGGGCAAGGTGAACACGCCCCAACCGTACATGCCCGCCAGCAGGAAGAAGGCCGTGGCTGCGAGAAAACCTGCAAACCGGGAGTCGCGACCGAGCCATCCTCCGGTTAATTTTTGCATCCACATCGGCCAGTCGAGTCGCGTGGTCTCGGTGGCCAAGAGCAAAAACGAGATCGAAAGTAAAACGAAGGGAAGGACGGAGCGGAGATCGTCGTACCATCCAAGTTCAGGGCCGAACGCGATGCGAGCCAGCACGATCAACGGCAACGACAAGAACAGCCCCAACTGGGAACCCCGGGCCGACCATGCAACACCTCGGGCAGCGTTACCCGAGAGCAGCATCCGGTGGCCGGGAAGCAGCGACAGCGCAGTGTCGCCGTCCGGTGCCCCGATGAGGGCGGACGGGATGTAATTCAGGAAGGTGTGAACGGTCCCGGTCGATACGATGATGGCGGCCACCGAAGCCAGGGGTATGCCCAAATCCAGCAGAGCGGGCGAAAGCGCCAGCAAAATGAGCGCGACGTTGTTGACGTGAAAACCGGGGATGAGCCCCGTCAGGGACCCCAGCATGACGCCGAAGAAGAGGGAGCCCAGCAGCCACGCCAAGTCCAAAAAATACCCTTCCAACATGCCGTCACCTCAGGATTGTGCGCTCTCGTGTTGTTCTCGGTCCGTTCGACCGTCGTCGTCGCTGTCTTCGGAGTACGGTGATGTGCCGATCTGATCTTCCAGCGTATCGCCGAGGCGGTCGCCGTCGCTGTCCAGCACGTCCGCTTGGTCGAGGGTGTAGACCAAACTCATGCCGTCGTCACTTTGCACCTGACGAAGCCGGCCCGCCCACGTCATGGACTGGTTGAGGTGAAGCTCGTCCACGCCAACGGCGTTTGCTTGGAGATTCAGCACCACCGAATCGTTTGAGCCTTCTCGGACCAAATGCCACTGGCCGTCGATTTCGGTGGCCTTGCCGTTGAGGAGCACGTTTTGATCTCGATTGTAGCTCCATTGCGTAGCGCCGTCGTCCCACAACAGCGTTCGTGCGCTCGGCGTCGTTCCCAACCTGTAGTCGTGCACGACCAGGCGTATGCGCATGTCTTCGTCGTCCCAAGCAACGGAGACGTTGGCGATGATGTTTTGGCCGGTTTCAAGCCAGACGGTGCGGGGTCCGGGGATGGATGCAGCAACGGTGGTCCAGCCGGGTGTGTAGGACGCTGCGTCCACGAAGTAGGCTTCTTCGTTTTCGACGCCGGGTTCCACGGCGTACTTCACGTACGCCGAAAGCGTGTAGGTTGCGTCGGGGTCGGCCACCATACCGACCGGGTCTGCGGAAAGCATGGCGAGTAGGCGGACGGGGGTCTCAGGGTTGATGAGCGTGGGGGATGCACCTTCGTTGGCGTCGATGCACCAACCGCCCTCGGACTCCGACCACAGCAATCGGCCTTCAACCGTCTCCACGGTGTTGTGGACGGAACGGTTTCTGTCCCTTTCCCGGTCTGCTTCGCTGGGCAGCAGGCAAATGCTGGCACCGCTGGGGCCGTACAGGCGCCAGATGTCCGAACCGTTGGCCAGTGTGCCGGTCATGGTGACGGTTTGACCGGATTGGTAACTCCAGGTCGCCTGCGCATTCCAGTCGAGTTGGGGCGGGCTGACCTCGTGGTTGCGATCCACGCCGATTTCAGGTCCCTGCACTTGCAAACTCCAACGCAGGTCTCGAACCTGGTAGCTGAGCATGCCTTGGACCTCGACCTTCGAACTGGCCTCCACCCACTCGCCGATGGCGGAACGAATGATGAGGTGCATTTGGTGTTCGGAGTTACCGTAGTTGGGGTGGTCTCCGAGATAAGCGGAGGTAAAGGTGGCGTCGGGCGCAATGGATTCTCCGATGAAGCCCGTGAGTCGAATCACTTCACCGGCGTAAGCGGCAGGGTCTTGGGCCACATCGGCGATGGCGAGCGTCTCGACCTCCGGCAGGTCATCGGATGTCCACTCCATCGCTCCCGCACCGAGGGATTGAATCCAAATTCGTCCGTCGTATTCAATGACGTCACCCATGATGGTCACCGTCGTGCCGATGGGTGGCATGTTCCCGGGGCGGTACCAACGGGATTCGACCACACCCGTACCGTCGTCGATGATGGCGTCAACCCGATCGTCGCCCGACGAGTAAGGGTCCTCAACCCACGAGATGAGGGTGCCTTCCACCTTGACGACCTCGTTCTTGTATTCCAGGAGCTGGCGGACCTGAATCACCTCAGGTTCGCGGACGTAGGCGTACCAGTTGAGGGTGGCCACGAGAAACATGGCGAGCGCAAACATGACCCAGAGTTGCTGCCCTCGTGTCTCGGGGTCATCGTTGGTGATGCGGTCCATGAGTCCCTTCACCGCGTCGGCCATGCTCTGCCGTGCCGTTGACCATGCTTAGGCGTTGTCTTCTCGGTCGCTCGTGCTGATTCCGAGAAGGGCTATAAAGAAACGACTGGACGGCAATACACCATGAAGGGTCGAGACCGCGTCATTCGCGACGAGATTCACCGGGACATCTTGGTCCCCGCCTCTCATGCAGCCATCATTGACACGCCGGAGTTCCAGCGCTTGCGCGCCATTCAACAACTGTCGACCTGCGAATACGTGTTCCCTGCCGCCAACCACAACCGCTTTGCTCACTCGTTGGGCGCTTACCACCTTGCAGGGTGTTTAGCGACGCACCTCAACGAAGTTCATCCGGGTTTGATGTCGGAAGAGGACGTGGAACTCGTTCAGCTTGCAGCGTTGCTTCACGACATCGGCCACCCACCCTTTTCCCACCTGCTTGAAACGCCGCGCGTGTACGCCACCTTCCGTTCTCACGAGGCATGGGGGCGTGACATCCTCGAATCCACGTCCACGTCCATCGGCAACGCCGTCCGGGAGGTGCTCGGAGAGCGGCGTTTGGGTCGACTGTTTGCTCTCATGGACGGAGCCGACGAGCACGACGGCGAACCGATTCCTCGTTTTATGAAAGAAATCGTCAGCAGCCAACTCGACGTTGACCGCATGGACTACATGATTCGCGATCAGGCCAACACCGGCGCTCAGATCGGTGGCTTCGACAGCGCCCGGGTCATCCGGGCTCTGCGGGTCGGCAGCGACGGTCGAATGTACGTCAAGCGGTGGGGTCTACCGGCCATTGAGGCCTACTTGGTCACGCGCTATCACATGTACCAGCAGGTCTACTTCCACAAGGTCAACATGCTGACGCAGGCCTACCTTGTCAACATGCTTGAGCGGGCCAAGGAACTGGCGATGAGCGGCGACCTCGAGGTCTCTGAAGAGCTGGCGCACATGCTGCTCAACGAGTCNCTCTCCCCCGACGAGTACGTCCAACTCAACGATGCTCACATCAAGGTGGCGCTCCCTGCGTGGGCGAAGCACGGCGATGCAAAACTCTCCGGCTACGCAGGTCGCCTGTTGGCNCGGAAGGACTTCCACAAATCGCTTCGAATTGACCACCTCACCGTGGANATGTGCGACGTGGTCGTGCCTCGCATCCGCGACTTCCTCTCCGAGGCGGGCTACGATGTCGAGACCGATTTGATTCAGGCCACCATCCGAAAGCGAGGCTATCTGCCCTACAACGGGGGCATTTTGCTTGAGGACGGGCGGGACGCTTCA
The DNA here is from genome assembly GCA_002694525.1 of Methanobacteriota archaeon. Taxonomy (GTDB): domain Archaea; phylum Thermoplasmatota; class Poseidoniia; order Poseidoniales; family Poseidoniaceae; genus Poseidonia. Next base: position 24,408 of record NZMN01000052.1, read on the forward strand.
GAACATTCCGTCCTGATCCAATCGCTGGCCCAGCCCCATGAGCGATGCCTGATCTTCGTGCCCGATGCGGTACGGGACGATTTGGAACGAAACGTTCGCGAGTGGATCAAACCGTCTCAATCTTCCCTCGCTCAATTCGACTGAGCGGGCGAAGGTTCATGATGCGATGGTTTGAGCCCGGTCTGGGGCCCGTAGCTTAGTTGGTTAGAGCGCCCGGCTCATAACCGGGAGGTCAGGGGTTCAACTCCCTTCGGGCCCACCACTCCATTGGTTCGCAAGGTTGCCTTCGTTTCGCACAACAGACCCATAATGGTTATGAGGTGGGGGGGGTTGGGAAGACCGTTAGGTGAGACAATGTCGGCGTGGAAGAAAGTCGTTGCCTTGATGGGAATCTACCTCTGTTCGCTCATGGTGGTCGCTGTACCAGCGTCCGCACAAGTGTCCGGTGCAGCGGTTTCCATGACCTGTGCGCCCGGTCAAATCCAGGTCGAGGTCAAACCCGGTGCCACCCTCACGGGCTACACAACCTGCACGGTGTCAAACCCGACNGCTTACGTCGAAAAGGTCGCCATCCAAGTGACCAGCGACGGATTGGCCACCGCGGCGCCCGGAGACATGTACGTCGGAGCCAGTCAGGAAGTNGACTTCCAAGTGGTCGTTCGAGCCAACCCGTACATGCAAATGCAATCCCGTCAGTTGACCGTTTCCGCTCAAGTNCAGGAGATCAACAACCTCCCACCGCCCAACACGGCCTCCTCNCAGGTCAACGCTCTGATCAACATCATGCAGTTCAGCATCGTTCAGGTNGAAGCGGTTGAGCCGTTCGTCCAACTCATGCCAAAGACCGACAAGAACTTCCAGTTCAAGGTCTACAACTTCGGCAACCAAATCGATCGGATGAAGATNGGTGTCACCGAAAACACCCGGGAGACGCTCGAAGAGGCCGGGTTCACCGTGAACCTCCCACAAACCGTNGTCACCATTGAGCCCAACACCGCCCCAGAAACCGCCCGAATCATGGTCCGCACGCCCAAGAACCAGGGCTGGTCCGACGCCTACCACGTTNTGGAGTTCTACGCTGAATCCGAGTTCGCCTGCCAGAACGGCGGTTGCAACCGAGAATCTCAGATGATCACNGTCTACGTGCGTGGTGTCTACCTCCCCGGCTTCGAAGTCGTTCCCGCCATTTCCATGATCGCTCTGGCAGGAGCCGTCGCTGGTCGCCGGTTCCTCAACACCGAGGAAGAGGGCGATGAAGAGCCCTGGCGAGAATCGGCTCCCGGCCTCTGACGCACCGCCCTCAAACCGCCACCCTGCGAGTCACACAGGCGTTGATTTGATAACACCGGTTGTCAAACACCACGATAACGGGGATTGACCATGGGTGGATTACTGGACAAGGCAAACGCTGCGAAAGAACCTGAAACCGACGACAAACCGGTCCAATCCGAGACGGTTTTGGCTGCAGAACCTGCAACTGAATCTGTGGTTGCAACGGTTTCGACCCCCAGCGAGGGAGGATCGCTCTTTGCCCAATTCAGCAAGCCCGGCATAGCACTTGGCGGTCTTGCATTCGTGCTCACTTGGTTCCTGGGGAGTTATGCGCTGGAGGACCTCACTGGGCCGGTTCCCTTCGGTTTGGTCGTACTTCTCATGTTTGTCGGCTCCTTCTTCCTTGTATGGCAATCGATTGATCGTGAAAAGACGGTTGTCCTCGCAGTTGGCTATCTTTTGCTCGCGGGTGTCCCCTACGGTGCAGGACTGATTGGTGGTGGTTTCGTCGGAATAACCGATGTTGCATTCAGCGAAGAGGGCGATGATCTGACCTTCAAGATTCGAGGTTCGTTCAACTCAGTCGATGTTTCAATTCGTGCAGACGGTGTAGAAATGTGGACGGAGTCTGGGGATTTGTCAAACGAAGTGAAAAACTTCCGTGCGCCGATAGAAGATTTCTTTGCAGGCAACGGTGAGTTTCACGACGGTTCTCCAGATGTAGAATATACAATCTATGCGGAGTCATCCAACGGGATGACCGGAGAGATTAGTATACCAAGCAAACTGGTAACTCGGCAGGCAGAAGATGCAGGCGTTCGAATCAACGCCCTGCAGGGTTTCCAAGATAACAACGAATATTTGGGCGTCACCGTCAACGTTCTCGTTGGTCTGATTAACCCAAACCTCCAGAATTCGAACGGTGGAGGTTTCCAAGCTGTTGGTCTGCGTCCAATGAACGGTGACTACACAATCGATGTGAGCATCACCGGCGGAGATACCTGGAGCGAGAGTACCATTTCGGTTGATGAGAATTCAGCAACGTGGGTTTCAAAGAGCCCGGGAATCGGCGCAGCATCAACAGATGGGTGGATGGAACTGACAGGAACTGATGAGGAGGATCAAACAGGTACACTCTATGTTGACAAGAACGAGTTCTACGATGGCCCAGCCTGCTATTCGTTTACTGTTGACATCGTCAACGTTGTCAGTCCTGATGAGACTTTTACAACGACGTGGAGTTGGGAAATCGACCTCGAGTCAGGGGATGATGAGGCAGGAATCGACAAAGGAGAAGGAATTGGCGATACCTGCTAAGCGCTTCGCTTCGTTCGTAGAGAACCAGCGAATCCCTCTGTTTGCGGCATCATTTCTTCGCCCGAACCAACGACCAGTTGTCCCTGCGGAGACCTTCCAAAGCGACGCCTGTCAGTGCCCCCCACAGCCACGCAGCCTCCACCTTGACAGCAAGCATTGCCAACATTAAACCAGCAGCAAGAATCCAGTGGTGCACCCAAAACCGCTTGTTGCGAAGGTGGAATTTCAAGTTCTCAGTGGCCCATCGCGCTGCTGCGAATGAACCAATGATGGAGAGCGAGTACACAGCGAAGTCCATTGGTTGCCAATGGGCCGTTGAGTATAACCGGTTTGGTCGAAATCCGGCTCCCTGGGAACCGTTTGCTCGTGGTGCTCAAGCGTCGGCTTCG
>NZMN01000053.1 GCA_002694525.1 Methanobacteriota archaeon
CCAAACCCCCCCTCAAAGGAGGAAATTGATGCATTTTGACCAATTACGCACAGAAGTGTTCAATATCCTGACCGTCTCGTCGGCATGAAGAACATGGCTGACATCCAGGGGTACTGCATGAAGTGCAAAACGTACGGACCAATCCAACAGGGGCAAAAAATTGCGATGGCCAACGGTCGAACGCGCATGGCCGGATTTTGTTCACAACCCGGGTGCGGTGGAAAAATTTCCAAGATCATCGGTTGAGCTTCACGACCCCCCACCGAATTGGTTTAATAGAAATGTCAGGTGGGTTGGTTTACCTAGGGGCTCGTGGTCTAGGGGTTTATGACGTTGCCTTGACATGGCAAAGATCGAGAGTTCGATTCTCTCCGAGCCCACCATTGAAACATCGATTCTAATGCTCCATGAAGAATGAACAATAATTGTCAACCAGATGTCTGGTAATCAGTTATCATCGGATTCAACGACTTCTGGCTGCGGCAATTCAATGGATGCCGGAGGTGGATCATCAGCATCGTCAAAGGAAAAATCCGTCGAGCCACCTTCCCACGAGCGAACGTCGTCTGATTCATCGAAGCTTTCTTCCGGTATCGATGCGTTAGGACCGACGGAGTACACCGAGGGGTCGATCGGCACCATGTCGGCGATGAGTTGTTCTCGCTGTTCCAACGGCGGTGCCTCCCGCTCCTCCATGATGCCGCCTGCGTGGAACGTCCCGCATTCTGAACAGCGATACATTCCTTTGCGGTCGATGCATCCACAAACAGGACAAACGGCCGTGCCGTAAAAACTGGACAACGGGTCACTGCTCATGGCGACATCACTCGATGAACATGTCTTCCTGATACCCGGTCACGAGGTCGCCGGTTCCATCTTCTTCAATGGTAACGGTGCCTTCATCGTCATCGAATTCGAGGATCGTGCCGAACACTTCCTCGTCCTCGAACGTGAGCCCGATGTGTGAACCAACGTCAATGGCGTCGTCATCCATTTCCTCGTCGATGTCATCATCTTCGTCGTCTTCTTCGTGGTCCTCATCAATGAATTCCTCATCGTCGGCATCGTCTTCTTCATCCAATTCTGCATCCTGTGCATCATCGGAAGCGTCGGATTTGTCGTCTTCAAATTCCTTCATGGCCTTCAGACGAGCGCGCCATTCAGGAGCTTTGACAAGGTGAAGGAAGAGCGATGAAATCAGTCCGACGGCCGACAGTCCAATCAAAGCGAGACCGTCCCAATAGAAACCCATCGGCATTGAAGTGGACCCGTTTGTCCCGGCAAACGGCGTCAAGGAATTCCGGCAACCGTCTTTCTGGAATTTCTCGTCGCACGGGTAGATATCACCCGCTTGGACGTCCCCGCTGGGAATGAGACCCGAGTCGTTCGGTTCGTACGCGATGTTGCCGCCCGAACCGTCCACGAATCCGAACATTCCGTTGGCGATGAACACAGCGATGAGGATGCCAAAGGCCACGTGCAAGATGGGCCAAACGCTGTCGTTCCATGATTTGGACATCATTCGCTTTTGCATCGCTGTTGGGAACACCTTTTCCTCAACCAGCGTCTCGAAGGTTTCGTATTCTTCGATGGACTCAATGAATTCCGTGATGTCGATCATACCGTCTCCATCTCCGTCGACACCGTCCATGATGGATTGAACATCTGCAATGTCAAGTTGGTCGCTGTAATCGTTCTCCAGCAGGGAACTCAACTCAGCCAGGGAGATCATCCCGTTTCCATCGGTGTCCAGATCGTTGAACATCCGCTGGGCTGAAACATCGTGAGCCTCCATCATCTCAGCAAGCGCAGCAAGTGGATGGTTGTGGCGCGTCCCGGTGGATTCGGTTTCTTCCTCTTCCTCCAACTCAAACTCTTCGTCGTCCATGTCGTCTTCGATGTCAGCATCGTCCGAGGCTTCCTCAGCGGTTTCATCTCCGGTTTCCTCGCCGTCATCGTCGGCCTCGTCAGGCACTTCTTCAGCCTCGGTTTCAACCGATTCTTCGTCTCCCTCTTGGGCGTCCACTTCGCCGCCTTCCGCCTCGGGAAGGTCTTCATCAGCCTCAGCTTCATTGGTTTCAGAGACGTTCTCGTCAGCCTCGACTTCTTCCGTTTCCGCAGCGTCATCACCGTNTTCAAGCGTCGCATCCTTTGCAGGGGTTTCGACATCATCGCCCGCAAGAATTGTATCAAACTCATCGAGATCGATGACGCCGTTATCGTCTTCATCGATTTGTGCCACGAGTCTGTCGATTTGCGACGGTGGAAGATCGGCGAGGTTGAGGCTCAGCANGCCACGCTTGAGTTCGGCCGAGTCGATGGTGCCGTCGTTGTTTTCNTCGAATTTATCGAACAACTTACGGATGTTGATGCCCGTGTCCGCTACCCATTGACGCAGAACATCAACGACGTCGTCGGCCACAAAGAGGACGCCGCAGGAAGGGCATCGTGTGGAATCGAGAGGNACAAGAGCATTGCAGGCGCCGCATTCCCCCAGCTGGTCTTCCGATACACCGGAAAATTGAGTCCCACATTCCGGGCAGGATTCTGAATCGATTGGGATGACTGCGCGGCAGGCTCCACATTCAGCCATGCCTACGGATTGTTTTTCCTCTTCTGACACCGTTCCACCGTTCTTTCCACGGAGAACGGCAATATAATGATTGATGAAGGCGGTGATGTGGAAGGCGTAATTCCTTAGAGCGGGACGGAATCGTANGGACGGAGGGACTGCTTTGGNCGGGTTGCACACGCTGGATTCATCNTCCTCATCGTCCACCTTCCTTGCGCTTGAGGANCGNATCCTCTCAGCGAGCGGGGACGTCTTGTGCTACAGCCGNCTNCCCATGCGTCAACTGCTGCGCTATCTCCCCTCCAATCGTGCANAGATGTGGTGGATTTCAGAGCATGAAAGTCCACAATCGGTGATGCCGGACCCTGAGGGTCTTGTTCGTCACGTTTCTGCACATTCAAGCTCAGCCACGGAACTCATTGTCATTGAAGGTCTTGACTGGATTGTTGAACGCAGCTCGACCGCAGCCACCTTGCGGATGATTCANTCGCTTGATGCGCTTTCAAGACAACACGCAATGGATNTCGTTTTTTCCGTTGATGCCATCGCCTTACCCTCCACGTTTTGGTCNAGGCTCTGTTCNGTTGCNCCCAAACTTGAACTCGGCATCAACCACGTTCAGCCCGAGAACACCGAGGTGAAATCAATTGATTCGCCCACCAACGAATCACCGNTTGAAACCGTTCCAGCACCGNACGACANGGACACGACGCTCGTCCATTTGGTGAGTCTCCCTCGCNTTGGNTTTACCCACGCCATCTTGGCTCGCAGGATGCTTCAATGGAAGCGCATGGGGTTTGATTTGGCCGCCTTGGAACCCGCTTCAACAATGGCGGACCTCGANGAGGCACATCGCGTGTACGAAGCCGTTGAGTCGGACATCACCGCCACCATCGACGCTGTTCGGTACATGGAANCCCAGCGGGACAAACTCAGCGTGACCGAACGCGAGGTCTACAACTATCGNTTGATGTCCCTCAGCAACACCGCTGCGACCGTTGAGGAATTGGAACGGTTGATGTCATCGCGGTAAACGGCCGTGTTCGGACTCCAGNCGAGCCAACCAGCCTCCGGTTCGGAGCATTTCTGCAAGTNTTCGGAGTTCTTCAGACGTCGAGCGGTCGCCTTGAAGCGGAGGCGAAATCGTGCGTACGAGTTGCACGAGACCGTTCACATGGGGNGATGAGGAGAACGAGGCATGTTCGAGCGCCTCAGACGCAATCAGAAGNTCGCAAGCCAACACTTCGGACAATCGCCTCACACCNACACGNAGATTCCATGCCGCNGTTGCGCCCATGCTCACGTGGTCTTCTTGTCCTGCTGAGGTCGTGGTCGAAAAAGCCGTTCTGGGAGCGCTCTGACCGTGCAGTTCGGCGAGCGACGAACCTGCTGCGTACTGCACGATCATGAGGCCCGATTCCAATCCAGANTTGGATGCGAGGAAGGCCGGCAGACCGCTTCGGGTCGGATCCAACATCTGGTCCATTCTGCGTTCGGATATCGACCCCAATTCAAACAACGCCAGACTCATTGCGTCGCANGCNAGGGCAACGATTTCACCGTGAAAGTTCCCTTGTGAGACCACTTCGTGNGGTCCAGGCCGGTCCGGTTCAGGAAAGATCAGTGGATTGTCCGTGGCGCTGTTGATCTCTCGATGAAGCATCTCTTCGAGGCGAAGAAACGACTCGTAAACGGCGCCGTGTACTTGAGGAGCGCANCGGAAGGAGTACGGGTCTTGNACACGATCGCATGNTTCGTGTGAATCAAGAATCTGTGANCCACTGAGAATGGTTCGCAAACGCTGCGCAACGGCTGCTTGACCNGGGTGTGGACGAGCCTCGTGGACCTCAGGACGCGCGGGCGTCAAACTGCACGAACGAGCGTCCATCGAGGCCGCGAGGACAACGTCCGAAAGGATGAGGAGTTCGCTTAATTCCTGTTGAGCAATGGTGCTGTAGGCGGTCATTTGACTCGTGCCGTTGATGAGTGATAATCCGTCTTTGGCGGTCAATTCGATTTCGACCAACCCTTTNTCAAANAGAACCTCGGCGGTGGGTCGGAGTTCTCCGTCCTCGATCACACTTCCTTCACCGATGAGNGCAAGCGCCAGATGCGACAGCGGTGCCAGATCGCCGGACGCACCCAAGCTACCGATTCGCGGTATGGCAGGNTGGACNTTGTTGTTGAGGTAGACCACCAGTTGACGAATGCAGTCGGGATGAATTCCAGAGTGACCTTTGCACAACGAGTTGAGTCGAATCAACATCATGGCTCGAACGGCCTCCAGGGACATGTGTTCACCAANTCCGGTTGCATGTGAGCGCACGAGGTTGACTTGGAGGAGAGCTAAATCCTCGGGTGAGATTCGCTCTCGAACCAACGCGCCAAATCCAGTGTTGATGCCGTACACCGTTTCCCCAGTNGACACAATGCGTTCGACAACGCCCCGAGCAGCGTGAATCGATGGCCAAGCGTTCTCGGACACCGCAACGCTGGCTTGTTGGCGNGCCACCATCATCACCTCTTGCGGAGAGAGCGTCGTACCGTCGGTGTAGACCACGTGCTGCTCCGTCATGCATCGCCCCTCCACAATCCGTCCAACAGCGACGCATCCACGCNNTGGGGAAGGGTCACGTTGAGTCGTTCATCCAGTTCCATCGCACGACGNATGGCAGCNTCAGCACCCGAGTTTCTCGCCCAGGCACGTCGGGCAACGCCGTTGTTCACGTCCCAGTGAAGCATGGACTCCAGACGCCTGGACGCTTCGGGCGTTCCGTCGAGCAACATGCCAAACCCACCGTTGATGACTTCGCCCCATCCAACGCCGCCGCCGTTGTGAAGACTCACCCAGGTGGCGCCGCGAAACGCATCGCCGATTGCGTTTTGCACGGCCATGTCAGCGGTGAACATCGAACCGTCGCGAACGTTCGCCGTTTCTCGATAGGGNCTATCGGTGCCCGATANATCGTGATGGTCNCGNCCCAGTACAACCGGGCCGGAAAGCTCACCCGATGCGATGGCCTCGTTCATTGCCCGTGCTATTTCACGACGCCCCACGTCGTCCGCNTACAGGATNCGCGCTTGACTGCCAACGACCAGNTTGTTGTCTCCGGCTTGTTCGATCCATCGGATGTTGTCGTTGATTTGTTGNACGATGTCGTCGTCGGCGTCGTTTTTCATNCGCTTGAGCACTGAAGCCGCAATCTCNTCNGTTNTCTTCAAGTCGTTTGGATCGCCGCTCGTGCAGACCCAACGGTACGGTCCGAAGCCGTAATCAAAGCACAGCGGNCCCATGATGTCCTCNACGTAGGAAGGGTATCGAAACGAACCATCNTCGTTGACAACNTCTGCGCCGACNCGAGANGCTTCGAGCAAAAANGCATTNCCGTAATCCCAGAAATACATCCCGCGCTCNGCCATGGTGTTGACGGCGGCTGCNTGGCGACGCAGCGTCGNTTGNACCTCTGACTTGAACCGCTCGGGTTCCTCTGAGAGCATACGAGCGCTTTCGTCGTAGGTNCGGTCGGCTGGGAAATAACCGCCCTGGTACGGATTGTGCAGGCTTGTCTGGTCGCTGCCAAGATCGACGTGGACGCCTCGTTCAACGCAACGCTCCCACAACTCGACGATGTTGCCAANCAAACCGATCGAAATGGCCTCACCTTTTNCAGCGGCCTNCACCATCCGGTCGATCGCTTCATCGATGGAGTCGGTCACGTCGGTCAACCANCCCTGTTTGTGCCGTTTGTGNGCGGCGTGCGCATTGGTCTCGGCNATGATGCATGCTGCACCCGCAATGGTGGCTGCTTTTGCCTGAGCCCCAGACATGCCTCCCAGGCCGCTTGTGACGAACGTGATGCCGGCAAGGGTCGCCTCATCGGGCAGGCCGAGATGCAGTCGAGCAGCGTTGAGCAGCGTGATGGTTGTTCCGTGGACAATNCCTTGCGGCCCGATGTACATGTACGAGCCGGCGGTCATTTGTCCGTACTGCGTNACGCCCAAAGCGTTCATTCGCTCGTAATCGTCNTGTGATGAATGGTTCGGTATCACCATCCCGTTGGTGACCACCACCCTCGGGGCCTCAGGATTGGACGGGAAGAGGCCCAGCGGGTGACCTGAATACATCGCAAGGGTTTGATCGTCGCTCATCTCTGAGAGGTACTTCATCACCAGNCGATATTGAGCCCAGTTTTGAAACACGGAGCCGTTTCCGCCGTAGGTGATCAGTTCGTGCGGAAATTGAGCGACGGCTGGATCCAAATTGTTCTGAATCATCAGCATGATCGAAGCGGCNTGTCTCGAGCGTGCCGGGTATGCATCCAGCGGGTAGGCTTTGATGGCGTGGTCCACCGGCCGAAACCGGCGCATGATGATGCGGCCGTAGGTGTTCAATTCCTCAAGAAATTCAGGGCCCAAAACATCGTGATGGTTCGGGTGGACGTAGCGCAGNGCGTTTTCCACGGCCAATCGCTTCTGAGGCTCGGTCAAGATTTGGCGGCGATTTGGTGCGTGGTCCACCGTGTCGTCCGTGCCTGGATGGGGTGGTAGGTCATCGGGCATTCCCTGAACGACCGAGGCGCGCATGCGGAGCACCTCATCGTCCATGCCGAGACTTTGAGGTGGATGTCTTTGAGGNTTGTTCTCTCGGGCCACGGAACATGCCGTACTAAACCTCAATAACAGGTGGCTGAAGGTGCAGGTTGAGCCGTATGACGTCGGATGAGGTCTTGGAGGTTGAACTCGTGGACACCTCCACGTCTTCCGTGACCCGTGAGTTCAACATGGTGTTTGGGGCAACGGTGGCCGTCGCCATGGTGTTCTTGTTCATCTCCGCCTTTGCTGGAGAGGCTTACATGAACGTCGTTGTTGACGACGATACGGAGCAATCGCTTCGGGTGCCGGTNTGGGAGCGATACAAACTCCCGTACGANACCGANGGNGAGTTCGGCAAGGCCCTCGAGGTNGGTCCGTACGAACTGCTCCAAACGGACAACGAATGGAATTCAACGCACCACTTTGTTGAGTACACGCTNCCGCTCGAGGAAGGCGGNGCTGCTCCAAACGGTNTGATCAGTCTTGCCGTNTGGCGACCAAACGTGCCCGAGGGTACGCTGGTGCCCGTCATCGCTGAAAGCGGTCCATACTTCCAAGAAGCCAGCGTAGANACGCCCTCCATCGAGGTACCCGGTAGTTGGCTCGGACAGATGTTCATCGACCAAATTCTCCCTCACGGNTACGCCTTCGCCCAAATTTCTGTCTCGGGCACCGGCCGCAGCAACCACTGCATGGACCTGATGGGCAATGCAGAACAGCTCGGCAACGATGCGGCGGTGCGATGGCTTGGAGAACAGAGCTGGTCAAACGGCGCCGTCGCCTTGATTGGAAAGTCGTACGACGGCAGCACACCGTGGCAAGCGGCCATGTTTGGTTCAGAGCACGATTACCTCAAGACCATCGTGCCCATTTCTGGGTTGATTGGCGTNAAGGANCTCATGTGGAAAAACGGTTCATCGGAAGCTCGTGCGCCCATCATGCACAACGGTGTCTACGGATCCTACGGCATNGANGGTGATGAGGAAGACATACAGAACATGTGCCCCGATTACATGATTGGACCCGGNACGGGCGTNAGCGCGTANCTGTTTGGTTCNGAGGTGGCGGGNACCTATTGGGCAGAACGTTACTTCCTNGANCGCGTCCTTGAAAATTACAAAGGAAGCGTNTACNTGATTCAAGGAATGCACGATTGGAACGTCGACCCNCACATGGCTGTNCCGACGATCAACCGTCTCATNGATGCAGGCATCGAAGCCCGTGGATTGTTCGGCCAGTGGGACCACGACTACCCCGACCGCCCCGTNCAACTTGACGATCGGTCGGAACTTGGTGGTCGCGGTGGAGAGGCGTTTCCAGAGATGATTCGGTTCGATTGGATGCAGGACATGCTCGAGTGGTTTGACTACTACCTGCGAGGGATCGGCGAGCAGCCGGGGCAGTGGATTGAAATCCAGTCCAACCAGGGTTCCTGGCGCATTGAGGACCGCTACCCCTCCGACAACACAACGGAGATGGTGTTTGAAATGGGGACCGACATGACCAACACCGAAGGCAGCACGACGGTGTTNCCGGATGCTTCATCCGGGCCGGTGTGGGTGTCCGAACCCCTTGAGGACGACCTGTACATCGCTGGCCTCCCCAGGTTCCACGTCGAAGTGACCACTGCAAGCTTGGGCGGTCAACTCTACGCCCTGCTCGAGGACTGCGACAATCAAAGCAACTGCATTCATNTGGGGCACGCCATCATGGATTTGCGCTACCACGCNGGCGGGGATGAAATCCAAACGTGGACNCCCATGGTCCAGTCCATCAACGCCAAAATGGAATTCTTTGCGATGGATGCGGAGGTTGAGGCCGGCCACGTCCTCAGGCTCTCGCTTCGGTCGACGGGCGAAGATTACNTGCCGGCGAGCACGTCATCGGCCGTGTTCGTACAGGAAGGGGCTTCNACAACCCTGCAGTTGGACACCTTCAACCCCGACACGAGAACGTACTTTACGCCCCCCGTGTGCACCCACGAGCGCTGCCTTCAGACGGAGTGATGGGCAGCAGGGGGGTTATCNGGCTTCCATGCCGCAAACACCAATCCGGAGAGCACCATNACGCTGGCAAACACGAGAATGCCGTTTTGTATGCCCAGTCCGGTGTTTTCCATGACATAACCTGCTACGCTGGTTGAGGTTGAAAATGCGATNGAGAGAATCAGCATGTCCACGGAAAACACGCGACCTCGAACCTCGTCCTCAACCCAGCGCTGCATCATCACCGTGGACAACACCCAGTTGGCCCCACTGGCGCTGTGAGCGAGGATCACAAGCACGACCGTGATCCACAGTGCGTACGGNACGCTCAGCCCGACGCAGAANTAAATCAGGCCCGACAAGGCGATGAGATAACCGATNAGCGACGGCCAAGCATCCTCGTCCTTGAGGAAAGCACGGGCAAGGATGGGTCCAAGACCCGTACCCACACCTCGNGCAAAAAAGAACAGCCCGAAACCAAATGCGGCACCAAATCCATCGACGTTCGCACCCATCAGTACCAGGTAAACTCCAGCCAATCCTCCGCCCGCAATGTTCCACGATGCTTTCGCAAACACGATTCTGAACAGTGCAGGCTGCCGACGTATACGGTTCCATCCGTACTTGATGTTCCTCAGGCCCGTNGAGATCCAGGGNCCTTTCATGGATTCNTCGATCGTCTGCGGNATGGTGAGCGTNATGAGGAAGAGTGTTCCGATGATGAAGGTGATGGAATCGACGATGAACGCTGCGTCCGTGCCCCAAATGGACACCACAACACCACCGAGCATGGCACCCAAACACAACGCAGTTGACCACGATGCGGCATCCAGAGCGTTGGCAGTCGCCAAATCNTCCTCCGAAACGACGTTGGGCAGCGCAGCNCGCTCAGCGGTCATGTANACGCCGTGAAGCACCATCATCAAGCCCGACAGACCGATCATCCACACGATGTCGNTGGAATCGTTGACGAGAAGGAAACACAACGCCANTCCCGCCTGCATNAAGTTGGAGACNANCATGAGCATTTTNCGGTTGAATCGNTCCGCCATCAGNCCGATGAACGGTTGCAAGATGGCNAACCCCGCCATGCGCACCGTGAACAAAAGCCCGAGCAAGAATTCGCTCCCGGTGTACTCCANGATCAAGAAGAACAGAGCAATGGTGTTGAACCATTCACCCAGCATCGAAATAACGGCTGCAATCCACAACTGCCTGAAATCCTTGTTTTCGCGAACCAATTGCAGATAGGTGCGAGAAGCCATCACTCTTCCTCTCCGTGATTGGTGTCGCTGGATGATAGCGTGCAAACAATCCACTTCGAGGTTGGCGTGTTCGAGTCTTCAGCGGTGGAATGCAGCGGAACAAGGCTGTTGGCCTCTGGGAAATATGCTGCAAGGTTTCCAGCGGGAATGTCGTAGGGAACCAACAACCAGTTCTCAGCACGTCGTGTCTCCCCGTTGAAATGACTGGTGATGTCAACGGATTGACGCGTTTTCCAGCCGCGATTGACCATGTCGGTTGCGTTCATGAACAACACGCGGCGATGTCCGTGAACGCCACGATATCGGTCGTTTAATCCGTAAATCGTCGTGTTGTACTGGTCGTGGCTTCTCAGCGTCATGAGAACAAACTGGTCCGGTTGGAGGGTCANATCCGGCAGTGCGTGGNTGGTNAAGTGCGCTTTCCCTGACGGCGTTTCGAAGCGCCTTGCATCGCGAGGGGGATTGGGGAGTTTGAAACCGTTTGGCTGGCGAACGCGAACGTTGTAATCATCAAAACCATGCAGCGAGCGTTCCATCAACGTNCGAATGCGGTCGTAATCCTCCACGAGGTGTGACCAATCCAAATGCTCCCCTCCGAGGGTGGCTTCTGCCAGTTTTGCGACGATCCAGGACTCGCTTCGCAGATGCGGTGAGGCGGGTGGCAGGGCGCCTTGCGATCGTTGAACTTGCCCCATCGAGTTCTCAACCGTTACAAATTGCCTGCCGCCGGTTTGCTCATCAACTTCTGTTCTGCCCAAGCACGGTAGGATAAGGGCCCGTTTCCCCGTGACCAGGTGCGAGCGGTTCAGTTTCGTCGACACCTGGACCGTCAACCCAACGTTTCGCAAAGCGCGAGCCGTGGCGTCTGTGTCAGGAGTGGCTGAAAGGAAATTGCCACCCATGCAAAAGAATACATCCACATGGCCGTCCAACATCGCTTGTATCGCGCGGACGACGTCGTATCCATGTTCTTTCGGTAGCGGAAAACCCAACCCTTCTTCCATCCGCTCAATGAACGAATCCGTTGGCGATTCCCAGATCCCTACGGTCCGGTCGCCCTGGACGTTTGAATGTCCGCGAACCGGGCACAAACCCGCACCTGTCCGACCGATGTGACCGTTCATGAGAAGAAGATTGACCACCTCCTGAATCACAGCCACCCCGTTTCGGTGTTGAGTGAGGCCCATCGCCCAGCAAGCGATGGTTGCCGTGGAAGCAGCAAGCCATTTACCCGCATGTTCGATTTGTTCCCTACCAAGTCCCGAGTCCGCCTCGATAACCGACCAGGGCGTGGCTTGAGCTCCGGCGATCATGTCCTCATAGCCTTGGGTTTTTTCTTCGATAAAGCGAACATCAACAGCATTGTGGGCGAGTTGTGTTTTGATGAGGCCTTTCATCAACGCGGCATCCCCGCCAACCCTCACGTTGAGGTGCAAATCCGCAAGCGTGGTTGTTTTGAGGCTTGCCTTCATGTAATCTTGAGGGTGCTTGAACCGAGCGAGGCCGGTCTCAGGGAGCGGGTTGACGTGGATGATTTTGGAACCAGCCTCCTTGGCGTCCCGTAGCGCCGTCAACATACGCGGGTGATTGGTACCGGGGTTTTGGCCAATGACCATGATCACATCAGCGGCAGAAAAATCGTTGAGCGTGACCGTACCTTTTCCGATGCCGATGGTTTGAATCAGGGCTTTACCGCTTGACTCATGGCACATGTTGGAGCAATCGGGCAAATTGTTGGTGCCGTAGGCGCGCACAAACGCTTGATAGAGAAACGCCGCTTCGTTGCTCGTTCTGCCCGACGTGTAAAAAACGGAACGATCGGGGGTATCGGTCTGATTGAGAGCGGTCGCAATGACGTCAATGGCGTCCTCCCATGATACGGCTTTGTAGTGCGAGGCACCNTCCTCAAGCAGAACNGGATGAGCGAGTCGTCCAAATGCATTCAAGTCGTGATCGCTCATGTCCGANAGGGATTGAATCGAGTGNTTCTCAAAGAATGCCGGAGTGACGTTTGCTCGCATTGCTTCGTCTGCAACCGCTTTCGCACCGTTCTCACAAAACTCGAACGCNGTGCGATGCTCAGGGTCTGGCCACGCACAACCCGGGCAATCAAAACCCTCNAACTGATTGACGGTGCGCAGTGTTTTCACCGTTTTGACGGCNCCCATCTTGGTCAAACCGTGAACGACCGAAGAGGCTATTGCGCCGACACCTGCNGCTTTTTTCTTCACNTTTTTGAGCTTCAANGAAACGTTGTCCGGTGGCGTTCGCGCCCGTGTTTCCTTTCGCATGCCCCATCCCCGATGAGACCTCGGCGTTTGCCCTTCTCAATGCTTACGCTTGAACCGNCCGTCCACAGGCCCAATAACGACCGCTTTGTTGCCTTTCACGAAGGANAGAAGCGTGATGTTNCACGACCTGGCTGTTTGTGCGGCGAGACTTGACGCTGCTCCAAACGAGGCAACGATGGGGATGGCTGCTCTGGCCGCTTTTGCCACAATGTCCCAACCGCATCGACCTGACAAAAGAAGGGCNNGTGGCNGNTCAAGACGACTCAATGCATGTCGGCCGAGGACCTTGTCCACAGCGTTGTGCCGTCCAATGTCCTCGCGTACCAGCAAGGATTGTTCNCGCCCAAAANACAGCCCTGCGGCATGAACGCCGCCCGTTTGCTCAAACGATGGTTGGTTCTCTCTCATGCTTCGCAGAGCGTCCAAAACATGCTCCATGTCCACTTCAGTTCCGAGCGATTCCACGGTTGGTGTTCCCGCGATTAAATCGGGTAAGTTGGTTTGATCGCAAGCGCCGCACGACGACGTGACAATGGAAGGACGAGGGGTNAGCGTCAGNCCGTCNCGAAGGNTGGCGTAAGCCTGCAGNGCGCCCCCCTCGTTGTTGACGTGGATGTCCGTAATGGATTGAACATCGACAGCGTGCTCGGTCATGAGGTGNCCAGCAACCAGTTCCTCNACGTCCTCCGGAGAACCGAGCANCGTGGTCACGAGGGCGTCGTTGACGATGATCTGAATCATGCATTCAGCGGCAAGATGTTCCTCAGCCATCGTCAGATGCCCGTTTTCATAGCGTTGAACACGGGAATCGTTTACGTTGTTCACGCGTCGTCCCCCNCAAGATGATCGAGGTCAAAGAANTCGAATTGTAGGNCCACCAATTCCGTGCTCGTCCCGGCTTGGGCGTACGCATCGAGGGGTTCCTGATTGAGCTCNAAAAACCGTCTGCCCCATCGAAATGCACCCAAAACCTCNGTGGCTTCACTCGCTCTGCCAGCGAGGTACAAGGCTGCAGCCAGCGCCTCGGCNGTGGTCAATCGACCGGGTTTTCCCCAATTGACGGGGTTGGCAGCCAACAGCAACGGGAGCATTCGNGGCTCCAGTCGCGTTTTCCTCATGATCGACGACACGGAGGATTCAATGTGGGCCCAACTGCAATCCANGGCNACCAACGCNCCGTGATGTTGCGTAAGNAGGGCATGGTCCTCTGGTCCAAACACCTTNCCGCACAGCGGTTCGAGGATGATCCCGCGTTTTGGAAGTGTCCGTGTGGATTTGTGCAGTTTCAAATCGCCTCGCTTTGACGCNAAGACAGCCGTGTTCTTGCGAGGGTCATCTTGCGCAAGCCAGAGTGCGTGCACNGGGATTGGTTCCAATGGATCACCGCAAATCGTCGAGATAATCGCCAAACGTCATGCCGCGCGAGGGTCCAGCGTCGATGAAGCGAGACTCCGATGCAGTCCGTTCAACCATCAGTTTAATCCCAAGAACTCGCTCAAATTTTCGAACCACCGAATCGGTTGGCCGTTTCCCCGATTCGGCTGATTTGATGATGTTCACGGTTTCAGCCATCTTCTTTGCGAGTTGCTGTTGATTCCACTGCCGTGTGGTTCGGGCTTGTTGGATGCGTTTGGCGAAATCATCAGCAAGTTCCATGGAACCCCTCGCCATGATGTCGCCGCGTTTCTTTCTGAGACTGGGTCGCGTTGCGAAGGAACGTGCGCGTTGGATCCCTGGGGCTTCTTGCTTT
>NZMN01000054.1 GCA_002694525.1 Methanobacteriota archaeon
TATCGCTGATGCGTGCATTGAGATCGCCTTCGGACCAAATTTCAACGCCGAGGTTCGTCGCTTTCGTCAACTCGGAACCCGCTTTTTCACCGGCGACCAGCACGCTGAGTTTGGCTGACACGCTGCCGACGATCTTCCCCCCCGCGTTGACGATGCGTTCTTGAATTTCTTTGCGAGGAGCGGAAAGCGTGCCCGTCACGCAGAAGGTCATGCCCACAAAGGGGCCGTCAGCTGTTTTCACGACCTCTTTTTCGATGTTCAACANCCCAANGAGGTCTTCAACCAGTNNGCGNCGAGCGGTGAGGCCGTCTCTGAACTGGAGTGCGACAATTTCACCCACACCGTCGACCTCAAGCACGGTGCGCAGCGCAGCGTTGTGGCCGTACGGCTTCCCCATCCCGTCNAGCGTTGGCCCAAACGCNTCCTCACCCGGCTNGGCATGAGCGCGATCGAGCCAGGAAAGCAAACCGGGAGCGTCACCCATAACGGCAGCCATGGAGGATGCGAGTTCCGGTCCGATGCCGGGGAGCCCGAGTGCGTGGAGGAACTTCCCGAGGCTCATCGTCCGAGCTTTTTCGACTTCAGCCAGAACGTTGGTTGCGGATTTCTCNCCCACGCGTTCCAANCCNATCANCCCNTCCATGGTAAGCCGNTACAGGTCGGCTGCCGTGACGATGAGTCCAGATTCAAGGAGCTGTTCGACGAGTTTTTCACCCACGCCGTCCAGTTCCAGAGCACGGCACCAATAGAGCACCGATCGGCTGGTTCGTGCGTCGCACAAGAGGTTGGGGCACTTCAGAAACGCTCCNTCAAGCNCGACATCNCCGCCGCAAGCCGGGCAGGCGGAGGGCGAAGGAATCGGTCCGTAATCCGGCAACGTTCCGGTGAACGCTTCGCCGTCGGCGTGATGCCGCCCTGAAAGGTCGGTTTCAGCGGCGGGCCCCAACGCNCGTTCGATTTTGGGNATCACGTCGCCCCGACGGACGATGAGGACTTTGTCCCCGATGTTGATGCCCAGGCGGTCCACCTCGCCCACGTTGTGCAGCGTGGTGTTCTCNACGGTGACGCCACCGACGCGTTGGGGCGCAATGCGTGCGACGGGGGTGATGTTTCCGGTNCGCCCTGTCTGCCATTCCACGTTCAACAAAACAGAGTACGCTTCTTCAGGGGGAAACTTCCAAGCCAGCGCCCATCGCGGATGNTGGGCCGTCATGCCCAGTTGCTCGCGCCCAGCAAGGTCGTCCAGCTTGAACACCACACCGTCGATTTCNTACGGATGGTNGGTCCGCTTGACGGTCCATTCNTCGGTTGATTTGTCCATAAGGTGCGCCGTCTGTNCAGGCGTGGCCGCTTCGTGCACTTCCCAGGGCGCGGGCACGATGCCGAGGTTGTCCTCCATCCAGACCAGCACGTCCGTGTCGTTGACCATGTCGGGGACGGNATCNCTGTCTGGGTGACGGTCATCGCCCTGCGGAAGTTTAGCATCGTAGGCTTGGAAGACGAGGTCGGAGGCGTCGGCTTTTCCGTCGGCGTGCTTTTGTCGAAGAGCACCGGCTGCGAGGTTTCGAGGATTGGGAGACACGTCCTTGTACTTGGNTTCAAACACGGCCAGCGGCATCACAACCTCTCCTCGGACGTGCACGTCGACGGGCACCGGGAGTGTGTGCGGAACGTTGGCGATCTTCCGAGCGTTGCGCGTGACGTCTTCGCCGCGCTCACCGCTTCCGCGTGTGGCCGCTCGGACAAGNCGCCCCATTCGATACTCCAGCGAAAGCGCTGAACCGTCCAACTTCGGTTGAGACAGGAAGCGCGTGGCGCCCGACGTGGTGGNGTTCACGAAATGGTTCAGTTCCTCGGCCGTGGTTGCCTTGTCNAGGCTTCGCATGGGGAACAAGTGGTNCACCTTCACGCTGCCCGGCGAGACATCGGCGCCCACTCGATGGAGCTGGGGGTGGTTGGGATCNANTCGTTGGAGTTCGTCCCACATNCGNTCAAATTCAGCATCGCTGATCTCNGGCTGTGCAAGGTTGTAGTACAGGTGCGAATGGNGCGCCAGTTNCTCTGCAAGCGAAGCGATTCGCGCCTCGTCTGCGGCGGATGCTGCTGCCTCTTCGCCCATGTTGGAAACAGGTGCCTGACAGGCTATGAAGCATCGCTTTGNTGCCCGTCAGCCAAANCGAAGTGCAACAAATTCGCTGTTCTCNAGCGGGCATCGCGTCATGATGGCGTGGGTCAAAAGACGCAAATGAATCTCCGCAACGACGTGAACCTCAGCGGAGAACATGTGGCCGGCGTGAGGTTTGAGGTCGTCGTCGGAGAAGGTGGCGTGAAGATGCGTGAACGCTTCGCCGTTTTCGCGACGAGCAAGGTTNCCTTGCAGCGTGACAAGTTCGGTCCCNTCGCTGAGCGTGACGCGATGGTAGACGTGGTCGTCGTCCATGTAGCCGTAAACGCTGTTTCGTGTTCGCCCGATGCCGCTGGTGATGGCTGCGGCATCGAAGCCCACCTCGTCCGCCAACGCCTGCAGTGAAGCATGAATCTCCTCCCCGGGGTCGAGTCGCACAAACAGGTCGTCGCCACTGCGAGTCCATTCCATGATGGGGGGGTCGGGTCGGGGGCTCAAGATGCTGCCGTTCACTCGCTCTCTTCGGGGCGTGATTCGCTTTTACGGGCCTGTTCCATGGCTCGGATGTANGCTTTAGCGGTGCTCAGCGACGATGCGTCGCCCCCCAGCGGCAGTGGACCAAACGGGCCCCACCCGTTGCGGAGCAGCATGATTCGCCGCTTCGGCTGGCGCTTTGCCAAACGAAGTCGGTGCCAAGGATAACGCTGGCCGTCCGCGAAAAGATGGGTGGACGTGATGGCGTAGCGCTTGGGAACGAGCAGAGAGATCAGGTGGAGGGAAAGAAACACGTCCCACGCAACGGCGTACATGACCGGTGTGTTGCTGACCTCGATCAGCGCCCACGGCAGCACCATCATGGCCGCCATGGAGCCAAGATTGCCCCACTGGCGAACCATCTCGTGGACCCCTTCGCTCTTCCAAGCGAATCCGCCACCGGGAAGCGAACCCATCTCTGGGACGTCTCGCCGCTGTTTGGTCAACCAGTACGCGTCCCATGCAACGATCGCTGCGAGAACCGCCACGGCCACAAAGGCGACGTGTTCGGCTGAGGGGAGATCCACCATGTCGCCGCCTCAGAGATGTTGTTGGTCCAACGCTGTCAAGTCCCCCGGCCCACCGCGTCGAAGACGAGCAATGAACAGAAGGATCACAACGACGAAAATCGCCATGATCACCATGAGTGCATTCACGTTGACGTCGGCGTCGTTGGTTTCCACGCCCTCGAGCACGTCGGGGGTCCCATCGCCATCGTCGTCCATGTCCTCGGTCAACCAGCTCGTGTACCCCTCGGGGCAGTCCAGAACATCGGGTTGAGTGTCCCCATCCGTGTCGATTTGAGCACACGGGTCGAGCGGGAACGCATCCCGCTCATCGCTGAATCCATCGTTGTCNTCGTCCTCGTCGTAGATGTTTGGCCCGCAGGACTTGCCCGTGTTCGGGTCGAACCATGCGTCAGAAGAACAGGTCGAGGACCAATCGTTGTCCGTGTCGAGAAGGGTGTACTCGAAATCCACGGTGGCGGACGTTTTCTCACCGAACGAATCGGTGGCCGTGACCTCGACGATGTAGAAGCCAGCCGTTAGGTCGGTGATGTTGAACACGGGTTCGTTTCCAGCAAGAAGAACAACGTTGCCTTGAAGGTCGAGAACCCGCCACGACAGGACGATGTCGNTGAGTGCATCCAAATCATCGCTGTAGGTTGCCGTGGCACGAATGGAGTCGCCTTCCATCACACGCTGTCCAGCAAACGGCTCCTGCAGCCCCACCGTCGGTGCTTGGTTCACCAGAACCTCAACGACCAGGAGCGAAGGGGCGANGGCGGGTGAATCAACGACCAAGTTTGCGNCCGGAGAGCCCGAAACGACCGCTTCGACGGTCCATTGANTGGCGACGGCTTCACCGGCTTCGTTGACGGTGCGCAGCAGCAACTCAACGTCGACGGTGGTCCCCTCAACGGTAAAGGGCGCAAGAAGTTCATTGCCGTACGCCACGGTGAACGATGCTGGCACGGGCAAGCCGCCGCGACGAGCGTCGAGCACGACGGTTCGGTACGCAGCGTACTCGCCCGATTCCCCCACGGATACGGTGCCCACCTGGCCGTCAACCGAAGACACCGTGGTGAACGCGACGTCAAGACTCCCGATGAGTTCGGTTGACTCGAGCCGAACGGGGTAGTGCTCGGTTGCCAGCGCACTCGAAACGACAACGCGTGCGTTGCGTAAGATCAGAGGTGCGCTGATTTCTCCGGGATCGGAGTGGAGCGAAACACCGACGCTGTAGCCTGAAACATCNAGGCCGTCAACGACGAGACCGTCGAAGGAACGGCCGTGGTGCGAGATGAACCCGATNCCGGTACCGTCACCTCGAAGCGTGATGTCCGAGAACGTTCCCGACGTGCGGTCAACATCAATCCCAGGTGCTCCTTCAAGGTCGATACGCTCCAGGGTGATGTCGAGGTTGTTCTCCCCGGCAACACCGGCTTGTCCGGTGACCCGCCCAACAACATCGGTCAGGGTAAAGCCGGAAGGTTGACTGTTCAGGGCAACAATCGCTCCTTCGCCGTCGTATTGAGTGGCNTTCACCCCGTTGACCGTGCCCGACACACCGGTGAGTTCCATGCCCCAATCCATGCCCGCACCAAAGGTCAGNTCGTTGAATTCAACAGGGACTTGTTGCGCCCAAACGCCCTGCTCTTCGCAGTCGGCGAACGAGACGTTCNTGAACTCGATGGTGGCGCTGGAAGGGTAGAGGTGTGCGCATCCGCTCCCGTTTTGGAGATGGCTGTTGCGCACGACCAGTTCAGCGGCATTCCCCGACTCCACCAAAACGAGGGGGTCGCTTGAGGAGCGCGCCATGAACACTCCGTCCGCTCGGACGGAACCCAGCCCTGAAACGGTCAGTGCGGGTGCGGATTCAAGCAGCTGCGTACCGGACANTTCAATGGATGCGGCAACCGAAGGCCCAAGCATTAGACCGCCCCANCGAGCACCATAACCGGTGGACGAGATCGTTGCCGCTCCGGCGTCAAACACCCCGTTGACGGTGATGGTCACGCCTTCCGACGCNCGGAGGGACACCCCGTCCTGAATCGACATGGTTGAAGCGCTTTGGAGAACAAGGNGCGCATCGAGGGTGTAGGGGCTCCACTGACGTTCAAGCACGACCCATCCCGAGACCTCACCGCTGGGAACGGTTGAGGCCATGAAGGTGTGCGTCAACGAGCGATTGGTGTCCCAAGTGACGAAATCCGAGAAGTTGTTTCGTTGGAGCGTGACCGTTTTGATGCCGCCCCATGTTTGCCCGGTGTCGGTCACTCGCAGCGATTCGGTTTCGGTGGACAGTCGACCGTCAGCGTCGGTCATCGCCACGTCACCTTCAATCGAAATCAGCGCGTCCTCAACGGGTTCCCCTTTGTCCAAAACAAGCAAATCAAGGGTGGACGAGGCGGTGAAAACAGCCCCGGTCTGGGCCATAACGGTTCCATCAACGCTTCCCCCAGTGATGTCCACCTCGCATCCAGGCTGCACCGTGAGACTTCCAACGACGGTGAGATGAATCGAATCTCGAGGACTGATGCATCCCCACTGGACGTCAGCGAGAACGGTCAGTCGATCCGTCTGTGTGCCCGTCAGCATGCTCTGTCCACTGGCTTGAACCGCATCCGACTCGAGCGAGGCNTCCACGCCCGTGATGCGTCCGGTTCCCACGAGCGTGATGCTGTTTCCTTGAGCGACAACCACCGTTGTCGAAACCAAGGTCAACGCACCGTTGTTGGCGACGGTGAGGTCGCCGTTGATTTGGTGCGGCTGCCCGTCGGGTCGCGGGCCGAGAACGACGTCTTGACCTGAGGAAACGGTCCAGTCGCCGTCCGGGATGACCGGAACCTGGACGGATTGGCCCGTTTGTCCGCCGTAGAGGATCACTCGCGTACCGGCACCGTCGAGCGTAGCGTCAACGGTCGAACCCGAACCNATGAGCGGTAAAGTGAGGGCTCCGTTGACGTTGCTCTTCAGCTCAAACCCGTGAACAGCAACGTTGGCCTCGACGGGTGCGCCTGCCANGTCCGTGAACGTGACGTCGGTTTCAACAAATCGGTACGATGCGGAGGTGCTGATGGTTGGATTGGAGGTGGAACCGTAGTACAGCGTACCGTCGCCGAGCGCGTCCGAAGCCGATTGCGCAGTGTTTTGGGGCGAAAAACTGCGCACCGTAGCGATGCTTTCGGTGGACAACATGAGGGGGGTGTTGTGAAGTTGTGCCGTCCACGACGAAAGGTGGAGCGAGGAAGCCCCCTCCATGAGAACACCCCCGTCTTGCGCCAGCGTGGTCAAATCCTGACCAACGTAGGTTGAATCCTTCAAATGCAAGCCTACNTCGTGGCCTATGTTGGCCTCCATCGAGCCGATGGAAGCCGTGCTGTCCTCGAGCAGCATCCCCGTGGAAACGTTTCGTGAGGTGAAACGGTCGAGCGTTAAATCGCTGTACCAGGCCTTCAGTCCGAGCGAAGTGCGGTCGGCGGACGTGAACGATTTTTCAACGACAACGCTCGACCATTCGTGGTGTCCGCCCAAGACGCTGATGCCGACTGCATCGCTGGTCGTCGATTGAACCACTGCGTTGGAAAGGGTACTCGTGGGCGTTTGAATGGAGAGCCCTGTGGTGGAAGCAGACGCCGTCAGGTTGCTCCAAACGGCGTGCCCTGCGCCCGAAGCCTCAACGGCCTGATCGAGGGCGTTCACGGAAACGTTGTCCATGACCGAGGTTCCTGAACCCGACCACGAGACCCCGAATCGCGGGTCGTCAAGCGAGACGTTGTGGAGTCTGCACGTGCCTTCGCAACGCACGTCCACCGCCGGCCTGGTCTCGTCACNGCTCGTCGATGTGAAGTCAACGTTNGTTAANCTCAGCGACGACACNCCCTGCCCAACCATCAAACGTTCACCTTGCAAATCGCCGTGTNCGANTGAAAATCCGTCTGCATCCCCTGCGTCAATGCACAACGGCATGCCTGAACCTGTGAACGAGGTAANGGTGGACACGGCGCCTGAAACCGTGGCAATGCCCACGCTGGCGTTTGTGACGGAGAGGTTTGTCAGGTTGAGCGACCCGTCGAGCGCCTGGACGCCCACACCNGCTTCGGAGACCTCGAAGTCTTCCACGTGCGCTTCGGCGTGATTGGCGAGGCCAACAGCGACTTCATGGGCATCGCCGTTGGTGAGGTTGAGCGCCCCGGTTTCGACGTAGACGGCTTCGTAATCAATTCGATTTGCCTCCAGTGCCGTGATGTTGGCAGAACCGCCGACAACCGAAACACCNCGGTAGGCGTCGTTAACGGTGATGCCGTCCCCAACCAGTTCACCGCGCACCAGCACCCCCGCTGAGGCGTTGGCAACCACGCTGTCGGTGAGGTGCAACAGGCCACCGGCTTCAACCACAATCCCGGGCCAGAGGCCTTGTCCGTGNGAGCCCTGTGTTTGTGGAACCACCGACGAGTAAAACTGCGCCCGTTCGGCCACCATCGACCCTTCAACGTTGATGCTGTACGTTCGAGCNTCAACGGTTGCGCCCGGTTCTACGGTCAACGTGGCTCCGCTCGCCACCGTGATGTTGCCCGAGAGAACCATGTCGCCCGTCCACGTGGTGTCGACCGACACCGTGCTGTCCACAGCGTTGGCCATCGGGAACGCGACCACCAACAGGAGCAGGCAAACCATGCCGTACGCACGTCGTTGTCGCATGGAGCGGCGTCGAAGTGGCGCCATATCAAGGATAAGGCTTCGGGACACACAAAGTGTTCACACNGAGAGGAAAATGGTGGGCCCGCCCGGATTTGAACCGGGGTCTGACGGCCCCCAGCCGCCAAGTATAGGCCAAGCTAACCCACGGGCCCGAGGAATTCCTCAGTTGCGTGCAGCACTGAACGGTGCGACCTCTTCGATCAAATCGAGGTGGCCGACGTACATGCGGCGACAGCAGTAGCGCTTCAGACCGACATCGTCCATGGCTTCGGATTCTGACTTGCCATCGGCAACCATCTGCTTGTATTCTTCCCACTTGTGCGCAATCACGGCGCCACAACTGAAACATCGTACTGGAATAATCATCATCTCACCTCATCGATACGACTTCTGCTTCTTGCGTCGAGCCCCACGACCGAGTTGGTGCTTTGGCTCCTTTCGGCGTGGGTCGTTGACGAGCAGGCTGCGGTCGAAGCGCAGGTACTCGTCGCGAAGTTCTTCGTCAATGCCTTCAGCGCCACCGTTGTAGTGGACGAGGCCTCGGGCAATGGCCGTTCGAATGGCGTCGGTTTGGCCCATGATGCCTCCACCGTTGGTGGTGATGGAAATGTCGACCTTGCTCAGTCGGTTCATGGCATCGGCAATGACCAGGGGCTCCATTGACTTGCGGCGTGCAAGTGATGGTTGAAGGATTTCGATCGGTTCGGAGTTCACACGGACGCGCCCTTTGCCTGCTTTGACGGTCGCACGGGCGACGGCGGTCTTTCGCTTGCCTGAGGATTCAACGGACTTCTTCTTTCGTGCCATCACTGGTCACCTCCCGTCCAGCGGTGAGCAGGTGCTCCAAGGTTTGCACTGACGTCGCCCAGTCGAATGAAGCGGTCAGGCAGGTTGCGGCGGAATTTGCTGTCGTCCCCGTGCTCGTGGCCTTCTGGCAAGTCGCCGGTGAGGTGGCTGGGGCATCCGATTTCAACGCGTAGATTTCGAAGGGCTCGTCGACCGCTGCTCTTCTTTTGGTAGGGCAACATGCCACGAACGGCTCGCTTGAGAATCATGTCGGGCATGCGAGGGAAGAACGGCCCCTTTCGGGCGTGGTTCAACTCGTACTTCTTGTGGTAGTTGTCGAGCACCGCTCGTGGACGCCCGGTGATGATGGCCTTCTCGGCGTTGATGATGATCACCTTGTCGTCGCGATCTTCTCGGGCAGCCTTCAACAGGATGTCCGCCGAGGCGGAGGCCAAGCGGCCAAGAATGAGGCCGTCAGCGTCAAACACGTAGGTGGTTGCATCAGCCAAGGATAACAACCCCCGTTCCTGTTGGGTTTTCGGTCATCAGCTCACCGTAGGTCATGATTCGACCACCGGCGGCTTCGATTTTCTCACGGGCACCGTTGCTGACGCTGTAGGCGGCGATGGTATGGCCGTTGGTCAACTCACCTGAGCCGAGCAGCTTGCCTGGAACGAGGATGGTGGCA
>NZMN01000055.1 GCA_002694525.1 Methanobacteriota archaeon
TTACTGTGGTACGAGAGTCCACGGGAAAGGAAGTCACTGTGCCCCTCTCTTTTCACCTCGGGATCCTCGACCCGCAAGGGCGCTTAAGGCCGGACCTCCAACGGAGGCCGGCCTTTTTTGCGTTTTAGCGAACCCCCCAACACCACGTTTTAGAACTCCATGGCCGAGGTTGTGATGAGCACATGCCAATTGACACGGTCGATATTTTTGGAAGCGACCAAGTGGGGATTCACCTCGCCAGCGTCGGTGGTGTCCTCTTCCATCCTCCAGAGCTGCCAGCGCCAACCGTTGAGGCATTCGAAACCTGTCTTGAACTCGAACTTCACCCGATGACGGTGGGCGGTTCCAGTCTGGTCGGTGCACTGGTTTGTGGCAACAGTCGAGGCATCGCCGTCGCTGACATCGCAACAGAAGACGACATTGACCAACTCACGGCGTACGGCGACGTGGTGGTGATGGAAGGTGGCGTCAACACAGCCGGCAACCTTCTGGTGGTCAACGAACAAGGCGCCATTGCATCGCCAAGCATTCCTCAGGACGGCTTGGAAATCCTCGCCGAGGTGCTCGGGGTTGACGTGGCTGCGACCACCGTTGCTGGACATGACGTGGTTGGTAGCCTCGCAGTCGCCAACGACAACGGTGTGCTGCTTCATCCAGACGTAACGCCCGATGAGGCCTTGTTGATCGAAGAAGTCCTCGGTGTCAAACCGATGGTGGGAACCGTTTCCTTCGGCTCGCCCTACGTCGGTGCCGGCGTCTGTGCTTCCAACCAAGGCGCCATCAGCGGAACGCAGACCACAGGACCNGAGCTNAACCGCATCGAAGATGCCNTGGGATTCCTCTGACNCCNCCATCTTTGCCCTGTGAAATGTTCAAAGGCTGATTCCAGCGGTTTCANCCCATGGGAGAAATGCTCTACCAAGGCAAAGTGAAGCANGTNTGGTCGACCGATGACGATGATGTTTACGAGTTTCGNTTCACCAATCAAATTTCGGTGTTCGATCAGATCATCCCCTCGCTGATTCCGAGAAAAGGCGAGTCGTTGAACAGAACCACTGCTCACTGGTTCAAGCTCATCGAAGAGGCTGGCATCTGCAAAACGCACCTGATCGAGGTCAACGCAGCNGATCGATGCCTCGTCCGCAAGGTGAAGGTCATCAAGGAACCCGGTGCCATCCCACGGGACATGGAGTGGGTGTTCGTACCCTTGGAAGTCATCGTTCGACACTACCTTTCGGGCTCCGCATGGCGACGATTCCAACGCGGTGAACTGACCGCTGAGCAACTCGGTGTAGCCGCCGATTGCGAATACGGTGTCAAACTCACGCAACCCTTCGTTGAAGTCACGACCAAGTTCGAAACCTTCGATCGCAACATCGGTCGTGAGGAGGCGCTCGAAATCTCGAACATCACGGAGGAAGAGTTGGACAACATCGTTGCAGCCGCTCTGGCCGTGGATGAAATCATTGAGCGTGAGGCTGGNAAAAACGGCTTGATTCACGTCGACGGAAAGAAGGAATTCGCTCTGGGNACCAACCGAGAAGTGGTNCTGGTCGACACGTTNGGTACGCTTGACGAGGACCGCTGGTGGGACGCAGANGCNTACGCNAACGGNGAATGCATNGAGTTGTCAAAGGAATTTGTTCGCTCGCACTACATCGAGACAGGTCATCAGGCCGCCCTCCAAGCGGCTCGAGACGCCGGTACCGACGAGCCNCCNATTCCGGCCCTTCCTCAATCGGTGATTGACGAGACGGCTGCGCTTTACGCCTCGATGTTCGAACGGCTTACATCCCAAGAATTCTGAATCAACGATGCGTCCTCAGGGCGAGGCCNACACGTCGGCGCTCCGCGGCTTTCAGCAGCGTCGTNAANTGCTTGGCAACATCAGCGACGCCACCGTCCAGCGGTTCATCGTACGAGGCCGTCCANGCTCGACTNGCGAGGTTTTTGCGAAGTTCCTTGACCCCGTCAGCACTCAGGAAACCGTGAATCTGCATCCCACCGAAACCGTCCTCAAACGAGGGATGGCCTCGGTGTTGTTCTTCGCATCCGTGCGCAAGGTGTTCAAGCGAGCCGATGATGGCATCGTACACGTCCTTTCCGTCGTTATCGGTGACGCTGCGGTTTGGTCGTATGTGTTCGAGAAGGTAGCCGAGTGCTGACCCATCGCCGTGTGGAAACCGTCCGAACCGTTCTCGAGTCAACGTCTCGCCAAGTTGGAGCGGTCGTCCGTCACCGGTCAACTCCACACAGGTGGTAAACAGAAGCGTTGCTGGGTCCCAACGGATGGTGGTGTATGCGCTGGGCTCCTCAATCCCCTGACCTTTGAGACGATCGCTGAGTTCCACCCGTCGGTGAACGAGTTCAGTCCACGCTTCGTTGTTGCCTTCCATGGCGGATTCAACAGCATGAACAATCTCGGCAGCGAGGTCACCGTTGAAGGCGTCCAGCGTGTGAAACGCTGTTGTTGAGGACTGCGCGAGTTCGTCCATGGATTTCTCNCGTCGCTTGAACGAAATAAGGACTTGCATTCACCGGTCGTCGCCGAAGAATTTGCTCATACGGTCCTCGAGGCTGCCCTCACGTTCAACACCGCTGTCGGTGCCCATCTCCTCACGGAGACTCGCAAGCCTCCCACTGGCCGTGGGTTCTTCCTCCACCGCTTCTTCAATGCGTTCAATCACTTCGATGGTGGTTGATTCAATCGTTTCATTTGAGGGTTCTTCCGTGGATTCTTCGTTGGTTTCGGGCACATCAACCTCGTCGATCTGCAGGTTGAAATCGTCTTCTTCAACCTCAACGTCCACTTCTTCGCTCTTCAACTCCGTGTCCGCAGGTCGCTTTTTCGTTGTGGATGCGCTTTTGACGTCCGATTTCCTGGTTTGCTGTGGCTGAATGAAGCCGATGAGCCATGCGAGGGCAACGATGAATGCACCCACACCGACGATCCATCCAACGTCGCTTGACGACACGGCAAGCAGGCTCTCGGTTTCGTAAAAATCACTCATGCTGTCGTCGTCGGGATTGTCATCGAGGTCGAACGGCAGACTGCATGCGATCGAGGCGGTGATCCGCTCGTCCTTCGTGAGACCACCCGGGTT
Source organism: Methanobacteriota archaeon (assembly GCA_002694525.1). GTDB lineage: Archaea > Thermoplasmatota > Poseidoniia > Poseidoniales > Poseidoniaceae > Poseidonia. The sequence goes on from NZMN01000055.1 coordinate 3,105, forward strand.
GTCGATGCCAATCGGTCGTGCGAGTAATTCTGGATAGGTGATGTCAACAACGATGCTCGTACTCCACCCACCTTCGGCTTCAACGGTTACCTCGCAAACGGCGTTGGTGAGAATTTCGTATCCACTCCGCTTGATGCTGACTTCGATGTCTCCACTGGCATCGATGGAGTGAATGCCTACGTTCCAACCGGTTGCCCGCGCCACAACCGAGGTGCTCTCAAACGCCAATTCACGACCGAATTGGTCGTGTCCGGTCAGTTGAACATCAAACAGACCGGGACTGGGGGTCCAGCCGACAACGCTGATGTTGAGCGTGGTTTGACCGCCTGCACGAACGACCTCGACGTCGTTTTCGAGGTTTACTCGGTCGCCGGCGGTGGTGACCATCGTCAAGACCGCCCTCAGGTCATCATCGTCCGATGCAGTAAGGACGCAGGTCGCCACGGTTGCCGGCAGGTCCGCACGGCCGAGGTCGTCAAACGCACCGTTGACAAAACTGCACGAGATGGTTGCGTCAGGGTAGGACCTTGCGATGACGTAGGTGGAGAGGTTTCCATCCGCTTCACCAAGTGCGTACGTTAAGACGTACTCCCCGGTTGTGGAAGGTTGGATGAACTGGACTTCCGTCGGTTGTTTGACCACGTTCAACGGTCCGTCAAACGTGACGGATTCACCGTCCAAAACAACGTAGCCAATGGCCTGATTTGTACCGGTGAAAGCGTCAACAACCGGCGTTTCTGTGAAGGTTACCAGACCGTGTTCCACCTCCACCGTGTGGGGAACGGCTCCGAGCAGCGGGTGATTGACGTTGATGGTGACCAAGAACCGCTGCTCGTTCCAATCTGCGGACGGGGTGAGGTTCAGCGGCAGACCCGAAAATTCACCGGGTGCGAGGATGAGCTGCGTCCCTTGATTCACGGACCAACCATCGGGAAGGCCGTCGATGTCGAGGGTGAGGAACGCAACATCGTTCCCCTGGTTTTCGACCCAGACGGTGGGGAATCCTCCGTTTTCGTTGACGATCCAAGAGCCACGATGGTCCACGTTGATCTGGGGGGCTGCACCAACCCGTACGGGAACTTCTTCCACGACCAGCCCGCTGGTGTCGTTGCCGGTGATGCGTATTCGCAGGACCCCCACCTCGCCGGCCAATGCGTCGTCCGGCGGTTGAACATGAACGTCAAACGTTGAGGTTGCGTAGGGTGCCACGTCGGGCGCTTCATCGGGCAGCGTGATGTTCCATCCCGCGCCGGCTTTTGCGAAATACGGACGCTCGTATGCGTTCCCTGTGTGAATCAGTTGAAGCGTTAGGTTCTCACCGCCGGGCTCCACTTCAAGGTCGGCGTTCGTCAGGTTCAATCGCCAGCCCGACACCGATTTGACGGCCAACTCAAGCGTGGTTGTACCGATGGTGTATCCGTTGGCCACGTGCAAGAGGTCGATGTCAACCGAGGAGGTCGCCCACGCCTGGTTGGGGACCGTGAACGAGAGGTTCAACTGCGCGGTTTGGTTGACGGGGACCACGTCGGTTGCGACCGACGCTGCGGTCCACACCGAATCGTCCTCGCCAAAGGCGCTTACCGTGAGCATCGGCGACAGTTCCAATTCGTCCGGTGCGTTGCCGCTGTTGGTGACGTTGAACAGGTAGCTGACGGTTTCTCCCGGGCCGGCGGTGTCGGGCACTGCACCGATGGATTCAACCACCCACTCGTGACTTTGCGATGCCTGAACGGAAACGACGACGGTGCTGGCGATGTTTTCGCCACCCAGCGATGTCCACGTGAAGGTGAGGTCGAACGGCTCGAGAGCGGGAATTTCAGAGGAGAGAACCACGTCCACCGTACCGATGCTGGTGGCGAGGGCGCCGAGCGTTTTTTGCGGGTCAAAGAAGGTGAAGTCAACCTCGTAGGGGGTGCCCGTCTGAGACGTGGATGCTGCGGCTGTCAGCTCAAACGTGTCTTCACCGTTCCCTGGATTGGAGAGGAACATCAGGAAACGATGCGGTTCGCTGACGTTCAGGGACACAGGTGTGCCGGAGGTGGGGGGTGTGGGTTCGATCAGCGAAATGTTTGAGCGGTAAACCTGCAAAACCTGAAGGCTGATGTTGAAGGTTGCGTCAAGGTCAACGCCGTCCGTTTGCGTGAACAAATGCCGTTTCGGCACCGCATCCTTTGGGAGGTCCAGCACGACGTCTCCCGAAAAGGTGCTGCTCGGTGCACCCTGTGCCTCGATTGAACTGCCGTTCACCGTCAGGTCACCCGTGGTGCTCCAAACCCAGTTGGCTTGCTGCATGTCCATCGAGGCCATGCTCCACTGGAGCATTCCCGATGCGGGTAGGGTCCCCTCTACGGTCCACGTGAGGGTTGTGTCCGGCAGCGTTCGATGGTGATTGGGTGTTGCGACGACCTTTTCAGCCGTGAAACTGAACGGCATGGATTCGCAGAGTGCTTCGTCACCGCTGCCCATGCAGAGCGTGAGGGTCGAGTGGGTCGAAGAGCCGTAACTGATGGATGCGGGCGTTGCCAGGTGGGCGAACAACACCTTGCTTTCTCCAGGTTGCAAGGAGATGCTGAACAGTTGCTGCCCGGAAGCATCGTGAATGGACGGCGAGCCGCCCCACGACGGAGCCGTCCACGTGATGGAGGTGGTGGTTTCGGGGGCGTTCCCGAGGTTTTCCACCATGAACCACGCCTTGGCCGTTTGGCCCGGTCGTCCGTGGCCGTTGGACGCGTTCATGCCCGTCGAACCGGTCAGGTCGAGCCCTCGGGTTCTGAAGACATCGATTTGCAACTCCAGCGTTGTGTTCACCGAGGCATCGTCGTCCAGCGAAAGAACGAGGGACACCACGCCCGATTCATCGCCCAGCGCCGTTGATGGAATGCTCGCATCGAAGGTGATGGTTTGTGAAACGTCGGGCACCAACTCACGGGTCAGCGACTCGCCGTTGGCGGGTGCAAACGTCCAACCCTCGGGCAGTTGGTCGTTGGTGTGCGCGAGGGTCCATGAGGCCGTTCGCGATCCGGTGGCCATGACATCAACGTCCACTTGTTGGGACGTCCCGGGTGAAATTCGTGGGGTTTCGAGGGGGCCGGTGAGATCGGCAAGGTACGGTTCAACCACCGTCAGGGTGGCAGCGGCACGGTTGTTGTCCTCTCGCTGTTCGGTGATGTTGTCGTTGACGTCCAACACCAACTCGAATTGATGAACGCCCAGCTGTGCGACAAACTCCGCTGAGAAGGTCATCGGCCCGCCTTCTCCAGTTGGCGCAACCGGCTCGCTCGATTCGAACCGTTGGCGTGTGAGCTCGACACCGTTCATCAAAATGGCAGCGTCGATGTCGTCGTCGGCCTCACCCGTCCCAACGTTGGCAAACTGCCCCGTGACGGTGACGGTGGTTCCCGGGTCCGCTTGAGCAGGGTTGAACGAAAGGCCTCGGTTGTCCAACGCCGGCGTGAGGTCGGGTCCTTGATTCGAAACGAGCGTGTCGCCGTACAGCACGTCCAGGTGACCATCGCCGTCAACGTCCGCCACGGCGGGAGCGGTCCAAACCCTGTGGGGCATGCTCAGCGGCGTTGACCACGCACTGTTGATGTCTGCGGAGGCTCCGGTATCGCCATCAAACGCCCAGAACCGTCGACCAAAGCCCACCAACACTTCCGGTGTTCCCTCGCCATCGATGTCAAGCCAGAACGGCGGCGATGCGGCGATTTCATCGTTGTCGTTACCCGCACCGCGCTGCAAATCACGGGTCCATTCGGTGACCGGCGTCTCATCGGAGATGTCGGTGCAGCCCAGCATGCCCTTTCGATTAAAGTTCAACGCGGATTCAGAATACCAGGTCACCCAGCAAAGTCGGTCGTCCACACCGTCGTCGTCGGTGTCCAAAGCCATTGGATGGGCGTCGGCATAGCCGTTCTGTGCCCTGAAGTTGAACACCTCGGTCGTGGCGGTCAACTCCATCCCGATGAATCGGGCGCCGTTGCCGGGCGTTCGCCCGTTGGCGTCGGTGGGCACGGTCACGATCATCTCAGGAGCGCTGTCCTGGTCGAGTTGAACGATGACCGGTCCCGGGAGGCGCAATCGGGGGGAATCCGAATCGGTGTCGGTGCCTTGAACCGCAACGCGTTCCCAGTCAAGTGAACCGCTGGAGCCGTCGATTTTCCAAATCCACATGTTCCCGGAGTCCCCATCGATGGTGGTCAACACCACGGACGTCGTGCTGCTGTCGAGCTGAGCCCAAACGGGGTCGGATGGGTGGGTGCCGCGGTCAAGCGATACGCTCCACATCGCTTCGGTGGGCTGGGCGTTGGTCAGTGTGTACGCGTTGACCTTGACGAGGGGGTTGTTCGTCGGGTCGTCCACAACCGCAACGATGAGTTCGGGTGTGCCGTCCAATTCAAGATCAGCCAGCAACGGTTGGGTCACCGCCTTATGGTCGCTGTTGGCGGTCGCAAAATGTGGGGACGGGGAGCCGATGCGAACGTCTGCATCGCTGTAGGACCACACCAGTTCGTTGCTGTGGCCGGAGGTTTGCCAGTTGGCCTCCGTGCACGTCAATCGAGGCGACCAAACATCGATGTTGAACGACCCGTCGGTGTCGTAGACCACGATGATTTCTTGAAATCCATCGTGATCGATGTCATGAATCATCGGTGTGGACCGAACGGCGTCGGTCGCACCGAGGCTCGCTCTCCAGGCAATTTTTGCATCGTTTCCTGAGACGATGTTCAGGTGGCTCTGGCGGTTTCCGTCCACGAATTCGCTGGAGATCATCACGGGAAACAGGGTTCCTGCACCGCAGCGTTCCACGGCCGATTCGCTTGCGGATACACTTTGAGAGAAATCACCGATGACCGATCCGTAGGCATCGCTTTCGGTTTGATCGCTGAACACCTGCCAGTTGACGACGGGGGTGTGGAGCGTCGCCAGTTCCGAAACGTTGGCAACGCTCCCGTCCCCCGGCCCACCGTCCGGTCCGTGCGGTGGAACCGTTTGGTTGTGGGTGGGCGTTCGTGCGTACTGTGCCCAAGGCTGTTGCGTTTGGTTCCAAACGTCCCCGGACGGGAAAACCACCTTTTCTTCGGCGAGCGTTTGGTGGGTCATGAGCGGTGCAACCACGGCGCTCATCATGAGCCAAATCATCGCAAGCGCTCCAGCACCACGCACGGTGATGCGGGGCGCTGATGTTGTCATGGTTGTTCACCTGCTCCGGGGGGTTGTTATTGCTTATGGCTCCGTCAACGCCTAAAACCCCTTTTCTTGGTTGCATCAGAACGACCGTAACAGGGCAACGGAGAGGAACCAGTGGGCTGGGTATGCCGCTTCAATTAAATAGGGGTCGTCGGTGGAAGGAACGACTTCGGTCGCATTCTCTCCTGAGGTAGCCCCGGTGAAGGACGGAACAGTCGCTTGACTGGCCCGTTTTCTCCGTACCTCTTGAGAACGCAAAGAGGTGAAAAAATGTACAAGGTCGTAACCAAGGAAGACACCATCCGCATCCCCGCGGAATACATGCGCAAGGGGCAATCGCTCGACCAACACATCGACCGATTGTCAATGGACGCCTTTGAAGGGAAGTTTGACGCTGAGAATCGCTTTGTCTTGGTCACCAACAATCACAAGACCATTGGCCGAGGCCGCATCATCCACGGCGACGGAGCCATTTACCAGCGGGTTCAATTCGATGCCGTTCTTTTCTGCATGGACGATCAGGAAGTCGTCGAAGGCGCTGTTTCTGAGGTCAACGAGTTTGGAGCGTTCGTCCGAATCGGGCCGATGGAAGCGTTGCTGCACAAGTCTCAGATCATGGACGAACCGGTGGACATCAACATCGGAGCCAACAAGATCACCGGCCGCCAAACAGGTCGCGAACTCTCCATCGGTTCGTTCGTTCGAGCTCGAATCGTGTCGCTCTCCCCCGATACTTCGGACCCACGACGTTCCAAGATCGGTTTGACCAGCAAGCAAGACGGTCTCGGCTCCCCACAATGGAGCGCAAAAGGAAGTGAGTGAACATGGCAAAAATGCCCTTTGCGTGCGGTGAATGCCACATGATTCTCAACGACGGTGTGGACCAGTGCCCGCACCATCCGTCCGCTCCTGTTTCGTCCGATTGGACGGGTTATGTCATCATCGTAAACCCTGAGCGCTCGGAAATTGCAAAGCGACTGCAGGTGGACAAGCCAGGACGATATGCGCTGAAAGTCAACATCCGATGAAGGTGATAGCATGGAAATCAAAGAACGAAAGGAAAACAAAATCTTGAACCGGATTGAAATCTCGTTCAGCTGGAAACACGACAAGAAATCCACGCCTTCTCGACAAGAAGTCATGGACCTTGTTCAAACGCTGGAGCCGGGGTCCGACCGCGACCTCATCGTCGTCAAAAACTGCTCAACTCGTTTCGGGCAACCGCTCACGACGGGGCTGGCCTTCATCTACGGAACCAAGGAAGCCATGTCCGTTGAACCTGGCTACATTCACAAGCGTCATGAATCGCTGCGAAGTTCCGCCGGTTCGGCGAGCGAAGAAACCAGCGAAGCGTCCAGTGAAGGGGGCGATGAGTGATGGGTGACGGACCAAATCCCAAGGCCAAGTGGTCAAAGTACAAGGTCGAGGATGGAAAATTGACCCGCGCCGAGCACTGTCCCAACTGTGGACCTGGTGTCTTTTTGGCCGTCCACAACAACCGGAAATCCTGCGGTCGATGCGGCCACACGGCTTCCGTTGAATGAGTTATTCGTCTTCACCGGAGGGTGCGAACGAACTCTGCTCCCACGAACCATCGTTGTAGAGCACGAGGGCCCCGGCGCCGGTCGGGACGATGTGAACGGGCAGTTCATCCGTGGCTCTGCGGTCGAGGATGGTTGGTGAAACGACAACTTCCTCTCGCCATCCGGCCACTCGCCAGCCGTTGAGTTGCTCATCCCACGTTGCGTCCTGCACCGGGCCGCTGAGTTGTGCTTGTTGAACCACGGCCATGTTGGCCAACCAGGTCACCATCCCGTCGGTTGTGCAGAGCAGATCGTGCTCTCCGTGTTTGAAGTGGTGCTCCAAGGGCGCTTCGACCCCCTCGAACAGGTGCTCTTCCAGCAGTTGTCCTGTGTCGAGCGTACGTCGCTGAACCCGACCGCCTCTCGAGGTCACCCAGCACTCGTTGTTGTGGACATGGAGAGCGATCGTCTCCTCGTTTCGTGGACGTCGCTTGGGGTAGGACCATTCGGGTGATGGCATTCGCCAGTGCTCTTCGGCGTTCAACCCGATGCCGTACAGCCCTCGACGATAGAGCTCGAACACCACCACGTTTCCATCGGTTGCTAGCGCCATGGGTTCAGCGTCCAACGCATGCGCCCATGTGTTTCCCGCAGGATAGTGCGTGGTTCGCGTACCGATCGAGGTTCGGAGTTCCGAACGAGGCTTTCCGTCTTGCTGTGAACCCAACGGGATGGCACCCATGCAAGCCAGCATCAGCTCCCTGTCCAGCCACGTGCCGATGAGATGGTCGTCGACGATGACGGCCTGGCGAAGTCGCATCGGATGAGGCAAGGATACGCCGCCCAAAGGACGCATGTCAACGTCCAGCCATTGGAATTCACCGTCCATCCCAGACACAACAGCCCCTCCCCCGTGGTGAACAACGGTGTCGGGGAGAAACGGGATGCTGGGCGGCAGGTCCTCGTTCATACCGCTGGGTGGAGTCACATCTATGTCAAGTCTCGTCTGGGGCATTTCAAAATAGAGGTGTGCAAACGTAAGCGCATGGTCGAAGATGCGGTGATTTTGATCGCCGTAAATCAGCGTGATGTCGCCAGCACCAACCAGGCTGACCTGCTGCGCACGTGGGACGAGTGGGCCTCGATGGACCCGGTTGAAGGGTGTCCATCCTACGCATTTCACCACCTTCGCATGATGTATCTGCCCGATGGATTGCTGTTCGAGGACCATCTCGATCGTCGCTGGCGAGCAGCCACAGGTGAAACCGTGAGTGAAGTCGTGTTTCCCTCTCGCCACGTCGCAGCAAGCGGACAAGCATCCCTGACCTTGCACCCCATTGGCGTACCGCATCTCCCCCTGAACGAACAAGGGCGATACGGAGGGCACGGAGGTTCGGCTCCACCTCCCTCCACGCGTTTAGCAACCTGGTGGAAAATGCTTCTCGAGCGCTCGCACGGAAACAACAAGGTCGAGGGGTTTGACGTGTCGCTTGAAGTCACGCACCACGGCCCAACCCTTGACGTGCCCTGCCTTTTCATTGAGGTGGGTTCCACAGAGGCGACGTGGGGTCATGAAGGTGCGGCCGAAGTCCTTGCAGGGATCATCAGGGACGGCTTGCTCACGGAACCCAACAACGCATGGGATCCGGCCGTTCACGCAGGTCAGTTGGTGCTGGTAACCCTTGGTGGAGGCCATTATGCCCCCCGTGCCAATCAACTTGCATCGCTCGAAGGCGTATGGCTGGGTCACATGTTGGCCACCTATGCGTTGCCCTTTGAGCAAGGTCCGGATGGCGAGGTCGGCGGGCGTTGGAAGCAATCCATTCGTGCGGCTCTGGACGCCACCCGCCGCGCATTTCCAGAGGGCACGATTGTGTGTTCCATGGACAAAAAGGCGTTCAAGGGGTGGCAACGTCAAGCCGTCCGCGAGCTGTTGAATTCAGAGGATGTACCGTTGCTGACCACGCACCAAATCAAAGAACGCCTCGGTCTTCTTTAAGCAACGGCACAAAGGGTCAAAGAGCGCCTTCGGAGTGGCTGTGGCATGGTGAGCTGGTTCTCCAAGCTGGTCGTCGCCACCACCGTGCGGATGCCCAAATGGTTTGTGCGGTGGGTCAGTCGCCGCTACGTTGCGGGCGACTCACTCGAGGATGCCGTGGCCGTGATGAAACGACTGTCCGGTGAGGGTGCTTGTTTCACCGTTGACGTGCTGGGCGAAGAGATCTCAAGCATGGACGAAGCAGCGTTCTTTCTTGAAGAATACATTCGCGTCATGCGAGCCATCAAGGAGCACGGCTTTGACGCCAACATAAGCATCAAACCGACGGCTTTTGGCTTGTTGATCGACCCCGAAAAAGGCATGGAGAACATTCGGAAAATGGTTTCAATGGCCGCTGAGGAAAACATGTTTGTTCGTTTGGACATGGAGGATCACAGGGTGACCCAGAGCACCATCGACGTGGTGACCACGTTGCACGACGAGGGACTGGTCAACGTGGGCACGGTTCTTCAAGGTCGTTTGTTCCGCACGCTCTCGGACATCGACCATCTCGAAACCACGCTCGGTCCTGCCGCCGACTATCGAATTTGCAAGGGCATTTATCTCGAGCCAGAGGAGATTTCCTTCACGGCCTATCGGGACATCGTGGACGCCACCAACGCCGCCATCGACAAGATGTTCTCCGCCGGTGCTTACGTTGGTGTCGCAAGCCACGATACGCCGGTGATCGACCACACCCTTTCAGCGCTCAAGGCACACGGCATGGGTCCGGGCATTGACGACCCGAGACGAAACGCAGGAGGCGCACGCCACCACAAAGGGCCCGGGTACGAATTCCAGCTGCTCCTCGGCGTCCGAGGGCCCATGCGTCGTCGTCTTTTATCGGAGGGACATCGGACTCGCGTCTACATCCCGTACGGCGAGAAATGGTACGAATACAGCATTCGTCGCCTGAAAGAAAACCCGACCATTGGCTCGCACGTTGCCAAGGCGTTTTTGATGCCGTGGACCAACCGTCCCTGATCACTTTCTCTTTTTCTTCCTCGGGCGTTTTCTCGTTGCGTTGGGGTTGACCCCTTTCTTGACGTGCTCCTTGGGCCGTTCAGGGTTGGGGTTGTGTCCCAGGCGCCCTTCCTTCCACGCCTGACGTCGTTCGCGAGGGGTTCGGGGTGTGAAGTGCTCTGGGTTGGGAGGCTCGTGAAGGTACATCCGTTTGATGTCCGGTGCATTCACCGTCCCTCGCATGGTCCGTCCCGCGCCCGTGTGGATGGCTCGAATTCTCCATGTCTCACCGTTGTGTTCCATCAAATGCGACCCTGTGAAGGTGGTTTCCTGAGGCACGACGATGACGTCTGCGGTGGAGTCCCCGCCCCGTGTCAACGTCAACTTCACGCGGACCATGTCGGTTCGCAACGCCGTGATGCGTGCAATGTTGGCAGCCGCTTCGTCGGTGGTCATCGTACCGTCTCGCGTTTCGATCTGATGGATGCTCCACAGCATTTCATTCTCTTCAAAGACGTCGCCCACGACAAACGCTTCGTCAGCGTCAACAACCAAAACCACACGCTCTGAACGCGGTCCGTCGGTGAGAATGAAGGGGATGTTCGTTGGTGGCGGGGGCCGAAATTCCACGGTGTGGACGTGCTGGCAGACACGACAACGGAGCATGAAATCTGCGCCGTCCCCGACTTTCTTCTCNCTGAGGATGTCGTGGGCCGTTGTTTCGTCACACGANGGGCAATAGGTGGCGTTTTCGAGGATTTCTTCGTCCTCCTCCAACGGTTCCCCCTCCACCATGGTGCTTCCTCACCCCTTGCCCGAACCCACTTGGTTTAGACCCTCCGACTTGGCACGTGTGCAAGCCTTGATGTTGGGGGCGTCAAAGCAGCCACCATGGGCGAGTCCGCNGGCGGTGTTGAACGAAACGAAATCCTTGCCCACGTTTTGGCAAAGGATTCCCAACAACCGCAGGACGAGCCGCTCATCGCNTCAAACATCAACGAACAGCTCCANCACATGGGTCTGTCCACCTGGTCCATCTCCCTCCAGCGACGNCTCAGAGACGCTGTGGGGCGCCTCCAACCCAAGACGTTGCTTGAGGTCGGTGCGAGCATCGGCCACCGCACGGCCTGGCTNATGGATCTCTTCGAGCGNGAACAGCGAACGTTGCAAGCCTTGACCCTTGTCGAGCAAGGTGGAAAGTTCGGGGTTATTCTCAAGCGTCTTCTTCAGCGATACGACGCTCTTGACTGGTCGACCGTCGTGGTGGGCGACCCAGAACGTTTGGCTGCCGAACACCAAGCATGGAAACTCGCATCGGCGACGGCCACCGAACTTTCGCAAACACCGTTCGAGCCNGCCTACGATGTCATCGTGGTGGACGGTCCATCTTCCGTTCGAGCCGAGCTCGTCTCCACCTATCTTCCGCTTCTGCAACCCAACGGCGTGTTGTTCACGGTTGAACCCGACATGCCGACCGGGGATGTTGCGGAGGACGACGAGGTTGGAATGGCGTTGGTGAACGGCTTCAACCGCTGGATTGAACTCGTCGGCGAAACGCAATCCTCGCATCACGTTGCCTTCATGCCGTTGTTCGGAGGCACGCTGGTNGCCTGGCTGTCGGCTCAGGACTGAGTCGCTTCTTGTATCAGACCCGTGACGTTCAACAATCCGTACCCGTAATAATCGTCGTGCGTTGTTTGACCGTCTTCCATCACGGCACTGTCCTTGAGCCACTCCTTCACCGCNTTCACGTTGTCCGCACCACCCGTGGATTGGTCCGCCATNAGACTCGGNTTTTCCTCGAGGAGCAGGCAGAGTGCTCCGGTTACGTAGACGGTCGCAGCGCTGGTTCCATCTGCGATGCCCCACCCACCGTCACTGGTCAGAACGGGAACACCCTCAGCGGGGGCCACCACTTCGGGTTTCTTGTCCGGGTCACCTCTCGGCATTAAAATCGGCAGCGGAAGCAGGCGTCCGTTGTTGTCGCCTTTGGACGAACCCGGCCAAATGGTGCCTTTGATGGTCACACCGCCCACCGAGATAACGCCGGCTTCACTTGAAGGGTGAGCGACGTCTCCGTCGTCGTCTTCGCCGTCATTACCGGCGGCGGCGACNACGTAAACACCCGCATCAACAGCGTCGTTGGCAGCGTCGCCTGAACTGCGACCNTCTCCCAGTGANAACGGAAGAACACCGGGCGCTCCACCCAACGAAAGCGAGATCACGTGGGCTCCGTTTTGAACGCACCAATCCACTGCATCGGCCACGATGTTGTCACTCCCNCTCCCGTCGGCACTGAGGGCTTTGGCCACCAGCANATCGACGTTCTTTGCAACGCCTTTGAGCCAACCGTTGGCAACCAACAAACCCGCCATCGAAGTGCCGTGCCCGTGGTCGTCGTAGGGCTGGCCGTTTCCGTTAACGAAGTCTTTCCAGCCGGCGAGATTGACGTCCTCGAGGTCGCTGTGGTCGAGTGCAATGCCCGAGTCCACGATGCATGCGGTCACGCCCGCACCGGTCAGGTCTTCCGAGGCTGGATGAACCAAATCGTTGTACAGCGCGTGGCGCTCGAGGGCAACTTCACTGGGCCGNAGAAGAATGGCTCCATCGCTGAGCACCACGGCCGCAAGGTAGCCGGCAGCGAGGACAAGCGTGATGCCCANGGTNACGCTGACGATGATCCGAATGGCGCGGAGGTCGGAGGCTTTCTCTGCGACGAGCGCCGCCGCCGGCTGACCGGGTGGCACAACTGCGTCCTGTGGACCAGCGGATGGTGCGTCCTCGGTCGTCATTGTCATCAACTCAGCGTGTGAACGATTTCATTCAACGTGTCAACAAAGCGGCGAACGTCTTCCTCGTTGTTGTAAAGGTAAGCCGAAGCTCGAAGCGAACCTTGTGGATGNCCNCGGTCGGCAAACCATGAATGCACGCAGTGCTGTCCGCTGCGGACCATGACCCCCGCTGCCTCGTCCAACAGCAACGCCACATCGTGGGCGGGCAGGTCGTCCATCAACAACGAACAGATGCCGCCACGCTTTGANGCATCTTCGGGGCCGATGAGCGATACACCCGGTANATCTTTGACGCCNTCGGTCATGATTTGGTTGAGTTTGACCTCGTGTTCGTGAACGGCGTTCATGTCAAGACTCGAGAGNTAATCNATGGCCGCTCCGGTTGCCATCATGCCTGAAAAATTNCCCAAACCGCCTTCAAANCGAGCAGGNGGTGGCGCCCAAGACGCTTCGGTGTAGGTGGACGATTTCACCGTTTGTCCACCCGANTGAATCGTCCGAAGACCGTCGAGCAGCTCGTAGCGGCCCCACAAACCTCCCATCCCCGACGGGCCGCACATTTTGTGGATGGAGAANGAGAGAAAGTCGATGTCAAGGGCCTGAACATCGACGTTCATGTGCGGTGTGGACTGTGCTCCGTCGATGGCGACCAGCGCACCGTGGTCGTGCGCAACCTTGGTCACCTCGGCGATTGGAATTTCCACGCCGTCAAGGTTGCCGACATGACTGACCGCCACCATCTTCAGACGGTCACCTGCGTCAGCACACGCTGCCTCAAAGGCTTCCATGTCGAAGGTGTTGTCCGCATGGCTCGGAACCACTCGGTGGTCCACGCCTTGTTCTTCCTCGAGTTGGAGCCACGGAACGAGGTTGGAATTGTGTTCACGATCCGAGGTTAACACCACGTCCCCTTTGTTCCACTTCATGCCGTGAGCGATCTGATTGATGGAGTGGGTNGCGTTTCTCGTGAAGACGATCTCGTTGGGGTTGCCAGCGTTCAGAAAGGACGCAAGTTTTGTCCGAGCGTCGGTGACGTATTTNGACACGGCGGTTCCGTATCGGTGGACGGAGCGGCCACCGCACCCGGGCATCTCCGTGTAGTATCGGTGAATGGCATCCACAACGGATTGAGGTTTGAGCGTNACNCAGGCGTTGTCGAGATAGGCAGGTGGATGGTCCCCTCGCAGGGTCGGGAAATCTTCGCGGTGTTTACTGAACATTCTACCAGGCNTCCTGATCGGGCATGTAGTCGAGGGCGGGTGCGTTAACNCCGCAGGACGGGCAGGCTATACGGGTTGGCATTGGTTCGCTGCAGGNGGTGCACGTTGTGCCAACGGCCACCATGGTCGAGCAGCCTGCCGCCAAGCAGGGGTGCATCAATTCACCACCATCGTTCATCCTGAGCGGAGAGGCTGCGCCGCATTCGGGGCACGAGGCGCCAACCTTGCGAACCACGAGCTCTTCACCCGACATCTCCANCGATGCGTCCAGTGCAGCTCGGGTGCGAACGCTNGTCTGGTTTCCAAGCATTCGCTGAGGATACCACAAGATGAAGAGGAGCAGTGGAACCGACGTAAGCCCCGTNAGCAAGTGAACGGCAAGGAACCCAAAGTTGGTTTCGCCGTACGAGGCGATGTGTTGCAGGCCCGACCACGACGACAACGCAATGAGCAGCACCCACATGCCGAACATGGCGGACCAACCCTTCAGGGAATGCTCCGCNAGGGCTTCCTCCATGACCCGGACGTCCTGGTGGAGGTGATTGATTTCAACGTGCAAGTCTCGCGTCTCGACGACCGCTTTCCAAAAAAAGAACAAGAAAAACAGAACGATGAGGAGGAACAGCGTACCCTCCATCATCTGAGAGAGTTTGAAACCGATGGGAAAGGNTGGGTTGTTTCTGTGAAACATGATCTGGGCTGCCATCATGCCGTTCCACATGATGAGCAACGAGATGGCGTGAACCCGCATCACCGGGAAGAGCATCCATGCCTGGTAGGCAAACCACCCCCAACAAATCACGGAAACGAGCATTTGGAAGAATTGGAAACCGTTGATGGCCATNATGCCTTCAAGGCCGGTCAGTTTCGCATCGCCGCCGCTCCAAAGCTCAACGGACACCGAGCCGAGGATCAGGGCAAGAAATCCAAACAACACCGTGACGTAGTGGGTTCGCTTCCACTCATGCCGAAGGAGTTTGTAGTGGAACTTCCATTCTCTCATGAGGGTGTTGAGACCGTTCGACATCGGGATGTCGGCTCGAAGCGGACTGGCCAGCGTGATGTCTGCCATTCTGAACGGAAGCGTGGACGTANCAACGTNGCCCTCGGCGGTGTCCGCAGCATCTCCAAGATCCCACGGGAGGGGCGGGGATTTGCCGGCGGAGACCTCCGCTTCAACCTCGCCGGCCTCGGCCATGTTCTGCGGTTGGAGGTCGCCCCTTTGAGTCCTTTCGCTTCCCTGCCCAGCCGTGGTGCTTTTGGAGGGTGATGATTAAACGAGAAGCGGGGCTCGGCAACCACAGAGCCGAGATCGCATAGCCTGGTAGTGCGCGCGACTGGAAATCGCGTGGGCCCGTTCCCTCGGGAGTTCAAATCTCTCTCTCGGCGCCAAACNTGNANGAACGANCNTGNCTTTGGCTGGCGGAACCGGAATCTCCATGTCAGCGACCATTCAGGCGACGGCATGGAGGANGGGGCTGAGCGTCGTCNCCCTTGGCTCGNTCTNTTTCTCGTCGGTGTGGCCCTCCACGCCTATGCAGCCCACAACAGCGANTTNGGGTTGGATGCGCATGTTCGTCTAAACGTGGTGAACGATGAGACCAACCCGGGCTTTGATGCAC
The DNA here is from genome assembly GCA_002694525.1 of Methanobacteriota archaeon. GTDB lineage: Archaea > Thermoplasmatota > Poseidoniia > Poseidoniales > Poseidoniaceae > Poseidonia. Next base: position 18,453 of record NZMN01000055.1, read on the forward strand.
CGTGGGGTGCGCCTCGTGTTTCTGGCGACGCATCTGAACCGTCTGCGGCATCGTTCGACGGCTACGTTCCTCCATGGAACACAACGGAGGCATCGATGAAAATCACGGCCGTCTCGGCCCTNCTGATCGTGGGTTTGCTCGTGTCGCTCAAGCCCACAGATGCGGGTTCAATGCGCCTGGACTTCATGTGGGGTGCCATGCTTTTCCTGAGTCCCGTCATGATGTTCTCCACCAGTCGGGGGTACGATGAGGCTCCCCTGGCGTTGTTGATGGCGTTGAGTGTCGCCGGTTNCGGATTGAACNTCGNGGATTCACGGGCACAGTTGCGCATTCACAGCCTGCTGATGGCGACGAGTCTCCTGTTGGTGATGGGTTGGAAAGGGTTTGAACTTACGACCTGTTTTGGAGTTTGGCTCACGGTTTTNCTNGTGGCTGAGGGGTGGATGGCGCTCCTTGCGAAGGCGGACGGTGAACGCTTGTCGTGGCTCGTACATCCGTGGAAAATGGGNGCCTTGTCGTCGCTGTTGGTGGTCGCAGGTGTGTGCTTGGTGGGTGTTGGTTCGTCCAGTGGAACGTTNTCCGTTGTCTCNGACCGTCCTCTCCTGTTTTTGGTTGCCGTCGCGTTCGCTTTGTTCGATGCTCTGGTCCTCTACCTGCTCGTTGGATGTTTGCTCTGGCCGACGGTGGTTCGTCGTTGGACCGCTCTGCGAAACCTTCGTGGCCCTGCTCCGACCATGCTGACGGTGTTCATCAGCGGTGTCCTCACCGGTGTTGTGCTCTACATCGCGGCCCTGTGGACGCTCGAATCCTCGCTTTGGGGCATCGGTCTGGCCGAAACGATGGTTGTGCTTGGAAACAACGGACGGTACGCCACGTTGCTCTTGGTTCCCGTCTTGGTTCTTTTGAAATCGGTGGAGCCGGAACCTTCGCCATCGACGTCCGGGTGGACCACGACGCTCACGGCCGTTGCACTGGTTCTTCCGTTCTTGCTCTTCACGACCTTTGTGGGGCACCAAGTGTGGTCGGTGGATGCAGGTGAACAAATGGCCGAGGTTTGGCAAGAGGAGGATCAATCCTTCCTGGTGGTCGCTCCTCAATCCATGGCCATGCACCACATGTACGCCATGAAGAGTCATGTGGACCTTGACGGGTCAATGAACGTCACCGGCTACTGGTCAACACCTCAGAACGCTTCAGAGCGGATCGACGCAGGGTTCGTTGTTGACTACTTGATCGTGAGCCCCAACGCCGATTTCATCGCAAACGAGGACCGCTGGGACTTGATTGAAACCTCACCGGTGCCCGTGAACGTTCCGGGTGGGATACAAAGTGGGCACTGGTCGTTGTACCGTGCCATCGGGTGAAAACTCGCTTCGCGAAGCGATTATATCCGCTTGGCCGGTCGGCGGAATCACTGCCACCGTGGCTTAGGGGTATAGCACCTCATTGGTAATGAGGAGGTCGCGAGTTCAAATCTCGCCGGTGGCTCCAGCACCCTTGCAACATCGGTGGTGAACAATCGCCGTTTTGTCGTGATTTTTACCTCAATGTATAAGAGGCGATTTTTCTGNTTTCAGNTCGAGAAGGAAACTTCTCAGATGGGATGCACATGGAGCGCAAGCAACAAACGGATGAGATGCAACGACGAGTGAAGGAACTCCAACTTCAGGTCGANGAANTGAAGGAACTGGTCAACACGCTGCTGAGCGTGATCGTGGAGGAACCCGACGGNGTNCACAGCGGTGCGGCACCGACCATACCCGGTCAGGGCATGATGCGGGTNTGCATGTGATCACCCTTTGATGACCGCCAACGGATTCATTCGCGCCACCGGCCGTGCAAGGCCTGCTTGCGCCGTTAAACGAATCACTTCATCGACGTCCTTGTAGGCGTCAGGTGCCTCCTCGGACAAGACGTTTGGTGTTGAGGCGTGGACTCGAACNCCNCGTGCTTCAAGCTCGCGTTTGAGGCTCTTTCCGTCAAGTGTCTTCTTGGCTTGGCTNCTCGAAAGCGCCCTTCCTGCCCCGTGGCATGACGAACCAAAGGCGCGNTTGCTGCCNTTGGTTGAGCCTGCCATGATCCACGAGCCGTTGCCCATGTCCCCCGGGACGATGACCGGTTGCCCCGTCGAAGAAAAATGGGCTGCAACGTCGGGGTGGTCGCCACCAAAGGCTCGAGTGGCTCCTTTTCGGTGGACACAGCACGAGCAAGTTTTCCCGTGAACGACGTGCGTTTCCATTTTCGCAATGTTGTGAGCGACNTCGTAGAGGGTTCTCGCCTCACCGTCCACCCCCATCTCAAGACGCAGCACGGTGCGGAGGCGGTCGGCCAGGACCGCCCGGTTTGCAAAAGCAAAGTTTGCCGCTGCGTTCATGGCGTCCAGGTAGGTTTGCCCTTCCTTGGAATGAACNGGTGCAGCCGCCAGCTGTCGGTCTGGAAGGTGGTAGTCCCACGTGTCGTTGTGCCACATCCCTTCCTGNAGTTTGTACGAAGCCTCGAGTTGTCGNACGTGGTCGGTGCAGACTTGGTGGCCCAACCCTCTGCTTCCCGAGTGAATCATCGCGACGATTTGATTTTCATAAAGCCCCCATGTTGATGCTGTTTGTTCGTCAACGACTTGACCCACGGTTTGCAATTCNAGGAAGTGNTTCCCGCTTCCAAGCGTGCCAAGCGAACGCATGCCTCGTTCAAGCGCACGCTGGGACAGCGATGCTTCGACGGTCTCCATCATCCCATGGGACTCGAGGGATGCGAGGTCTTCATGCAACCCNTGGCCNAGGTCAACNGCAGCGTGTGCGCCGCGCTGGAGAATCTCCTGAAGGTTTTGCGTCGTGATGTCCACGCCGCCTTTGCCCGACCCACCTGCGGGNATCCGGCCTGCCAACCGACCNGCNAGTTTTTTCAAATTGGGCACGTCGTCAACGGTGGCATCGAGCGCCATGAAGCGAACACCGCAGTTGATGTCAAACCCCACNCCNCCCGGTGAAACGGCTCCACCCAGCTCACCGTGTTCGGTGTCGGTGGCGACCACGCCGCCGATTGGGAACCCGTATCCGTAGTGCCAGTCGGCCATGGCCCACGCCTCACCAACGATGCCGGGCATNGCGGCTGTGTTGACCAGTTGCTCGGGCCCACGATCGTCTGCGTGCCGCTCCATGTGGGCGGCATCCGTGATCAGGCGAGCGTCTGCTTTCATCGCTCCGTGAGCNCGGATTCGCATCGTTCCGTCGTTTTCGGCGACGAGATGCTCGCGCCAGCCGGATTCCATGTCNNGACGCTCCNNGCCGTTTGATTTGAGGGTTTTTCTTTTTGCGCCGAAAACGCACTCAAACATCACAGCCTTGAAGGGGGGCTTGTCCTTGGACAACTTGTTCACCTACGGAGGTTGNTTCCATGTCCATGCCCCCGATTGATTTGGCTGTGTTCAAACAGAACGGGTACACTCGAAAGCAGTGCNGGGTCACCGACCTGTGGTTNTGGACGTCGGACAGTCAGCGTGAGACCTGCGGGGACACCTCNGAGGACGAATACACGTTCATCGGTTCGCCGCTCATNCCGGGCTTCNATTTGCGTGGAAAGGAATTGAANGACGCCATGCGAGAGGCGTTTCTTGGTTTTTTTGAACGGGAAGAACACATNCGTATCGACCCCTACCCGGTTCTCGCTCGTTGGCGCGACGACATTCACCTCACCATCGCTTCCATCGCTGATTTNCAACCCCACGTGACCTCCGGTGCCGTTGAGCCNCCCGCCAATCCACTGGCCGTCTCCCAACCGTGCATTCGNCTGACCGACGTTGACGCCGTCGGTCGCTCGGGTCGACACCTCACGACCTTNGAAATGATGGCNCATCACGTCTTTAATCGGCCCGATGAAGGGCTTGAAATCTATTGGATGGAGACGTGCGTGGAGCATTGTCATCGAATGCTCACCGAAACGTTCAGCGTTCCAGCGAACGANATCACGTACGTCGAAAACCCGTGGTGCGGAGGAGGCAACGCTGGGGCCGCCGTTGAGGTCATCGTCGGTGGCNTGGAGTTGGCGACGCTCGTGTTCATGGACATGGAAGAGCACCCGGACGGGGATGTTGAACTCAAAGGGGACCGATACCGNACGATGCCCCTTCAAATCATTGACACCGGCTACGGACTGGAGCGATTTTGCTGGGCCGCCGCCGGCACGCCAACCATCTATGAGGCCATTTATCCAGAGACCGTTGCGTGGCTCAAAGACCTGTCCGGCTTCGACACGGTCACCGACCAGTGGCCTGAACTTGACCTCAACCGTTTGCTTGGCGAGATGTCTCGCCTGAACGGCATCATGAACATTGAAGCCGGTGTTGACGGTGATGCNCTGGTCAACCTCTTTTTGGCGAAATTGCACGAGCGAGGCGTTGAAGTGTCCGCCCAACAATTCTCGTCGGTCACCGAACCGCTCGCCAACATTTACGCCATTCCCGANCANTTGCACGCCTTGTGCCACATGCTGGGTGATGGCCTGGTGCCCTCCAACGCCAAAGCGGGCTACCTTGCTCGCATGCTTGCACGTCGAGTGCTTCGGATGCGCGACGAACTCGGTGTTGAGGTAAAACTCTCGGAATTGGCCGCTCACCACCTCGACGTGAACCTTGGTGGCCACCTGAGCAAGCAAACCCGTGAAGGCCTCCTGACCATTCTCTCCCTNGAGGANGACCGGTACGTCGAGATGCTNCGCAAAGGGACCAACGTTGTTCAAACACAACTCAAATCCCTGCCCGCCGACAGCGATTCCATCCCCGACGAGCAGCTCTTCACGATGAACGACTCGCACGGTCTTGCNCCCGACATGGTCATCACGCTCGCACGGGCTGCGGGCTGGAACAACGTNACNTTGCGCACCGGNTTTTCCGCCGAAATGGCCGAGCGTCATGCGAGGATGGCAAAAGAGGCCGCGAAATCATCCGACGCCACGCACGACCCACTGGATGTATCGGGNNTGGATGCCACGCGNCCGATGTACTACGANGACGTCTACGAACCTCGTTTCGAAGCGCAAGTTCTGGCGTGCNTAGCCAGCGGCGATCACGGGCCAGAGGGCTCAACCCACGCCGTGGTGCTNGACGCCACCCTCTTNTATCCTGAAGGCGGTGGGCAGGAAGGCGACCGAGGCACGCTTGACCAAGGCGACGCGAGCGCATCGGTCCTGGACACGCAAAAGGTGGGCGATGTCATTGTCCACTACACCGATGCTGCCGTCCGCACGGGCAAATCGATCGAGGGTGCACTCGATTGGAAACGGCGAAAACAATTGATGGATCATCACACGGCCGTTCACATCGTTGGCGGAGCCGCCCGTCGCCTTTTGGGACCTCATGTGTTCCAAGCCGGATCCCACCTCTCCGTGGAGAGTGGACGACTGGACATCACGCACTTTCACCGCTTAACCCGCGANGAATTGGACGCCATGGAAGCCATGGCCAACACCGTGCTGAGCGAAGTCCGNACAACGGAAAAATCGGAATTGAATCGCAAGGACGCCGACATCGTTCACGGATTTGATCTNTATCAGGGCGGTGCTCCCAAAGGNGACACCATNCGAATTTTGCAAATCGCAGACCACGATACGCAGGCATGCGGTGGAACCCATCACGATGAACCAGGTCAAATCGGCTCGATCCGCATCGTTCGTTCGACCGCTGTCCAGGACGGTGTGGAACGTCTNCACATCGTGGCNGGTGAAGCAGCGTTGGNGTACGCNCGNTCGCAGGATGCACTCGTTCGTGAAGCGAGCGAAGTCTTCGGAGTTCACGGCGACGACCTCCCCAAAGCCGCTGCTCGCTTTTTCAAGGAATGGAAGGACCAGCGAAAACTGATTGAGCAACTCGAATCCGAGGTGGTGCGCTTGCGCACATCCGGTGGNGGCAACGACACGGCCGATGTCGATGGTGTTCGCATCGTCGTCATGGAGATCGANGGCGACATGAAATCAATGACAACGATGCTGAAAGAATTGACCCTCGACCCGTCCGTGCCGACGGTGGCCGTGCTTGGCTCCAAAGACGGCGGCGGGAAATTGTTGATCGGCATCACCGAAAACACGATNGCGAGCGAGCGGTACAACGCCGTCGAGCTGCTTCGNTCCATCTCCACACACATCCGCGGGGGTGGCGGCGGACGCCCCACGTTTGCGCANGGCGGTGGGTCTCACGCTGACGGTCTTGGCGACGCTCTTGATGCAGCNCGTCAGCAGTTGGGCNTGTGATCACAGCAAACTTCTGAGCGCTTNACGNTCAAAGTACGACACNGCTTGATGAAANGCATCTTCGGGCGTNAACCANGCAGCCTCGGAAATTTCTTCGGTTTGGAGGGTGAGTTCCTCAAGGTTGCCGTTCCAGGTTGACCGGTAGGTGAAGGAGACGAACGANACGCCCTCATCGTTGAANATACGCTGAGTGATGACGGGTTCCACGTCGTCCAAAACAACGGTGAGNCCGAGTTCCTCNACGGTCTCCCGAANGCAACCGGTCGTCGGATGCTCATCGTGGTCCATGTACCCTCCCGGGAGCGTCCAAAACCCTCTGAAATGGCCTCGTTCCACTTTGGCCATCAACACTTGNCCATCGTCGTTGCACACCATGACTTTCGAGACCAGTCGGTGGATGGAGCGGTAGACAGCGTCGCGCACCACGGGGTGAACGGCGTTGTCGGATGCGCATGCGTCTTTCCATGCCCAGTCGCTGGGCCAGTCCACCTTGGGATACCCCTTGACCACGATGAATTCCGAATCGCCGTAGCGCAANCACGTCCGGCCTTTNTCCTCAAACTCAAGGCCGANNGCGGTCAGCTCCGGTGGGGTGGGGAATCGGAGTTCAACATCAGCTTGAGTTCGTCCTTTAACGGGCCGTTGGGGGCCCACNCCCGCTGAATTCACGAGAAACACCTTCCCGTCGTGCTCAAGATGCACAACGAGNGGNGGGTGCATGCAAATCTCCAANGAACGCTCGGTCATCAACCCTCGCTTTNGANTCAACCCTGCTTCGGTTCCTCAATCTCCTTGGGTTCAGGGAGCGTCTTNTGGAGCGTTTCCGCCACCTTCAACTCCTCGAGTCGCCGTCCCTGTCGCAAAACTCGAGANTCGTACGAACNCATGGTGGAGTTGTAGGCCTTGACNGCGTTGGAAAGGTGGCTNCCNACTTTGATGAANTGCTCCATGGTTGTGTTGACGCGTTTGTAGAGTTCGCGAGAGCCGTCGTATATCTCTCGTGCNCCCTCTGCGAGTGCGTGTTGCTGCCAGTACAGAGCCACCGTNCGAAGCAGGCCCAGCATCGTGACGGGTGTGGCGATGAGGACGGACTTGCTCAGAGCGTAGTCCATCAAATCGGGGTCAACGGTGAACGCAGCGGCGGCCATGGCCTCGCTNGGAACGAACATGATCACGTGGTCAAATTCGCCTTCAATCGTNTCTTGATACCCTTTTTTGCTCAACTCGGTGATGGTTTGCCGCATGGCCTTGGCGTGTTTGGTGAGCAGTTCCTGTTGTTCAGGTCCTGCATCCAATTCAGCCGCCTGAAGGTAGTGTGCGCCGGACGCTTTCGAATCGATTGGAATGACGCCAGCACCGGGCAGTTGAACCACAAAGTCCGGTCGTCTTCCATCCTCGAGGGTGACCTGCTCGACAAAATCGATGTGCTCGCTCATCCCCGCCATNTCNAACAGNCGTCGCAGTTTGACTTCGCCCCAATTNCCNCGGGCCTGACTCGAGGTGGTGAGCGCCGTGGAGAGCGCCGTGGTCCGGCTGGAGAGCGATTCGGTTTGTTCTCCAAGGACTTTCAAATGACGCTTGATGCCCTCGTACGCACCCGCTCNNTTTTCNTCCATNTCGGTGTTGATGTTCATCATTTTCGCCATCTCTTCCTGAAGCGGTTTGATGAGATTGGCCACCTCCAATTTTCGAGTTTCCAGGTCGTGTTGGGCGTCTTTTTGCTGAGCGACCAGCTTCGCCTCGGCGAGTTCGAGGAAGCGGGCGGAATTTTCTTCACCGACTTTCATGGCGATGTTTTCGACCTCGGCACGAATGCGCTGCTCGTTTGATTCAGCGGCTTCTTCGTTGGCCTTCAGTCGCTCTTCAGCCCGAATGATGCGCCCGGACATCGTNTGTTTTGCCATCAACCATCCCACGCCGCCACCGATCGCGATGCCCATCACGAGGAGGCCGTATTCCAGCAGTCCTGTCATGGNNGAACATCTGCGGCGACGGTATATGATGAATACGCCATCGCCAACGTTCAAATCNCATCGCTCCTTNGGCTTTTCAATGCTGTTTGANCAACTCAATGAAGGCGTNTGGGCCATGACCTATCTCATCGTCGACGAGACGACGCGTGAGGCTGCNTTGGTGGACCCTGTTTACGATTACATGGATGCGTACCTCGAACGCCTTGAAAAGGACGGTTTGACCCTTGTTTACGCCATTGCGACNCACACCCATGCCGACCACATCACCGCCTGTTTCTCCCTGCGCGAACAACTCGGGTGCGACTACGTCATGTCGCATGAAACGGCGAGCTTGGGCGTGACGATGNACATGGACGACGAAGAGAAGATCATGCTTGGGTCGATTCCCATCCAATTTCATGCGGCTCCCGGGCACACCAACGACTCGATGATCGTCCACGTTCCCGGGTACATGATGACCGGTGATTTCCTCTTCAACGGGGACGGTGGAGTTGGTCGAGACGACCTGCCCAGCGGCCGAGTTCAGGTCCACTGGGAGGCGCTGNAGGTTCTCGAGCGGTTTGAAGGACACACCGTGGTCTGTTCCGGACACGACCCACCGGGCACCGAAATGAAATCCCTCGANTGGAACCGAGACCACAANCCGGTGTTGAGCATGACGTCGTTTGAATCCTTCAAAGCGTGGCAGGAGGCCACAGCCGCAAAACTTGGGGGNGTTTCAAAAATCAAGACGGCCATCCCTGCCAATTTGTTTGGCGAGGTTCCAGAGCACATCCCTTGGCTGGATTGAACCTACTTTCNCAGCGGATTTTTCGGCGCTTTCGTGTCGGGGGGTATGCTGGGNAGATTTTGCAGGTCCTCGAANCTCATTTGATGCGGATTCACCGTATCAAACNCNGTGAGTCGTTCGTCCATGCCCATCCGGACGTTGAANTCGATACGACCTTTGGTGCGCGTTAAATCGTAGGACAAGGGGTCGAGGTGTTCNATGACCTGGACTTCGAAGTCNTGNCGAACCCGTTCGCCTCGCCACGATGAATACCCCCATCGATAGGAGATGCCGACGATGGCCGCTCCGTACAACAGCGTGAGAACCACCGTGGCAAACAAGATCGGGTTTCCACCGACATCACGTGCTTCTTCGAGGAGGTTGCGACCAAGAAGGAACACCAACCCGATGCCGACCACCGGGTTGAGAACGCCTTCCAGCCATTGATTGACCGGTACGAGGCGGCCCTTTGCGGGNTCAACAAAGACGAGGTCGGCCTCAAACNCCGTGTTCAGGACGGAAAGGATGGAGAGCANGACCATGTAGAGGAAGGAGGAAACGATCAGTTCGACCGTCCANGAGTCCAAATCCAAAACCCAGTGGACGATGAGCCACGCAAACAAGCCAAGAAACGCTGCCTGCGGTACGTAATTGAAGTGCTCAATGTGCTGGGAAAACTCCGTTAACGATTTCCGTTTTTCCCGGGTGCCTCGGTGAGGTTTCGGAATGTGAATGACCTGCCAGTGCATCAGGCGTTCAATGGACTTCAACGCCCAGATGAGGAGTCGACGTCGAATCAGGAGGTATTCCATGAAGAGCATGAATGGAAAGCCGATGAGGATCAGGGGAAGGGCCATCACCGCCGACAACGGCAAGATGAGGAGCGCGGGAAGCAGCAAAAAGTGCGAGAGCGTCAGCGGATGCAACAGTTCTGCCTCCACCAAACGCTGTTTTGCGGGTGGAATTCTGAGGTTGCGGGCGATGTCGTCCAGGGTTTGGGAAAACGACGCAACCTGATGACCTGAATCCACAATTTGTCGGACGACNGTGCGGTATTCGGAAACTTCGTGTCCAACACCGACCCAAAACTGCCAGGCCAAACGCATTGGTAGCGCCAAAAGGACGGGAAGAGCGAGGATGCCGGCGCCCCACAGCAGCTCTTGCANCTCGGCTTCCATGCCTCTACCTCAACCACGGGAGGTGAAAGGGGTTGTTCAAGAGAGCGGTCGGGTCGCGGCCCAATCCCAATGTTCTAACGCCTCCGTTCGTTTTTCGCATCATGGCCAGAATNGCGGTGACGGACGGCATGGATGAAAAGGCCGTCCAGCGGCTGGAAAAAGCCGGCCATGAAGTCGTCCTCGGCCACATCGAACCTTCTGGTTTGCTCGAGGGAGCCCTCTCTGCATTTGACGCCATCATCGTTCGAAGCGCAACCAAACTNACGGGTGANGTNCTCGAAGCNTCCGGCGACCGATTGAAGGTCATCGGCCGNGCCGGCGTGGGGGTNGACAACATCGACCTCAAAACGGCAGGGGAACGAGGCATCACNGTNGTCAATGCACCTCGGGCCAGCACCCAGTCGGTTGTNGAACTCACGNTCGGACATNTGCTGGCGTCCATTCGCCACCTTCCNCGCGCNGACCGTTCGCTNCGCAACGGNCAGTGGGCGAAGAAGGCCATGAAGGGCTCGGAACTTTCCGGCAAGGCNNTGGGTCTCATCGGCTTCGGGCGCATTGCTCAATCGGTGGGTCGGGTGGCNCAAGCCATCGGCATGGAAATCCACACGTACGACCCTTACTTGCCTCCAAAGATCGCCAAGGCACAGGGCACTCGACTCCACAAAACCCTCGAGGCGTTGTTTTCCAACTGCACGCACATATCGGTTCACTGCAACCTGACCGACGAAACCCATCACCTCGTGAACGCCGAGCGATTGGCCGCCATGCCTCACATCGGGAAAGACGGGGCTCGATGCGGCAGCCACATCATCAATTGTGCCCGCGGAGGCATCGTTGACGAAGACGCGGTCATGGACGCCCTCTCCTCGGGTGTGCTGACCTCGGCCGCTCTGGACGTTTTTGAGCAGGAACCGGTGGACCCCAATCATCCGCTGCTCCAGATGGAGCACTTCCACGGTACGCCCCACATCGGTGCCTCCACCGTNGAGGCCCAAGGCCGCGTCGGNATGGACATTGCCACCAACGTCATGAACGTCCTCGCCGGGCGTAAATGCGAATTTGTGATGAACNACGAGCACCTCTAGCACTTTCACTTTTTTGTGTCGGGTCTTGCGAAAGCATGCCTCCCCCCTCGGACTCTCNTGNAACATGGGTCGAAGTGTACCGTCGTGGCGAATGCGTGTTGAGAGTGAACTGCAGAACTTGATGCCGTATCGTCGAGCCCTTGTTCCGAGCGATCGAATNGCCTTTGACGCGCTTCTGGACGAGGTTCGGCACCGCCGTGCGGCCGGAGGAATGCTGCCGACACTAAACACGTGGCAGCCGACCGTCCTGAGCATGCTGGTCGGTCTCATGGCGGAAGTGACTGCGCTGTCCCATCGAATCAAAACGCTTGAGGAACGGCATGAGCATGATTGAGGGGTGGTTGCTCGACGTTCATCAGAACGCATCCGGCACGGGCATGATCGCTTGGGTGATCGATGAGCAAGGCANGCCTCACGCCTGTTCGGTTGACTGGAATCCCGTGATTCACGTTCACGCTCCGCTTCGNGAACTGGATCGGTTGGAACACTGGTTGATGCAACCGGANCTTCGGCAGCGGTTCGGCATCGAGCGCATGGANTCAACGCGTGCCCGTCTCGACCTTGAATCGGAACGNGGCGTCGACGTTTTGGAAATTGAGGTGGGTCGACATTCGCAAGTCCGTGCACTTGCGGAACACATCGAAGCTCGCGGGGATTTCCACCGCTACAAACTCTATTCGGTGGACGCCCATGTNGCACAGCGCTTCCTCAACGAGCATGCATGCATTCCGTTCCAACGCGTCCAATGGTCGAACGCCGACGGTCGTCTTGAACCTNTGACGGTCGCCGCATCGTTGGACACGTTCCCGCCGTTCCACGTTGCTAAATTGGAGATGGAATTTGCAGCAGGTCAGGGCATGCCGTCGTTGGGCGATGCCGTGGAGTGCATTCGTCTCGAAACGGTCCACGAGCCGGGTTTCTCTCCGCCACCGACAACACACTCCTTCGTGTTTGATCGAACGGCTTACGCATCGATTGCCGACATGCTGTCGGCGTTTCAATCGGCCCTCCAAGCCATGGACCCCGATGTTCTTCTCACGGCAGGTGGCGATCANCGTTGGTTTCCGTGGTTGGTTGAACAAAGTGAAGTGCACGGTCGTTCGCTTGCGTTGGGNAGGACAGCAGAATCGCTTCAGCAATCCACCCATCAACGAACAATNCACTCGTACGGGCAGACGCGGCATCGNCACGGGTCGTTCTTTCTCAACGGGCGTCTGCATTTGGACCTCAAGAACAGTTTCATTGTGAACGAAGGCGGCCTGGCTGGGTTGTTTGAACTCGCTCAGCATTCCCGTCAGTCNGCGCAAATCATCTCCCGTCTTTCGCCCGGTTCGGTCATCAGCGCCATCCAGATGCGCGTGGCCATGGACGACGGGGTTCTGGTGCCGTGGAAGAAAAACAGGCCAGAGGACACAAAATCCGCNCTCGACCTCCTNCAGGCCGANCGCGGNGGNTTGTATCTTGACAGTCGTCCCGGCGTCCATGCATCGGTGATTGAACTCGATTTTGCCAGTCTGTTCCCGAGCATCATCGCCACTCGCAACATTTCCCCTGAGACGTTGAATTGCTCGTGCTGCCAACCCGCCTCGTCAGGGGTNGCGTCAGGGNTTGTTCCTCTGCACCCCGATGCGGCTGCTCAGGAATTCAGAGACCGAGCCGTTCGTTCGCGATTTGGCCACGGATTGTTTCCTCTTTCCAACGAAAAAGCCCTTTCAGTCCCGGGTCTCAACATGCACACCTGCGGNCGAACCCACGGATTTCTCGGGCGAGTGGTGGCCCCCATCATCGAACGTCGTCGGGAACTCAAACGACAGCGTCAGCGCAAAGGCGATGCGTACGATTTACGCCAGAACGCTCTGAAGTGGTTGCTGGTCACCTGCTTTGGATACACGGGTTACCGCAACGCCCGATTCGGTCGTATTGAAGCACACGAAGCAATTTGCGCTTGGTCNCGTGATCTTCTGTTGCGCACGATCGAGGCTGCTCAAGCCGATGGCTGGGACGTGCTGCACGCCATCGTTGATTGCGTCTGGCTCTCCGATCTCAACGGGCGAAGCCCCGACCAGCAACGTGCCGACGCAGANGCGTTTGCTCGGCGTATTTCCGACGAGGTTGGTATTCCGCTCGAATTTGAAGCGCATTACGCCTTCATNGCGTTTTTGCCGAGCCGAATGCACGGCTCGGGTTCGCTCACGAAGTATTGGGCCTTCGACGGAACGGACTACAAGGTTCGGGGCATTGAACTGCGTCAGCATTCGACGCCTCGCTGGATTCGTCGCTTGCAGCAGCGGGGCCTGGAGTTACTCGCTGAAGGCGAGCGGGAAGGAGGGGTCCCTTCGCTTGCAGCACAGCGTTCGGTTCTCGCGCACTATCGTTGCGAACTCCAGCGCTTGCACCGTGGNGAAATTCCTCTGCGNGAGTTGGTGATTGCGCGCAGGACAACCCGAAGTTTAGCCGACCATCGCGTNAAGAATCTCACGTACGCTGCCCTCCTNCGCGCGCACGGCCACGGTCAAGAAATTCCACCCGGTGGAAAGGTTCGCTACGCTGTGCTGAACCGTTCAGCCGACGATCCTCTCGATCGCGTTCGTCTCGCAGAAGAACTCGACGNTGATTCCGTGCCGAGCCATGGTTGCCCTGGCCACTACTCTGAACTGGCTGAACGTGCCGTTTGGGCTCTCCTTGCTCCGTTTGGATGGACGTCAGAGCGGCTGCAAAACGATGGGCGCCAACCCAGCCTTCTGGATTTCATNGCTCNGGATGATGCAGACTCAAAACACGCATCGTCAAAGCGTGTTCAGGAAGGTTGACCTGACGCATCGGCAAGCGAAACCTCGTCTGAGGGTCGTTGAAGAACGGAAGCCATTGGCCGCGAAGACCGCTTCGCTGGTGATGGAGGTGAAGCCGTTTGTTCCGTCGTTGTCCCCGCCATGCCCCTTCGAGATGGTTCTGTGCATGACGTTGGATGTAGGCAACATGCCGAGCGTCGGTGTGGGGAGACCGAACGGTTCCTGTGATGACAACGACGGCAACGTTCCATCGATGTGCAAGNCGATGCANGACGTCGATGTGTCTTCGTAAAAGAAGACGGGATTCCAAGGACGAAANCGCGTCGTCGCCGTGCATGGCCAGCACGCCGTCCACCACGACCATGGGCGAACGCGTGATGGCGATCTCATCGGACAAGCGTTCGATNTGCCGGTCGAGTTGGTGAAGCGTGAACCCTCTGCTGAGGTACAATCGGGCAAGGCACGACTCGACATCGGCCCCGAGGGCCTCAAGCACGGGAATGAAGCGACCGGGGTCAATCCGGCATGCACCGTCCACCCAGTGCACCACGTTTCCCTCGGTCAGTGCGTGGGAGACCCAGTGTTCAGCGACGCATCGCATGCTCTTTCCTGCACGTCCTGGTCCGCTCAGGTGGTAGAGCTGCCCAGGTTGCGGTTGGACGTGCATGACGTCGATGCCTTGCGAGCGNCGCGTCAGCGAAGCGNTCTGCTTTTTCGGACTTGNTGATGGTTTCATGTCAATCATTGAAGGTCGCTTTCGGAGGTCATCAATCCTTCCGAACACCCCTCAACTTGAACTGAATCCACGCATCAAGTTCAAACACCGCTGGCGTTGTTGAGACATCGTGGTTGGCGACGGGCAAAGGGTCGTGGCGGAAGGCCCNCGCATCCTCGTTCATTGTGACTTGGATGCGTTTTTTGCTGCGGTCGAAACCATTCACCACGGCTTCGACCCNGCCGTGCCGCTGATCATCGGGTCCGATCCGAAACAGGGCCGNGGACGCGGCATCGTCTCCACCTGCAATTACGCCGCACGCACCTTCGGCATCCGTTCGGCGATGCCGGTTTCNGAGGCGTGGCGGCGCTGCCCAGCCGCTCCGTTCGGACCTGCCGTGTACATTCGNGGAACGCGTGGCNTGTACAGTCGGGCCAGCCGGATGGTGATGGAGTGCCTGCGAGAACCTGCGGTCTTGTTTGAACAAGC
Organism: Methanobacteriota archaeon; assembly: GCA_002694525.1. Classification (GTDB taxonomy): domain Archaea; phylum Thermoplasmatota; class Poseidoniia; order Poseidoniales; family Poseidoniaceae; genus Poseidonia. Next base: position 33,691 of record NZMN01000055.1, read on the forward strand.
GAGCATNGACGAGGCCTACCTCGACATCACCGAAACCGTTGGAGGCGACTGGGACGCNGCGTTGGCGCTGGCGAATCGCTTGCAGCAGCAGATCAAAGACACCGTTGATTTGACGGCGTCCTTTGGCATTGGACCGACCCGAATNGTCGCCAAAATGTCAAGTGAGATCAACAAGCCCAACGGGATTTTTCGGGTGATGCCCGATGAAGTGGAGGCGTTTTTNGAGGGGCGCTCGCTGCGTGATATCCCCGGNATCGGTCCAAANCGAGCCAANCAACTCGCAGAGTGGGGATACACGACGGCCGACGAACTTCACGAATTGGGTGCGTTGTCGCTTTCAAGGCTGACCGGTGAACGATTTGCAACGTGGTTCATGACCGTCGTCGAAGGGGAGAGCAGCAGCGTTGTGAGTCCGNTGCGNAGTCGAAAATCAATCGGTAAGGAGCACACGTTTGAACGGGACGTNGCGGACCACGNAACGGTGCTGCAGCGTNTGGAGGAACTGGTCGAATTGGTGATGGAGCGGGCGAGAGGCCTGGGGGTTTCGGGTCGCCTCGCCGAGGTAAAAATACGGTACACNGGGTTTGAGACGCACACGTCCGGTCGAAGCATCACGGTGGCCATGGACGACGANAGCGTCTTCAAGCGCTTAGCAAAATGGCTGTTTGCGACCAACATTCGAGCGGACAGCACCGTTCGTCTCATCGGCTTTCGACTGGGCCATTTGGAAATACCTCCCTCCCGGCAGACGACGCTCTTTGAGGAGGAGTAGCCTCACTCNAGTTGGTGCATGCGTGTCAGCGTNGAGGAGAATTCNGCGAGGTCATCGGGAACAGAAATCCCCGAGATGGGTTGGTTGAGTGAGACACCGGCTTCTTTCTTGGCCGCCCATGTCTGGCCGTTGAACTCTTGAAGTGAATGAGAAAGGTCGCAAAGGCGGCTTCCCTCATCGGTTCCGTGCGCAACGTCCTTCATGGCCGGTTCAGGGAAGGCGTCCACATCGACAGCGGACGAACCGTAAACGGTGCTTGAGATGTGGTGCGTGAAGAACGGGCAGACGGGGGAGAATGCGGCCAAAAAATCCCGGACGATGCGGTGCAGTGTCCACGCTGCGGCGGCATCGTCGTCGTACAGGCGTGATTTGACCATCTCCAGGTAGTGNCTGGGCAACAACCCCGTTCCAAACGTCTTGAGCGCCTGTGTTGCTGTGTAAATGTCCAACGTGGTCCACGCTTCCTCCACGGCGTGCATGGTCTGTTGGAACTCAGCGAGAATCCAACGGTCTTCAGGAGCGAGCCCCTCCGGGCAGGTTTCGAGGTCGGAGGGAACATCAAATTGGGATGCAAAACGAGCGACGTTGAACAGTTTTGTNAGCACGCCGAAATACTTCTTTTCGATTTCTTCTGGATTGATGTGAAAGTCATCCCCCACTTGGGCGTCGCACGCCTTCCACAACCGGAAGCATTCGCTGCCAATTTTGTTCGCTCGGAGCTTGACCGAGCCNTCGGGNCCCTTGATTTGCCAGGCACCGGTTCGCCCTCCTGCTCCGCATTCGAGCACGGAATCAGCGTCGATNCCGTTGCCGAGGGATTTGCTCATTTTTCGTCCCCACGGNTCCATGCCCAATCCATCGATCCACACGTGCTGGAAACCGGGTTGATCGAGCACAAGCGTTGATTTGAGCAGCGTGTAGTACAACCACGTGCGNACGATTTCTTTCCCTTGCGGTCGCAGGGCGGTTGGAAAAGCGTTCTTGAAGACATCGGGTTGATTCAGATATCCACTGACGAACAGGTTTGAGTTGGACGAATCCATCCACGTGTCAAACACTTTTTCTTCCCCTTTGATGCTCCCNAGGCTTGACTTGAGGTCTTCGTATGAACCCACATCATCCCTGGTTTCTCGGTCCAAAACTCGGCTNCCTNGAGGCGGGTCATCTTTCCAGGGTTGAACGTAGGTTCCNGCGGGCGGGACCACCACCATTGTTTCGTCTTCGCTGTACCAAATCGGAATTTCCGTGTGGTACCAACGGCGTCGGCTGATTGGCCAGTCGATGCTGATGTTGTCCATCCAATCGAGCAGGAACTGGCGGTTGCGTACAGGATGGAATTCGATGGATTCAATGTGCTCTCGCATGCGATCTTGAATGTGCGTTTGCCGAACGTACCATTCTTTCAGAAGGATGATTTCCACAGGGTTTTTTCCGCGTTCTGAAACAGGAACGTCCTGTTCACGTTCGACGGATTGNACCAGTCGTCCATCGGTTTCCAACAGCTCAATCGCTCGTGCACGTGCTTCCAAAACGGTCATGCCGTGAAGCGGACCTGCAACCTTCGTCATCTTGCCGTCCAAGTCAATCGCTTGGAAGGGCGTGAGGCCGAGTTCCCGAAACACGGCCACGTCGTTTTGATCTCCGAAGGAACACACCATGAGAACACCGGTACCAAANTCGGACTTGACCGATGGGTGCTGCATGACCTCCACGGAGGTTGCCCGTCCGTCGGTGGCCAACGGCAGCGAGATGCGCTGGCCGACGAGGTGCTGATATCGGTCGTCATCGGGGTGGACGACCACGACACCGCACGCGCAGATCAATTCTGGACGGGTGGTTGAAATCACCAGTTCCGTGCCGTCATCGCACGTCCAACGCACGTCCACAAGCCTGGTTTTTCGAGAAAGCCGCTCAACCTCTGCATCGGCGATGGTTGTCCCCTCCACGGGGTCGTAGATGTTGGGGCGGAGGTCTTCGACGATGTCGCCTTTTTTGAACANCTCAACAAAAATTGATTGCGTTACGCTGCGGTAGTCGGGAGCGTCGGTCAGGTACTCCCTNGCGTAGTCGCANGAGAGACCGACACGCTTGGCGGTGTTTCGCATGGCCTGCGTGAACGATTCAATGGTCGTCTCGCAGAGGTTCAGGAATTCTTCGCGGTCGTAGGTTTTCATCTTCCGCTTTGTGTTTTTTTCCACGGTGAACTCAATGTTGATGCCGTTTCGGTCCACGCCCCAGGGAAAGTACACCTCCTTGCCGAGCAAGCGTTGACTCCTTGCGAGCACGTCAATCATGGAATATTGAGCCACAGCACCGATGTGCCACGTGCCCGACGGGTAGGGTGGNGGTGTGTCGATGACGAACAATTCCTTGCCGCTGTTGGGATTGAATCCATACCGGTCCCCGTAGGCTTTCATGTCGGCGTAGTGGGACGCCTGGATGGATTTCTCAAGGTCGATGGACCAGCGTTTCTCCGGTAGTTTTGGGGCTGGCATGTGCCTCACCTGGCCCCGCCTCGGTCAATGAGGTGGGTCCAGTCTTGCGGATGTGGACCATCATTTCAACCCGTCGGCCNGACGNGGAATTCATCGCAGGGTGGGCACGACACGAAGGTAAGCCTTTGAAGGGTCCGTGCGTGGGTTGTGCAGGGGTGGGCANGTGGCATCGGACGATGGTGAACCAAAAGCCCGATTCTGGGCGGATGAATCGCCGAAAGCATCCGCCAGCAAGCGACTTGGAGCCCTCGCNCAAAAAAGCAANGCGGTCAGAAACCAACTCGTCGGTCAAATGAAGACCATTGATTCCAAAAAAACNCTCGACGCGGTTTTGGATGCGCCAAAGCGATTCAAACGTGAATGGCAAAAAACCGGGGCCACCGGGGCCATCACCCGTTATCCAATACCCACCGTTCTCGTCTTTCTGATGCTCACGGCGTTTTTCGTTGCTCAATCGGGTTTCTTGGACAACACGCGCTTCGATGGCGACCCTGANAACCCGGCGCTGAACGTGAACGGCGATCTCGAGGTNTACCTCCCCGACGANAGTCAAGTGGCTGAACTCATCGGAAAGGTGGAAGAGGACTGGTCAACCAACGTGATGGTCGTTTACATCGAATCAACGAACAACAACATCACGAATCAGCGCATTCTGCAAGAGATCAGCTACGTTGAAAACATGCTGAACCCNTATCTCTCGGACGATTCAGATGACGTGATCTACATCTTGTCNCTGTCAACGGTTCTCAAAGAAGTCAATTCAAGCGCNCCTCGCATCCGAGANGCCGTGATCACTGAGGTGGGGGAGCTCGGATGTTCCAGCGACCCAACGGAGGATTGCCCTTCTCGAAACGCCGCTGAAAATCTAAACGATGCTCTGGCCACAACCGACGATACCCTCGGTGGCTCGTATGAGATTCCAAGCCAAACCACCATCGACCTGATCATCGGCGAGATGTACACCGATGAAAACGAACCCTCGGCAGGTCTCAACAAGCTCGCACGCGACATCGAAGGCGGCGAAGACGGCGGTCCGGACGGTGTGCTCGACCGAGCCATCATGGCCATCGCCGTCACNGAAGACCGTCCTGCCAAGGACATCATCGCTGAAACNCAAGAGGTGCTCGACGTCATCTCAAAGATGGAGCGTGCGTGTGAATTTCAGGACAACGGCGACCCGGACGCCACCAAAGGAATGTGCACGTGGGAAGACCTCGGTTTGTCGATGGTCCTCACCGGGCCTGTTCCAATCACCAACGCCGTGACCGAGTTTTCGTTCAAGCTCTTCTGGGACATTTTCCCGAACGCAGTGGTTCTTGTCGCCATCGGCNTGTTTATTTTCCACTCGGACCTNCTTCAAGCAGGCATCACGGGCATCCGGCCGCTTCAAGGGTTCAAGGTGGTGGTCATCGCAGGTTTACCAACGCTCTGCGCTGTGTTTTGGACCCTCGGTCTCATCGGATGGACAAATTACGAAGTCACGATGACGGTGATCATCGTAGGGCCGATTCTNCTNGCTCTGGGCGTGTCGTACGGTTTGCACATCACCAACAGATACGCCGAAGAAGAGGGGACCAAAGACGAAAAAATGAGAGCGTCGCTCACGTCCACAGGGAAAGCGGTTTTCCTTTCTGCGGTCACCACCGTGATCGGTTTCATTTCGCTCGTTTTCACNCCCATGGCACCGATTCAAACGGTTGGGATTGCGCTCTCTGCAGGCATCGTCATCGTGTATTTCCTGACCATGTTCATGGTCCCAAACCTCACACTCATTCTCGACCTGAGGAAACCAAAGCACGCACCGCTCAAGGCCTTCGACGTTCTCGTCGATGTGCCCGTCAAGCGCAATCGCGGGGTGCTGGTGTTCTTCATGTTCCTCATCCTCATGTCGGCCACCATCGGTCAAGCCAACGTCGAGGAAAACATTGACCTTCTTGGCATGGCGCCGGAGACAGAATCGCCGGTCGTCAAGATGAAGCAATACAGCTCGGAGTTTGAGGCCGGCCAGGTCGGTATGATNTTGGTCAACGCCAACGTNAGCGGTGATTTCAACGACGCTGACGAGTCAAACGACGACCCGGTGGACATTCTTCAGAAAATCAACAATTTGGAGGCTCAACTGAACACCGTGGAAAACACAACGGCTGTATCCGTGGTGTTTTTGATGAAGTCATCGGGGGTTCAAGTCACGGTTTCTGGCGAAGGCATCAACGAGCTTTTCCAACTCATCCCCTGCTTCTCAAACGAGCAGTGTGAGGACGTCAAGATCACCGCTGAGGTGCTCCTNAATCAAAGCCAATCGCTGGACACTTCNTTCTGGGACCTTCTGACCGATCCGGAGGCTTTCGGTCTGCCAGGTTCCGAGCAGAGCCAGATTTTCCTTTTGGACGTGTTTTATGCATCGCTGACGAAAGAAACCCGTGAGATTTTCGTAAGTGAAGACTTCAGTCGCTCGCTGATCTACGTCGACATGCCGTTCATTCCCGTTGCCGACACCGCAAAGAGCGTTGATTCTGTCAACGAGAAGGCTGCNACGTTCCAAGGCCCGTACGGCGAATCGGCAGAGGACTTGACCGGCGTGGCTGCAACGGCCATCGAGGTGAACGAACTCATCGTTGGGTCTCAATGGACATCGCTCGGCTTTGCCATCATTTTGACCCTGATCACGCTGGCCGTTGTGTTTCGGGACATCCGCTATTCCATTTGGACNACGTCCCCGGTCATCGCGACCGTGGCNCTNCAATGGCTCGTCATGTGGCGTATGGACGTNCCTCTCTCCCTCGTCACGGTGATGATCGGCTCCATNCTCGTCGGGGTTGGAGTTGACTTTTCAATTCACATNGCGAANCGCATACGAGANCTTGGNGGGGGCATCCAAGCGATTCGAACGGCAGCGGTTGGCACGGGCATGTCGTTGTTNGAGGCCGCCACGGTCACGTCCTTGGGAATGTACACCGCATACGACATCCCAATTCCAGAGATCACGCCGTTCATCACGGTGATCTTGATCCTTCTCTGGGTGGCGGCTGCAAGCGCCCTTGTTTTGCTGCCCGCTATCTTCATCACCCTCGAAAAAATGGGCATCGGCGCCGTCAGTGGNGGCAACAACATGGCGAGGAAACTCGGATTGATTCGGACGGCGACCACCACGGAGGATGTCATGGAAGCTGCGCTNGTNGACGACGTCGTTGATGCTTGGTGAGCGAGGGGTCCATAGACCCCCGATGCCTCCACACCACCATGAACCACTGGTTGATGAAATCGGAGTTGGACGTTTATCCCTACGCCCAACTCGTCGCGGACGGCCAAACCCACTGGGACGGCGTGAGGAACTATCAGGCACGAAACACCATGCGGGACGCCATGAAGGAGGGNGATTTGATNNTGTACTACCACTCNAACACCAAACCCCCCCACGTGGCNGGCGTGGCNCGCGTGGTCCGTGAGGGCTACCCCGACTTTACGTCCTGGGATNCCAAAGGGAAGTACTACGATGAAAAGTCCACCCCNGAACAGCCGCGTTGGTTCATGGTCGACATCGAACCGGTCATGGAACTGCCCATGGTNTCGTTGCACGACATGAAAGAAAATCCGAAGTTGGACGGAATGCCCCTGCTTCAGCGCGGGCAACGTCTTTCGGTTCAAAGCGTCTCTTCCGAGCACTTCGANGAGGTGNTGGCCATGGCCAACGTGCGCCGAGACGACCTGAGGTGAGGGTGGAACCATGGTGACACCGATTCCTGTTTCTCCTCGTGCTGCAAACATTGAGTATGCCATTCGCGACGTGGTGGTCCCGGCCACNGAACTTGAGGCTCAGGGTCATGAAATCATCAAGNTGAACATTGGCGATCCCATTGCTTACCCGGGTTTACCGACGCCGCAGCACATGGTGGACGCTTACGTTGAGGCTCTGCAGNGCGGGAAAAACGGCTACTCTCCTTCCTACGGCTTGCCGCAGTTGCGACGAGCCATCGCTCGAGATGAGCAACGCAAAGGCTGGAACGCCACCGAAGACGATGTCTACGTGTGCCACGTGGTCACCGAAGCTCTGC
>NZMN01000056.1 GCA_002694525.1 Methanobacteriota archaeon
GTTTACTCCTGGACAGCGGTCACATAGAGGCGCACGTAATTGAGAAGAATGAGAAGCTAGCTGCAGAGGCAGGAAAGGCCGGTTTTGGTCTNGCNTANGTCATGGANGGNNTNAAGGAAGAGCGNGNNCGTGGAATNACCATCGACGTCGCNCACAAGGAGTTCTTCACCCCTGACTACTACTGGACCATCATCGACGCACCAGGTCACCGAGACTTCGTGAAGAACATGATCACCGGTGCNTCCCAAGCAGACACCGCCGTGTTGCTGTGCGCAGCCAACGACGGTGTCAACGCCCAAACCAAGGAACACGCTTTCCTTGCCAAGGTGCTTGGTGTCAAGGGCCTCATCGTCCACGTCAACAAGATGGACATCTCCGGTGTCGACTGGGCTGAAGAGAAGTACAACAGCGCATGCNAGGAAGTTTCCGCACTCCTNCGCATGGCTGGATTCAAGCCGGACGACGTCCCAATGATTCCTGCTTCCTCCCTCAACGGCGACAACGTCTACAACAAGTCGGACAAGTGCCCGTGGTACAAGGGTCCAACCCTCTTCGAGGCCATCAACGCANCCCCCATGCCCTCCAAGCCGTCCGACAAGCCTCTCCGCTTGCCCATTCAGGACGTCTACAAGATCTCCGGTATCGGTACCGTGCCCGTCGGCAAGATCGAAACCGGNGTTCTCAACGTCGGCAAGAACGTTGTGTTCAACCCCTCCATGAAGGGCGGCGAAGTGAAATCCATCGAGATGCACCACACCATGGTCGACAAGGCAGAACCCGGCGACAACGTCGGTTTCAACGTTCGAGGTCTCGCTGCTGACGACATCCGCCGTGGTGACGTCGCAGGGTACTCCGACAGCGAGCCAACCTTCGTTCGCCACGACGAGCACTTCGTNGGACAGATCCAGCTCATGGACATTCCAAAGGCTGTTTCCGTTGGCTACACCCCCGTGTTCCACGCCCACACCGCTCAAGTCGCTGTGAAGTTCATGGAACTCCTGGAAAAGACCAACAAGTCCGGCAAGGAAGCCAACCCTTCCTTCCTGAAGACCGGTGATGCCTGTCTCATCCGCTTCCAGCCAACCAAGCCGTTGGCCATCGAGCAAATGGACACCTTCCCAGAACTTTCCCGCTTCGCCATCCGCGACATGGGTAAAACCGTGGCTGCTGGTGTTTGCCTGAAGATCGAGAAGAAGTGAGTTCGCTCACCCATGGATTGAAGCGAGGAGTGGACTGAATGGTTGCCGTCACTGTCATCAAACTGACCGGTGANAACCACAGGGACATCGACAACGTGGCGAGCCAAATCAAGACGATCTGCGACAGCGGTGGAATCAACCTCCGAGGCCCGATTCCTCTGCCAACCCGACGTCTCGTTGTGCCCGTTCGAAAAGCGCCCGACGGTGAAGGCAGCGAAACCTACGACCACTGGGAAATGCGCGTTCACAAGCGCCTTCTCGANATGGACATCTCGACGTCAAAGGACCAAACCGCNCTCCGCTCGGTGACGAAAATCCCCATCCCCGACACCGTCAGCATCGAAATTTCGATGAGAAACATCAACTGAGTCGATGGACTCCNGGCTTTGACCGGNCGACGTGGACCAGCTCNGCAGTCNCGACAGGTTGCTTAGAGNTCAGCNCGCTCAGCAACNCCTGCNTCAATCAGCCACGANGCTGTCCCTTCGTCGAGGAAATGAACGTCCCCGGCCTCGAGNGACAGAGGATCACCCGAAGCATCCATGATGGGTTCGGGCATGGTTTCGAGGATGCGCACCCGTACGTTTTCATCCGGTTCTGATTCTGCGGCGCTGTTCNCTTGAACAGCCTCGGTTTCGGGCGCCTCGTCGTCGTTTCTTTCCGGAGGCTCGTCCATGATNTGCTCAATCGGCTGCTTTGAAGGGGCCAACTCCATGGCTGCACCGTGTTTTGTTGCNGGTTCGCCACGAACAGGTGAGGGCGGTTGAGCGGTGTTGGTGGGCGGGTCCGACGTCATGTCGGNCATCATGTAGGCCTCTTCATCCATCCAAGACGCCTCACCCATNANACGGTCCTCGAGGTCGTCCTGCATCATNTCAATCGGCTCCAGTCCGTCTTCAAAAGCCAAGTCGGGTGGAGGTTGCTGCGTGATTTTACCTTCNTCGGTGAACGCGTCGAGCTGCATGGTTCCCGGAGCGTGCGTGCGAGGTTGCATCATGATCTCACCGAGGAGCCCTTGTTGCATGCCCTGCCAGTCAATTTCTTTCTTGAACCGGTCNACGTTGAGTTGGAGAGCGTGATAGAAGGCTTTCTCAGCAGGGTCGTGTCGCTGCCAGTCCAGTTGCGGAAGCTCCTGCGCCATGTTCGGATTGACCCCGCTTCGCAGCGATTGGGATGCGGCGTGTTGCATCATGGCNACCATNCGTTTGCGAGCNAATTCCGAAGCGATGCGGCGAATGTTGGTCTGGCGTTTCTGGAGGTTCTGAAGTCGCATGTCGATCGACCCNTTCCTCACCATGTCTTGAATTTCCAAATCAAGACTNGANAGCAACGCCCGAACCATCACCCAGAAATCTTGTCGCGGAAGGGGAATGGGAACGTGACGCTGCAGTTGNTGTCGGTGCGTGGTGAACAACTGTTCCTCGATCTCTTGGGCTTGACGGCCGTCGAGATCCCGAACAGGGGTCATGATGAGGACGTGGAGGTGACGGGATTTGAATCCTCTTCCGCTCTTCATTCGTGTTTTGTTTTTACGATGCAATCATAACACCCCTTCATATCCTTCGTCCATACCTCGCGAAGCGAGGTAATCTCCGATGCCACTCGCCCAAACGCCCGTTCGTTCCCACCGGCGTGGTGTTGCGGCGGTGGGCCTGAGCGTGCTGATGCTGCTTGTGCTGGCCAGCCCCATGGTGCAACCCTCCACCCTTTCATCCGAAACCGCTGCCCGCTCAACCTACTACACCCCTCAAGGGCAGGCACAAGGCGTCAACACGACGAGCACCGGCGTGCTCACCGTTCCCTACAACCGCACCTTCAGCGGCGGGCAGATCGACATCACACCCATGTGGTCCGATGCGCCGGACACCGCCGCACGCTTCGGTCTGGACGCCAACACGGGTTGGAACGGTACGCACGTCAACACGCAGGGGGATGCTCACGGCGGCCAGTTGAGCCTCAGTGTAGCGTCCACCGTGGGCAGCATCACCGATTTTGAAACCCTCATCGAGACGCTTCCCGATTGGGTTGGCCACGGCCCGAACCACAGCGTGTGGAACGTGGTTGAACGGGATGGAACGACATCGTCCAGCACCGTTCCTTCCTCGGCCACGCAGGGCGTNCGCGTGCTCACCACCGGAGGCGAAAACGGCTTGGATGCAGGCATGAGCGGTTGCTTGGCATCACCTGCGCAAACCGTCCCTGCTTTTGTCAATCAGTACAACATGACCGTCGACCACTGGTTGGANTTCAACGACGACGACGCTGCTTGGGTTGAACATCGCTCATCGGGTGGTTCGTGGCACGTGCTCACCCCGACGGGGTCCTACACCAACGCCTCGCTTCTGCCCGGTGCACCTTCTTCAGTGTGGTCCGGTGCGACGGGCGCATGGGACCAGGTTCACTTCTCGCTCGACAGCGTCGTTCAGCCCGCCTCCTCAACGCTTGAAATTCGGTTTTGTTTCCAAACTTCAGCAACCCCCGGGCCCCGTCAAGGATGGTTCCTTGACAACCTCACCTTCTCAAACCTCGGTGACGCACCCGGAGCGTGGTTTCACGGAAACATGAGCGGCGATTACGCAAACGACGCTGACGGCCGACTCTACATACCTGCCAACCTTTCCGGATTTACGGGTCCAATGGAACTGGAATTTTGGGCGAATTGGGATTTGGAAGGTTCCTTTTCGGACAATCTGTTGGTTCTGGTGAGTTTGAACAACGGTACCACCTGGGCTCCTGTCTCGGGCATACCCGGTCTGCCCGGCAACGGTCTGTCCTATCAGGGCACCTACTACACCGACGAATCGTTGGGTTGGATTCCCATAACGTACAACCTGCCAAGCGGCGTATCCGGTCATCCAAACGCATCCGATGTTTTGTTCCAATTCCAAGTGGTGACCAATTCACAAACCGGCTACGGAGGGTTTGCCTCGTCCGGCTGGGAGGGCGTTGCGATCGACGACGTTTCCGTGGTGCATCGACCGGGAACCCCCCNGTCNGAACGTCGCGTGCTGTCCAATTTTTCNACCAACTCCAGCGATCAGCTGGGGGACCAGCGCGGCTGGCGAGACACCTCCCCGGCCAACCTCAACGAATGGAACTGGACCACCGCCTTCGGAATGAACCCCCCTGAATCCAGCACGGACTCCTTTGAGACGACGATGATCACGCCACCGGGCTGGTCCATTGAAGGCACATGGCCCGACGGTTGGGAGGTTGGTCCGACCCGTTCAACCTCCGGATGGGGGCCGGGTCTGTTCCACTCAGGCGACAACGGAGCCGCCATCAACCTCACCACGAAATACACCAACAACGTCTACACNCATCTTGTGACCGANGAATACACGCTCCCAACCGACGCAACGGGGCGCCTCACGTTTCGTTCGTGGGTGTGCACCGAGCCGAACTGGGACGGCGGCGGTGTCGGTGTCTCGACCGACGGTGGGCTGACCTGGTGGTTGCTTCCGCCCCAGCTCAACGGCTTCCACGACCAAATCTCAACCGCCAACTCCAACTCACCGTTCTTCGGAGAAGGCATCATCGACGGGTCCAACGTTCCCAACGGATGCGGCGCATCCACGCCCCGTGGCTACGACCTGAAGACCTACGACCTGTCGAACCTTTCCGGTCAATCGTTCAAACTGCGCTTCTCCTTCTTCTCCGACACCTTCGTTGAAGAGGACGGTTGGTACATCGATGACGCCGGGGTGGAGTTCGATGTTTTCGAACCAACGGGTTCGTGGGTGTCCCGCCCCATCTCGCCCGACCCGGTGTTCGGNTACGGCTGGCTCGACGGTTGGTTTGACCAGCCTGCGGGCACCACGCTTTTGTTCGACGTTTTGGATTCACAACTCCAGCCCGTTGAAGGTCATCAGAACCTCACGCTTCCCGCTTCACTGGCCCTGGATGCACTCGAGCACCCAACGGTCCACCTGCGCGTTCGGATGGCCACCGACGACAGCTACGTGACGCCCATGGTCCACAGTCTGAGCGTNGGGCGAACCACGTACATCGGGCCTCAACACGTGATGAACACCGTTCNGGGCGCGATCAACGCAGCCGTGGACGCCAACGGCCGTCTGGTCGTTTCGGGCCCGTTNTCAATACCGTTGNTTTCCGCACCGGCCTGTCCTCACGACGGCTACCGGTTGACNACCGTTGGTGANAACCTCACGTGGTCAACTCCAAAGGGGCAACTCGTCGCNTCCGCCCACGTACCAGGACCACAGAAAACAACCTACCTGAACCATTCCTTGGGCGGGGACGTGGCGCTNATGTCCGAGTTCACGCTCCAGGCTCTTGGTGGAGAAACATTCGTCCGGGCGAAGGCGGAATTGGACTGCATCACGCCGCCCACTCGCCCGAGTTTAGCAATCGGTGAGAACAACGTGTCCGTCATGACGTGGCCACCCAGCGCAATGGATGCTCACTTTGGATTGAACACCCAATGGAGCGCCGTTGANCACAANGGCTCCAACGCCTCATGGCCGACGAACCAACCGTCGCCAACGCTCGNCATGAACAATTCCACCCTCGTGCTCGACTACGCATCCCTCGATCGATTTGCGCAGGGTTCTCCAACGGGACCCGCTCCCGTGATGTCCCTGATGGTGTCAAACACAACGCCCTCGACGGTGGTCCGGGTGGACGGGGCCGTCAGGGTTCTTGGTGGCGCCTACACCGTAATTCACCACTCGGGTTCGTCGTCGTGTCCCGTTGTGTCCAGTTCTCAGCTCCACGCACCGTTTGCTTCCTACCGTCTGACGTGTTCGACCACCGTGGAGGTCGAGGGCAGTGCCGACGTCCGCGTGCTTGGTCTGATGCACGTGATGCCGGATACGACGGTCNACCTCAACGTTCAGGCATCGGCTCTGAACTTGGCCAAGGCTGCCTCAAGCGAAACCGATGTTCGGGCCGTCATCGATGTACCTCTGCACGTCCAAACCGAGGTCGGAGGTCTTCGCGTCGGGCTGAACGCAACAACGCTCCCCACNATGATCGAGGAAGTTCATCCACCAGCCTACACCCGCTGGCTTCCCGAACAAACCGTATCGTTTACGACCCATCACACCCGATTCAATCCNTTGGANGCTGCAGAAGACGCACCCGATGTNGTCTCGGTGGATTTCCATTTAGCCTCCGGACCGAGCCTTGACAGAGCGGTTGTTCACGTCCAAGTCGACCGCATTCAAGAAAANCCTCGGTTCAGACAACTTGCNGGAGCTGGATTGGCCCGTTTGGACGCAGACGCATCGAGCGTGGAGTGCAGCCTGAACACCTGCACGGTGGAGTGGGCCATGACGAGCACCTGGCTGTTTGACGACATCGACGACGTCCATGTTCTGACCAACGCCAAAGACGAGGACGGGCTGGAGGTTGGTCCGCACGTGTTCGTTCGAAAAACCGCTTACAACGAGGTGGAGAACGACCTTGAAGTCGTTGGGTTCACCGTCACCGACTCAACCCAGCGACGCATTGACGACTGGACCAATTCGTTCTGGCCGTACCACCTGAACGAGAACCAGACGCTTCNTGCTGAAGGCCGGGTGAGGATGGAGGGCATCGCCAATCAGTGGATTCAGTCCGGCGAAGCAGAAGCGGCCGTCACCTTNACGGCTGTACCGCCCAAGAACATCTCCGGTGGANCCGATGAGTGGCCCGGTGAACCCTTGAACTGGTCGAAGACATGGACGGCTGAAGTGGGTCAAGGCGGCTGGTTCTCCGTTTCGATTGCAACGCCCAACGGCCTCGACAACCTTCCGAGCAACACCTACTTGGAAATCACACCAAGCCTCACCCGGCGCGGTCCGGCTGACACCGACGCCTCTTCGAGTGAGGATCGGACCGTTGTCCTCACGCCCGCACGGTTCCTTCACGACACCGTTCATCCGACCGTTGACGCCCTCACCGCCCTCGATACGGGCGACGAGGTCGTGGCCGACGGCCACATCTCAATGTACGGCAAGGACATNGCTCTGCGGTTACAACTCAGCGNCCCCGANGGGCTGTCGAGCCAACTTCAGGTGTGGACGTGGCTGGAGGGGGCCGACGACCTCAACGCCAACGGCATCATGGAGGGGAGTGAATATCGCCTGAACACGGTCAGTCTCAATCGCGGTGTGTCGCAGCTCGAGGTTGATTTGCCATTGATTTCATCCGANCAAGCCGTACCCGACGGTCAAACCAGCGGTCGTCTCAGCATCGTCCTGCAAGGCGAGGATNTGGCAGGAAATGCGCTCGANGGGGGCGGGGACTTTGGNGNAGCAAACGACCTNGCAACACTCAGCGTTCAGCGCCGGGCAGACACCACCATCGANGTTGAGAGCGTCCACCTCGACCGGGTCGATGGCCGTCTTTTGGCGGGCCACGAACATCGGTTTACCTTCACGTTGGGCGATGCAAACACCATCGAATCCCTNGAGGAGATTCGCCTGGCGTTGCTTGGNGAGTCGAACCAGTCGGCNTGTTTCGTCCATTATGAGCCTCGGTTTGGCGAAGTTCGATACGATTCCTCGTGCTTCATCGGCACCCCGCAGGTCGTCGTTCAACGGCGACCGTTGTTGACCACCTACGACCTNGANNTCAGCTTCCGCCTNGACTGGAACACCAGCCGNNCGCTTGNCGGTAGCGACCACACGCCCTCGTTGAGGGTGATNGACGAAGGCCAGGACCTCGGTCTNGGGTTGTACCGCCTCGGTTTGCTGGAATGGGAGCCAAGCGATGCCGTCGAATTGCGCTGGTTGAACATCACGGACACTCAAGCCCCGTTTGGTGATTCTAATCAGACCACGCATTGGTTCCACCGCAACGACATGGTGGAGCATCGCGTTGGACTCTTCCATCAAAACACCAGCGTGCTGGCCGAGGGGTTCCCGCAAACGGGCCACCTGCGATGGTTGTTGAGCGATGGAGAGCGCTCGGGCGGCGGGCAGGTCAACCTCACCGACAGCGGTTTGGTCGTGTTCAACGTTTACATGAACGAAAACGTGCTTTACGCTGACAACGGCGTCTTTGAGGTTCTTCCCGAAGGCTTTGAAGGGCATTCGGTGAACAACCTCTCCTACAACGTCGTGGTGGACGATGCCGCACCAAAACTGGTGATTGCGCCCGGGGTTTTTGACAACCACGCCTCCAATCAACTCGATGCGGTCCCCATCACCGTCAGCATCAGCGATGACACCCACATGCCACCAACCGGTCTCACCATGCGTTCGGTGATGTATCGATTGGGCAACCCGGTTGAGGGTTCGCAACAGACCTTCGTTTTGCCCGTCGCCGAGACCCTCAACGAATTCACCATCTACAACGGAACGGTCAATTTCCTCCCCAGCGGCCTGGAGTTCACGCGAAGCGACGTTCTCATGGTGTGGTTTGAAGCCGAGGACCGCTCGGGGCGTCCGTTGGTTGGGTTGGGTACAGCCACCTCCATGCTGAACGTTGGTGTCACGTACTACGCCTTCGAACCGCTTCTCACCGAGTTGTCCGCCACGCCGTTCCGTCCCACCGTCGGTGAGAACGTTTCCGTGTATGCACGGATCGCCAACAACGGTTTGCTTCCCGGAGAGTTTCAAGTCGTGCTTCGAGACGACGAAGGGCGTGAACATGCCAACGAGACGGCGTACCTCGGCATTGGGGAGTGGGTCAATTTCGTGTGGAACGTTGAGGCATGGAAGGAGGGCCGACTCGGGTTGAGTCTTGAAATCGTCAATCATACACCGCAAATTCCGGTCCCGCTGGCCGACATCCAGGACGGCGACGCAGAATCAACCTCGGGAGGGATGGCTGTGCTCAGTTTGTCCGTCCTGTCGTTGATCGTTGCCGCCATGGTTCTTTTCGTGGTGCGCCAGCAGCGCTCCCAGCGAGAGGAAGCCTACCACCTCGAACGCATCCGGCGCATCGTCACGCTGCGCCGTCCACCGCCCGTGCCGCTGGATTTGGTGGACACTCCGCAAGAGGAATAGTCAAGAAGAACGGTTCGCAGGCTGTCGATAGAAGCCGGGGTACCCGAGTGGTCAAAGGGGGTGGATTCAAGCTCCTCTGCATATTGCTTCGCAGGTTCGAATCCTGCCCCCGGCATCGAATATCCCCTCNTCCAGTGCACGCTGTTTNGTGNAATGTAAACNTCANAACGGGGGTTTGATTATAGCACGGTGAGCCGTGGAGATTGCATGGACCGGACTGCGGTGTTGAGCATCGACCAAGGTCTCTTNTCGTTTCCCAAACCGNCGTTCAAACACCTNGTCGGGTATNTTTTTTCCGGCCTCTTGATGTTNGGTGCCCTCGCCTTGTANTTGAGCAGCGTNTCCATCCCCGACGTTCCGCGCGTGGAGGAAGCCACCGTCATCCCTTACCTGCATGACGACATGGCCTCGTACGACTACGGCCCANTNCAAGGCGGCTACGACTCGGAAGAGTACGCCGCTCAAGCAGCGTTTGTGGTCGTCCCGCTGGAACTNNTCGAAGGGGTCATTGCTTACGANAGTTGCAGTTGGTCTGA
The DNA here is from genome assembly GCA_002694525.1 of Methanobacteriota archaeon. Lineage (GTDB taxonomy): Archaea > Thermoplasmatota > Poseidoniia > Poseidoniales > Poseidoniaceae > Poseidonia. Next base: position 9,694 of record NZMN01000056.1, read on the forward strand.
AGATNAAGAGAACGGCGGTGGNCAATACAANTACNGTCAGNNCATGGCCAAGGCTCAACCNCTGACGATGAGGGATTCAGAAGGCACCACCATTGAGGCAGCCTTCTCGCTGCGTGAGTCACTCGAACCTGAAGGCGAGGTGGTGAACAGACCCGTTTGCAGCTCGGAATGGGAACGAATCATACANGGCAAGGGGTCTTCTGCTGAGTCGAATTTCTTGTTCAACGCGTTNGTGATGGTGGAAGAAGACCCTGAGCGATACCAATTGCTTTCCGTCCGGGAAATCGATGACCTCAACGACCCAAATGGACAACCTCAGGAAGTCACTCAGCGAGAGGATGAGGGTCGTTGGGGCTTGTTGGTCGCTGGTCTGAGCGGTCTGCTCTTCATGAAAAGCACGTCGCCGCCGGTTTTGGATAAACTGCGCACCATTCGGGCCGCCAATCGGAGAGCGGTGAGGGACACCGCTTCAATGCCGGGCGTTTTGGGTTCAANCGGCCGTCTGTTCCCGCANTTTGGACTGAATTTCGAGCCGCTACCGTACGCTGATCANCCGACCCGTGATGCGAAGGACGACTGGTTGTTCGGTGCGCCCGTGCCGACCGCNATCAACGACCCGTACGCAGGCGATGAGGGCGGCCGCCTCATCACCGAGCATCCCAACAACATCGGCACGCCAAAGCCAGCGCTGTTCACGCCCTACAGCATTGGCGCACTCGTGTTTGCGACGTCGTTTATTTGGCTCTCAGCCGATTTGCGGGCGCGAGACGGTTCCGGCTCTCATGTCTCGATTGGATGGGCGTTGACCGCCGTTGTCTCAATCGTCAACATCGCTTGGTTCTATCGGGCTTGGAAGCAGTTCAAATTGACCCGATTGATTCGAGATTTGCCCACTTCACCCATTCGCAGCGTTGCGGTTGGCCAAGCTGAACTCGTTGGCCAAGTCCGCCCCTCCGTAGCCGGTACGCCAACCATGGAGGTGGGCGGCCGGACNCACAAGGGCTTGGCTGCTTGGCAGTGGAAAAAATACGAATACGTCTGCACCACCGACTCCGACGGAAACACCTCGTGTTCATGGGAGCACCGTGAAACCAAAGACGGAGCCGTACCGTTCATGATTCACGACGGTTCGGGTGGGATGCTCATCGACCCTTCCTTGTGGTCGAAGAAACCCCTTGATTACGGGCCGACCCTCGACACGTGGAAACGCGGACGCTGGAAGTGGGAGTTGGGAGCCCTCGGCGTCGGGGACCCCGTCTACATCCTCGGCGACTGCGTCCCTCGAGAGGTGGACCACATCGAACAGTGGGGCGGCCACGAAACGCTGCCTCAGGCGCTGTTGACCATGGTTCCAACCGTTGGCACAGGGGACGCTTCCATCGTCCACTACGGNACNGAAATCGATGTCCTGGCTCGCAACCGATCGTTCGTTGAGATTCTCATCGTCCCGCTGTTCGTCTTCCTNTTTGGCATCTTCATGTTCATTTCGTACACACCGTGATGTCGGTACGTGCAGCAGGGAACCCANCGGTCGTTANCGACGCATCAGGCTTCCGCACGCGGGTCNTTGGGGCCGTCGGTGCGCTGAATTTCAACGCCGTGGTCTTCNAGATAGTCCACCCCGTTTTCACCTGCGAAACCACCGTCCACGATGACCACGCGGTCAATTCCAGCGTGGTGGATGAGTTTTGCACACATCATGCAGGGTTCACCCGTGACGATGAGCCAGGCGTTGTTNGTGGGCACACCGTTGGCCGCAGCGTTGCAGATCAGGTTCATTTCCGCATGGTGACAACCGATTTCGACCCGCGTNCCCGATTCGATGTTCATGGTGTCGCGAAGGCACTCCTCTCCGCCGCACAGACGCCCACCGCCTCGAGGGCCGCCGTTGTAGCCGTCCATCAGCACAACGTTGCGTTTGGGGTCAACCAGCAGCGCACCAAAGGTTCGTCGCGGACAGTTTGAGGCTTCGGCCAAGGCGAGGCACTGCTGGATGCGGACCGCCAAGTGCTTGTCTTTCACGCCCTCACCGANNCAACTGATACCTCACGAGTGTTTCAGTCCTTCGCACGCACGGCCAANGCATCGTCGTCGTCCGCTCCGAGGGCTTGGAGGACGTTGCCNTGGAGATACAGCGAACCAATGCAGAGAACGTGTTCGCAATCATGTGCGTTGGATTCAATCCACTCNACGGCATCGCTGGGCGTTGGAATCGTGGCCGAAACCTCAACGCCAAACGCTTCAACATCGTCNCGCAGGACACCCGCTTCCACGCCGGGGTAGCGTCCAAATTGGGGCTCGGTGAGGACCACGACCGAAGGCGTGTGGACCGAACAGAGCATCGCAAGCGGTTCAAGCATGCCGTGCATGTTCGTCTGTGGCGACGTGCCGAAAAGAAGCGCCCAGGGGCGTCTCCAGCGATGTTGCTTTGCNAGCTCATCGCAGGCTGTTCTCATACCGCTTGGGTTGTGAGCCCCCTCCAAGACAAAGACGAGGTTGGAACGCTGTGCGCTCACCACGTCCTGCATGCGTCCGGGCCAGTGCAATTCGCGGATGTTGGGATACACGTTGTTTTCCGCGCATTTGAGGTGCGACCAAGCAAGGGCAGCAAGTGCGTCGGCTTGGTCGCGATAATTCGCACCCGTCTCAGGCTTGACCCACCGCAAGTCAGCCGGACCCAACCGTCCGTCNAGCGGGTGGTNGCCAGCCTCTGCTGCGCATCGNTCGAGGCGNTCACGGGCNGCNGGGTCCTCCACCCACTGGACGACGAGGGGTTTGCCGGAACGAGCGATGGCTCCTTTTTCCCCTGCGATGGCCTCNAGGGNATCACCCAGCACCGCCGTGTGCTCAAGACTCAATGAAGTGATGANGGCGACATCAGCCGGCACNGCCCGCGTGGCGTCGAGCCGACCGCCCAACCCGGTCTCCATCAGCACAACACGCACGGACAGACGAGCGGCTACNCTGAGGAAAATGAGGAAGGTGGCTTCGAAAAACGTCAGCGAGATTCCGGTCCGCTGGACCATGTCGTAAACCTGCACAAGGGCTTCGTCAAACGTGGTCGCATCAACCGGCCGGCCGTTGTGCCGGACGCGCTCTTCAACACGAACAAGATGGGGCGAGGTGAAGGCGAGGTGATCGATGTCGGCAGATGACAGCGCAGCGCTCAGTCGGGCCACCGTGGTTCCTTTTCCATTGCTACCGGCCACGTGCACCGTTTCGTAGGTGGGAGCGGGGAACCGCATTTCTGCGACAGCCCGGGCGGTGTTCTCAAGGCCGAGGGCCATGCCTTGGCCCTTGATTNGATGGAGCCAGGTTCTGGCATCTCCGCTCGCTACCATCACAACGNCTTCTCAACCGCCCGTCAATGGCTCTTTTCCCTGAGGATTCTTCCGTAGGAAGAACGCGACGCTGATATGCAAGCGGAGGTTGGCGGGACCATGAGCGATGCTGAAACCGAGACGGGCCGAGAGGTCAATCAACGGTTCGCGGAGGTCGAAGACGAGCTTCGACACGCCGACAGCCTNGCTTCGTTGATGGCCGAACAGTGGCGNGGNATGGCCGGTATGGCCGGTATGTTCGTCGCTACCATCGCTCTTGCGCTTTACATCCGGCCCTANTACGACGTGGGCGAACTTCACGCATTCGGGGCTTCCGGCGCCACCCAAGCCCGCTACGTTGCNTTGGAGCTGTTCGCCATTTTCGCGTTTACAGCNCTCATCATTTGGCTCGCTCGATGGGGCAAGCAATACATCATCAAATACGGAATGTACGCCGTTTTGACGCTGGCGTTGATGTACACCACGGTGCCGCTGGCCCACATGTTGGTTCTGGATTTTGAAANCACNCCGTACGAGGTCGAGACAACCACGGAACGAAACGGTGTCTTCCTNGACACCTGGGGNGACGATGGCTTCCTTCTCTACANCGTCAGCGANGGCGAGTACAACACCACCGTTGACATCACGGCGTGGGGCTCATCCAACGACTTTGCCGACCCGATCTGGACCGTGACGCATCCTCACAACGTCCACGAGTTCCAGCACGCCGTTCACGCCACGTCGTCCGAGGTGGGTCTTACGTTCGCATCGGGTGCCTATGCGTGGACGGTCAACAACGCAACGGGTGAACTGCTGGAGAGTTATGCGTGTCATCAGTGGGTGGACGATGGTCCAGCGCCCCTCGACAACATGGCCTCGGGGTGCATTGCTGCTGTTTCCAGCCTCGATGCAATGTACCTCGTTGATGCGGGAGACCAGCTGATGCGATACCGGACCTTCGAAACCGCTCCGGGTGTCCTCGCCTTCGAAGGGCGGTGGAGCATACCTGGATTTACGACCAGCGACGGCGTGGTCAAAAGCCACCTCCTCGACGACGACGAATGGCTCCTGATCACCCCCGCTCTCTCGGGGAGCATCCTCCTCGAGGAGACCTCCCCCAACCTCGGTCCGGGACTGGGCGGGCTGAACAACGCCACCTACCTGATGACGCAAGCTCCCGGCGCTGATGCCACGTTCACCTCTGCAGACGTCGGATGGTCACCGTTCATGACTCAAACCATCGCCGAGGCAGAGGCCACGCCCGATGCGCAAGAGCAACGATTCGTGCTGTTGGGAGCGTCCAACGGGGCCATCACCGGCGTTGAGTGGAACGGAAGCAACGAGGGCGAAGACGCGTATGCCGTCCAAGACCGAATGAATCTCAACGGCCTGGTTGACGCTGTGTCCTCGGTTCGCATCACGGACTTGGACGCCTCCGGCTACACCGACCTGCTGGTTGCCGGCGACGGCGAGGCTCATTGGCTCTACACCACATCGCTGATCAATCGAGCCAGTTTCCCCGTCAACGAAGACGTTCAAACGGTTCATTTCTCGGTGGAGGATGACGAAGTCCACTTGGTGGCGTTGAGCGGGCAGGACGACACCACCCTCGTTGAGATCGGCGAATTGACGCCTGAAATGTTCCCGCTCTCCGGTCTTCAGTTGTTGCTGGGTCCAACCGTAGCAGGTCTGGCCGTCACGCTTCTCCTGTTGATTCTGCTCGTCGTTCACAGCGAATGGTACGTTGTCAACACCACGGGCGTGCTGCTTGGGGCCGGTGTCTGCGTCATGCTCGGGGTGACCTTCGTCCCCGTGTTGGCGATTCTTTTCATGGTCCTCGCAGCGGTGTACGACTTCTGGGCCGTGTACAAGTCAAAGCACATGCTGGATCTGGCCGATACGATGGTTGGATTGCGCCTTCCCATTCTTCTGGTGGCTCCACAAGACGGCGACTACTCCCTCATCGAAGAAACGGAACGAGCAAAGCAACCTGCCGTCTCACCTCCTCCCGAGGCGGCTGTTTCAAGGCCAAAGCGCAGGAAAAAACGCAGCGAAGCCATGTTCATGGGACTGGGTGACATCATCTTCCCCGGCATGCTCGTGCTGTCCGCCGTACAGTGGCTCGACCCGAGCGCTGCGTTTGAGGTCGCCATGTTCACCCTGGTTGGCGCGCTGCTTGGCTACCTTGCCCTGATGACGTACGTTGCGCGCGGGAAAGCCCAAGCCGGCTTACCGCTGCTCAACGGCGGCGCCATCCTCGGCTATCTTGTCGGCGGGCTTCTCTTCCTGGGAGGAGAGATTTTGAGGTTTAACATCACGTGGTGATTTCAATGCTTGACATGAACATGTTCCGTGAACACGCCGATTTGATTCGTGCCGACCACACCAAGCGGGGATTGCCCCATGACGCCATTGAACGGGTCATCGAACTCGACAAAACGTGGCGCAACCTTCTCCATGAAACAGACCAGCTCCGCCGTTCAAAAAACGAGGCCGCACGAGGCATTGGCGCGGCAAAAAAAGCGGGCGACGACGAGACCGCTCAGGCCATATTGGCCCAAGTGGCCGACCTCGGTGCCCAAATCACCAAGATGGAAGCGCAGACCGACGAGGCCGTGGCCGAGCGCGACCGCCTGCGCATGTCCATCCCCAACATCCTTCACGAAGACGTCCCTGTTGGCGACGATGAATCGGGCACCACGGTCCATGCCGTTCACG
>NZMN01000057.1 GCA_002694525.1 Methanobacteriota archaeon
CGTGTTCTTGGGAACGATACCATCATCGCAATGACCATGCTTGATGGTGATGGTTTCCCGATCGATCTGGCAAATGGCATGCTGGACAATGCAACCGGTGAATTCAACCTTACAGTTGTCATGCCAACCACGCTTCCATCCAATGGCTACGAAGTTGCTGTCGACTTTAACTTCGAAGCGATGGCCCCTGCTGGCGGTGCATACTATCGCGTCGTTGATTCATCAACACCACCGAACCCACCAACGTTGCCGAGTGTGACTGTTGGTATCGAATCCGAATTCCTGCTGGAGGAAGAATTGAGGGCTATGGAATTCGTTTCAGGCGATCAAGTGACCTTCAACACGTCCGTGTTGGATGTTGCCGATCGTTCCAACATTTCTGGTGTAACTGTAGAATACATCTGGGACTTTGGAAACTCCAATCAGACCATTGGTACTGCAGTGACCGATGCAGAAGGAAACGCCTCGTTCACATGGGCGACAGCGAATCTTGCGCCGGGCGATTACGTATTGCAGATGTTTGTTGCAGATGATTTGACCGATCCTCTCGCCGTTGGAAACAGTCGCCGAACAGGAAACAGCACGTTTGTTGATGTGACTGTGCAAGTTCCTACCGACATTCGTATTGACGTCTTGCCATCCACCATTACAGCAGGTGTTCCGTTCAACATGCAAGGACAAATCCTCGATGACGATGACCCTACACGTGCAATGATTTCCGGTGTTCGACTGGATGTCTACTGGCAGTCAAACCCTGAGGAACTTCTCCGCAGTGGTGTCCCAACACTTTCGAATGGAAGCTTCAACCTCACCGTCCCAACTGACACAGCGAACAACGGTACTGTCCGTGGTCCACGTACGCTCGTTGTTGAAGTCCTTGAGGACTCTTCACCGTATTATCTGCCTTCAAACACTTCGTCTGCGATTTTCGTCTTCGGAGTGACACAACTCGAAGGATTGCAACCGGGTAACCCAGTTCTTGTCAATCGCGGAGAGACTGTGAATCTGAGCGCAACCTTGGTCGAATCAAGTTTCAACTTCAGACCACTTGGAAATCTGAGTGTAACAACCAAATTCCATGAAACATGGTTGCCATCGGTTACCACGGACGGGTCCGGAACTGCGAACACTTCCTTTGTAATTCCATCAAGTCATCCGCTCGGTTTGATTGTGGTCAGTTACTACTACAACGGTAGTTCAGACCTTCTTCCAACACAAGCAAATCTCAGCAGTGTGACCGTTCGTTCGCTCACGTTCATGGTTGTAGATCCGATTACGGACAATCCTGTAGCAGGTTCGAGTTTCAATGTCTCTGGACGGGTTGTTTCGGACAATGGAAGCGGATTGACCAATCGAGACGGTTCTCGACTGATCATGAACGTTCTGTTCACAATCGATGATGTACCTACTGGATTTGCTGTGAGCAACGGTTCTGTTCAGGATGGTGGATGGTGGAATGCTACCATCACACTCACTCCCGGATTTGAGCGTGGAACACACGTGCTGGAAGCATCAATCGTACCAACAGTGAACTTCTACATCGGATCGAAGAACAATTCAACCTTTGACAGTCGAGGTTTCTCCATCATTACGTTCCTAGATCCATCGCTTGATGCGCTCGGTCAACCCTCGTTGAACGACCGCACAGAGCGTGGTGATCTGCTCGATATACGCATTTTGCTTGAAGACAATACGGGTGCTCCGATTGATGGCCAACAGGTCACCTTCTCACTTCCCGCGACGAACACAACCGACGAAGTGTCTGTTAGTGTCACGACAGCTGCGAATGGAACTGCCGTCGGAAGTCTGTTGGTGCCGTTCAATGCATCGGTTGGTTTCAGCGATGTTGTCGCTTCCTATGGTGGACTGGCAGGTACAACTGGCATTGCCGGATACAATACATCGACGCAATTTGTTACGTTGGCCGAGACGAATCTGACCATCACTGAGCACACTGAATCCCTTGTTGCTGGNGAAATGCTGTACGTGAACGGAACCTTGCTCGACGATCTCAATATGCCACTGTACGTTGATGGCGTTGAATCCGTGGCCATTGTTCGTCTCTTTGTGGATGGGGTGCCTGTTGCGAGTGTTCAGAGTGATGCNTTTACNGGTGCGTACGNTATTTCGTATCTCGTCCCAGAATCGACAACCTCTGGAATGCACATGGTNGAAGTCCGATTTACTGGTGGACGTGATTGGGTTGACCCAGTCGGCATCGGCGATTCTGTTGATCCAGAATTCTACATGCCAAGTTCTGCAACCGTTGATTTCAATGTCAGTGTTCCAACACAAATCTTGTTGATTACACCAACTGGCGAAGTGAACCGTGAAGAAACCATGACTGTNCAAGGACGATTGTTGGACATTGTTGACAATCCATTGCAAGANCTTACCATCGACATTTATCTCAACGATGTGTGGATGACCAATGTTACAACGGATGAAACTGGTTTGTTTACAGCCGTTATTCCAGTGCCTGCTGATGCAGCGCTTGGTCCAGTCTCCTTGGATACTCGNTTCAATGGAACGGTGTTCTATCTGCCTAGCGATGCTGGTGGTACATGGTCGGTCTTCAGCCAGATTCTTGTTTCTGTTTCAGTACCTTCTCCTCTTGCAGTAACCGATACAACAACGATCACTGGAAGTGTGCTCGATAACCAACTCGAACCAATCGAAGGTCATGTTGTTGANCTCAAGGTCGANGGCTTTGTTTTGTCNCAAGTAACGACTGGAGCTGATGGAACATTCTCGTACGAATGGACCGTTCAGGACTTCTTCAATTTCGGGGACAATCTGCTTGAAGCGAATGTCCTTGCCCAAGGCTACTATCGAGAAGGGTCAGCCAACCAATCGTTCTTCTTAGCGCATCGTTCTGCGATGACGCTCGAGTTTGACGATGGAACGGATGCAACCCGTGGAGACTTCTGGACCTTTTCTGGACGTCTCTACGATATCGATACGGTCGATCAGGATGGAATCGGTGGCGAGAGTGTTCTCGTGTACCTTGACGGCCAATACATGTCGACTGTGACCACAGCCTCCGATGGAACCTTCTCTGGTCAAGTCTTTGCAAGCATGGATCTNGAGCGAGGAAACGGTCACATCATCCAAGTTGTGTTTGAGGGAACNCAAGAACACNTGAGCACACTNACCAACGGAACTGTGACCGTCTGGGCNGATATNGTNATNACCATTGACAGCACATCGTCCCCACAGTCNGTCCGCTCTGANCCTGCGAACCCGATTCGTCTGACAGGAAGCGTTGCAGAAATCGGTGGCATTGGTGAAGTCTTCGAAGATGTGGTTCTCTACGTCGGTAACGGCACAAACTGTGTTAACAACTTCGAAGGTGCTGCATGTTTCGATGGAGCACAAGTCGATTGGAACATTGGAAACTTCACAATCGTCGTCAATGCTCCAAAGACCTTGTCACCTGGTTCGCAGTTCGTTAGTATTGACGTTCCGAGAGACACTGGTCGTTACATCAACGGTGCGTCAGAGTCGCATCCTATCTACATCAAGGTGAACGCAGAAATCGAAATCTTCGTCGATAAGATTGAAGAAAACGTGGATGAAAAGGTCGATGGCGGAGTTACGATTGTTGCTGAAGATACAACAACTGGTCTTGCAGGTATCGCGGTTGAGTTTTATCTCTATGCCGGAAACGGTTCTCAACTCGGTGCAATGACCAAGCTGACCGATGCCGATGGTGTTGCAGACTTTGAGTTCAACAACGACCCTGCATACGGCGATGCCTCCATCTTCGGTCAAGTTTCACTCGATATTGTCATCACGGATCCAAGACTGTCGGAGCAGACTGTTGCTGAGTTCAACAGCACACGACTCAACGGATTTGCACCGGCNTACGAGTTNGANGCTGAAGCCTCTGAAGTAAGNCCGTGGACTTACGTAGCCTTGGTCTTCTTTGCAGCAGCGGTTGCTCTCGGAACGGTCATGTATCGACGAACTCGTCAGAACGAGTTGCTTTCTGAGATGAGTGAAGTCTTCGAATACACGGCTGAACTCCTTGCTGCAGGAGATGCAACACGAGAGGCGATCTTCAACTGCTATCAGAACCTCTGTTCAACCTTACAGACACGTGGATTGCTACGTCGAGACTTCGAAACGGTTCGTGAGTTCGAAGTTGCTATCCGACAAGCGACTCCAGGTATCAGTGATGAGGCGCTTGAATCGTTGGATAACATGTTCGAAATGGCTCGATACAGTCGTGAAGAATTGGGTGCTTCGCATCAACAATCCGCACAGACTGCATTGGACAAGATGATCACTGAACTGAGTTACAAGAAGTACTGAGTTCACCAGCGCAAGCGTAGATGGCCGTCCACAAAGTGAGCCTTGACATCGAGGTTCTCTCCAGTGAGTGGAAGAACACGCTCAAGGGAATCATGACCATCTTCATGGATGGTGATTTTGACGCTCGTCTCGTTTTCACCATTGAGGACGTTGATTTCAACGTCTTCACTTGAGACGCCTCTCATAGGAATGGTGAGTCCATCTGGATTACGCATGCCGTGCAACTCGTTCAGAATCCAATCCAAACGTTGCGATGGCTCCACATCTGCGAGATGTGTTTCAGGCAACATCCCTGCTTGAACAAGGACGTGTGTGTGCATGGCTTGAACTTCATGCAGATGACTTGCATCTTGCTGAAATTCTTGGTGCAGTGTGTGAGGAGCAGGTGAAAGGTCGGTCAATGTCTCAACCTTTTCTTCTTCATTGAGTTCTATGCGCTTCCACTCGCTCATGGTTTCCCCTCCTGCTTGATTATGATGAACCTTCGGATTGACGATGGACCCTTGAAAAGAACCGTCGTGCAAAGGATTTGGTCGTTTC
>NZMN01000058.1 GCA_002694525.1 Methanobacteriota archaeon
AGCGGGTGTTCGAGCACGAGGTCGAGCTTGCGGTCCAGCTCCCTCAGAACCGTCAGGTTGAGGATGCCTCCCGTCGGTGCGTCCACGCCGCTCCAAGGTTCGCCGGCCGGAACCATTTCCGACGGGTGAACCAGGGAAGCGTAATCGGGTGAACCGTCGGCCATGCGGGGCACGGGTGTCCATTCCTCGTCGGACGGAACCTGCGCAGGGTCGCGAGCCGAAACGAGGAAACCGAGGATGATCTCTGAATTGGGAAACTCTTCGTTGACGATGGTTTGAGCCGTGAGTTCGGGCGACTCCATCTCGTAGGACTCCATGTCAATGGGTTGGAGGGCGGTCATCGCACCCGGGATCATGAGCAGCGTCAGCAGTACAACAGCGACGTGCGCACCGCGCTTCCGNGGCAGGAGCCACGCTGCNATTCGGTCGTAGCGACGGCTCATGACCAAAGGCCGACCTCCGACCTTTTGAAAGAATGTATGCGGCTATTTTCGATTGTCAACNTCGGGCGATGCTNACCGGATGAGCGACCGTCTTCCGTCCAAATCACCGGCGAACTTGTTATGAACAGGTGTGAGGACGCCCGGGCAGGATGGGTTCGTGTTGAGCACTGTTGACGACATCATTGACCAAGCCAACGGTTTGGACACCTGGGCGCAGTACGCACTGGGTCTTGGCCTTACCCTCGTGGTTCTTCTCATCGTCCGTTTCTTGATGCGAAAGGTCATTCTCGACTTTGTCAAAGCCACGACGTTCACGTGGGACGACCANCTCTACCGTCCCGTCACNCAACGACTCTACAGCTTCATTTTGCTGGTCGGTATCCAACTGACGCTGTTGTGGATTCGCGGTGAAGAAGAAGACCTCAACGTCGCCCTCGACCCGCTGTTCAGCGCCTCGTACATCCTCCTGACCACCTCGCTTGCGAGCGTNGCGGTCAAGGTGATGATCCCCGTGATCATCGAACGCTTCTCCAACCCGACCGCNGTCACCGTTTCGGGCAGCAACTCGCTGGTCATCTTCCTTCTCCGAGCCTCGATTTGGTTCGGCGGCCTCTACCTGGCCCTGAACGAATTGGGCTTCGANCTGCTNGGCTTGCTCGCCTCGTTGGCCGTGTTCTCGCTGATCATCGGTCTGGCCATGCAACAGACCCTCGGAAACATCGTGAATTCGTTCATGCTCGCACTCGATCAGCCCTTTGAAGTCGGCGACCGAATCGAAGTGGACGGCCATCTCGGGTCCGTGGTGTCGGTGGGCATCCTGTCCACCAAGGTGCTGACCATCGGCGAGAACCTGGTTGTTATCCCCAACAACAACCTCGTCAACTCCACCATCATCAACCACGCCCGAGGTGGCGGCGACGGTCAAGGCCGCCGTATCTCGCTTGTTCTCGACGTCGGCGTGGAATACGATGAAGACATCTCCCACGTCAAGTACACCACCCTCCAACTGCTGCGNGAGTGCCCCTTCATCCTCGAGACGCCCGAGCCCCGCGTNCTGCTCAACGAACTCGGCGAGTACGCCAAGGTCTTCCGCATGTACGCATGGGTGGAGGACTACTCCGACGAATTCGTTGCGAAGGACTGGCTGTTCAAGAACATCGCAGAGCGCTTCGAAAAGGAAGGCATCGGCATTCCGTTCCCAACCGCCGTGGAGATCGGTGCGACCCTCAAGGAAACGTACAACAAGGCACGAAAGGCCACCAACGTGCGCCGTGCACGCCTGCAGATGATCAAGGAGGACAAGGCCCTCGAGCGAGAGCGAGCAGAGGCCAAGTGGGAAATCGAGGCCATCACCGAGAAACTCAAGGATCCGGATTTGGACCGCAACGAGCGCAACGGTCTCGAGGATTCACTGAGGGAACTCAACCGTGTCTTGAGCATGTTTGAGGCNGAAGGTTGATTCGCACACGCTTGCGGNCGTTGCCGAGTCTGGCCTTCGTGCAGCGAGCACGAGNCCCATCCTGAAAAACGAGCGATGCGACACTGGAGGAATCTTCTAAATCCCTCCCTCTTTCCGTGGAATTATGTCCAGCGGACGCCTTGCCGAAGTACGAACCCCTCTGATTCTCTCCATCCTGATGGTGNTGATGACGCAGGTCGGGTATCTCGACCTCATGAACGCCTGGTCGGGCGACGTGGAAACGCTCGACGAAACCAACGACGTTCTCGAAACGGGAGGTTCCGGTTCTGCATCCGTTTACGACAACAACAAATTGACGACCGGCAANGACCATGCCTGTGCCGTTCTCGGCAACGGCTCNGNCATGTGCTGGGGCGACGATTCTTACGGTCAAACGGGCGCAAATGGNAACGGTGGAAGTCTTCACAATTTACCGGCTTGGGTCGATCTTGGTGCCGGACGCAGCGCCGTCGCTGTGGGTGCAGGCGGACGCCATACCTGCGTCATTCTCGACAACGGGTCCCTCATGTGCATGGGGGCNGACAACGATGGNCAGGTGGGTGACGGAGCCAGTTGGCCCTCAAACAACGACGACAAATTNACGCCTGTGCATGTTGATCTTGGTTCAGGCCGCAGCGCTGTTGCAGTGGCCGGCGGTGCCGACCATACGTGCGCCATTCTTGACAACGGGTCGTTGATGTGCTGGGGNGAGGACGANCGCGGTCANATCGGAGACAATTCTCACAAAATTGATGCACCTTCTCCTGCTCTTGTTGATGTAGGAGCGGGCCGAACCGTCACGGCCGTGTCCGGTGGTGAATACCACACCTGCGCTGTTCTCGACGACGGTACCGTAAAGTGCTGGGGCTTTGATGGGTACGGACAGTTGGGCAATGGCGCAGCCAGCAGCTCTGAAGTCACCACGCCTCCCTCCGCAACCGTCAATCTCGGTCAGGGTCGAACGGCACTCACCATCACCGCTGGTCAACATCACTCCTGTGCCATCCTNGACGACGGCTCCGTGAAGTGCTGGGGGTCCGACTGGCACGGNCAGTTGGGCGATGGAGGCGCATCCCATTCAATGACGACAACAACAACCGCCCCGTCCACCACACCGGTTGACCTTGGTTCAGGCCGAACGGCCGTGGCCATTTCTGCGGGAGGCTGGCACACCTGCGCNATCCTCGACGACGGCTCCGTAAAGTGCTGGGGGCTCAACAACAACGGGCAGTTGGGATTGGGCAGCAGCATCGGCACGATTGAGCCAACCCCTCCAACGACGCCGATCGANCTTGGTTCCGGCCGCACGGCCGTTGCCATNGCTACGGGCGAGTATTTCACGTGCGCTACGCTTGACAACGGGTCCTTGATGTGCTGGGGANAGGACTCTTCCGAGCAATTGGGCAACGGGGCCGGAAATTCGGATGAAGACGAACCCATTTTTGTTGGAGGCGGCCACACCTGGGACAACAGCACTGGATTGAGCAGCGGTTCGGGTTCTTCCAACACGCTGACGGCGAGCACCGACGGTGCCTCGGTTCTCCTCGGCGACACCATGGTTCCAATCACGTTTGAGTACGATGCTGCTGTTGTTGAGCCGCAACTTCTTTCGAGAAACATGGCCATGGGCCATCGTACATCGTGCGCCATTGTCGAGAACGGGTCCGTCGCTTGTTGGGGCTGGGGTTTTATGGGACAACTCGGAGATGGGGGACAAAGCAATGCCATCGTTCCAACTCTTACAAATTCAATGCCGGGNAACATGAAGGCGGTGGCCATCGACGCGTCGNCGTCCTTGGTGTGTGCGGTTCTTGAGAACGGGTCCGTCGCCTGTTGGGGCAGCGGTTCGTACGGAATGCTTGGAAACGGAGTCGAGAACAACTTGGTGAAACCTCCGGGTTTAACGCTCCCCATTGGCGCTGAAGCAATTGACGTTGCGACGCGTGACGACGGAGCATGCGCGCTCCTTGTGAACGGTTCGGTTTCATGCTGGGGCAGGGACACTGCTGGACAATTGGGCAGCGGCCTCGTGAATGGATCTCAAAGCTCAACCACTCAACTTTCGCTCTCGCCAAATTACACAAGTCCACTTCCGAACGGAAAGAAGGCGACAGCGATCACGGCTGGCTACACTCACACCTGCGTCCTGCTCGAAGATGGGAACGTTGCTTGTTGGGGTTCAAACAACGANGGACAACTCGGTCTTGGAAACACATCCGNGGNNGTCTCAGTCCCAACGCTCACCCTTTCGTTGGGTGCAGCGGCGACAGCCATTGAAACCGACAGAAAGCACACCTGTGCCCTGTTGGTAAACGGGTCGGTCTACTGTTGGGGTCTGAATGACAAGGGNCAAGTTGGNAACGGGTNGNCCGGTCAATCCNCCGTGCACACGCCAACGTTTGTTCAAAACCTNCCCTCGACCGTGAGATCGATTTCAACCGCTTATGTACACTCGTGCGCCATCCTACAAAACGACTCGGTGTACTGCTGGGGAGATAACACGGCGGGCCAGCTTGGCAAGGGAACAACATCCAGCGCCTGGACGACGAGCGGGAACATGCCCAACGCCACGTCGTCCTTTGCATCGTCCAACAGCAAACTCATGCTTGATGCAGGTGGTGATGCAGGCTGTGCTTTGGTGAACAACGGCTCAATATATTGCTGGGGGCGGAATTCACACGGCAACATTGGGGATGGTTCCGGTTCCACCAACGTNAACNCAAACAGAATTGTCTCATCACCCTCTTTGGCTGACACATCCATGACCTTCCTGACCACGCACATCACTGAGTTGACCTCTGCTTCGGCTTGCAGCACTGCACCTTCTTTGCCAACCGGNTTGTCCATCGACAGCAGCACGTGCACCATCAGCGGTGTGCCGACGGCTGCCGTTGACAACCGAACCTACAACGTCACGGCCACGGTGAACGGCATCACCTTCCAGACCTCAATTTGGCTCTCCACGGCGTACCGAACCATGACGCCAAGCGTTGACGGGGCCGACCTATCCGTTGGCGTTGACATGCAAGACATCACGTTTGACACCGGCGACATAGGCTCGAACAGCCTCGCCATGACCTTCCAATCGACCTGCGCCATCATCGACAACGGGACGGTCAAGTGTTGGGGGAACAGCGCAAACGGCCGTCTCGGAAACGGTGCGAGCGGGTCAGTGGGCAGCAATTCCAACGATATGGGCGATGCCTTACCGATAACAAATTTGGGAACTGNTCGCACAGCGATTGCTCTCTCATCTGCGTACAAGCAAAATTACGCTCACACCTGTGCAGTTCTGGATGACGGAACGGTCAAATGTTGGGGGAGAAACCTGAACGGTCAACTTGGTATTGGAAGCACGACGACGGTTGGAACAGACCTTGACGACATGGGTGATAATCTGTCGACGGTTGACCTCGGCAGTGGTCGAACAGCCGTGGACATTGCGACAGGAGTCGGGTTCACGTGTGCTCTGCTTGACACCGGAGCGGTGAAGTGCTGGGGAAACAATGACAACGGTCAACTGGGCATCGGTAACACCACGCAAATGGGCGACCACACGGGCGAGATGGGCGACAACCTGTCCACTGTTGACCTTGGAACCGGTCGGACGGCCGTCGCTGTTGCTGCTGGCTACCACCACGCTTGCGCCATCTTGGACAACGGCTCCGTGAAGTGCTGGGGGCTCAACAGTCACGGACAACTCGGCCATTCTTCCACCGATAGAGCAGGAAACGACTCCAGCAACATGGGCGAGGCTTTGCCCTTTACACCGCTGGCACAAGGGCGCACAGCCGTCCACATTGACGCTGGATTCGCCCATACCTGCGTCGTTTTTGACAACGGATCGGTCAAATGTTGGGGGAGCAACAACAAGGGGCAACTCGGCCTCGGCACGAGTTCGAACATGGGTGACAACACAGGCGAGATGGGCAGCCATTTGCCGTTCGTTGACCTCGGAACTGGCCGAACGGCCGTCGATCTGACGACCATGGAAGAATCGACTTGCGCTGTCCTTGACAACGGCTCCGTGAAGTGCTGGGGACGGAATGATCACGGCCAGCTTGGCCAAGGGGTATCAACTCAACAAATCGGTCATGCTGCAAACCAAATGGGCGACAACCTCGCAGTGACGAATCTCGGTACGGGCGGCGCGAAAGCCATTGCCATCGGCAGTGGCTTTTCTCATGCCTGTGCGGTGTTCGACAACGGTTCGCTCAAATGCTGGGGAAGTAACGGAAATCCTAACGGGCCCGTTCACGGTTGGCTTGGTTTCCCGTCCACCAGCGCTAAGGTCGGTTTGTCTGCTGGCGACATGGGCGACAACCTTCCGTTTGTCAATCTCGGAACCAACGTTGGGATGAACGGTACCAGCTTCACCTCGTGCGTGGCATCACCGAACCT
>NZMN01000059.1 GCA_002694525.1 Methanobacteriota archaeon
TCGGGGTCCCTTGCGATGAACATCATCGCTCATGCACTCTGGACAGTTGTCTGTACTCTCTTGCTTCTTCGGCTCATCCTTCGGAGACGAAGACTTTGCTTGCTTCTTTGGACCGTTCTTTCGAGACCGGTTTCTTCGTTGTGTGGCCTGCTTTGACTTCGCACCATCGTCGCTGACAACAAGATGGAGAAGTGGTTCGCTCAGCTTTTCGTTTGCAAGAACAACAGGGTGGTTTCGATAGCGAATCAGTTTGATGTGTCGATCGACGATTCGTCCTAATGGAGCACTCATGCAGATGTAGGCGCAAATCCATGCAGGGAAGAACAAGAATTTGTCATCAAGAAGGTGCCAACGCGGGGCCCATGGAAGCGAAACATAGTCTACCCGGAAGGATTCAACAGCAGTTGTCAACCAAGCAAAAATCCCGATGATGAAAATCATGGTGAACATCATTGGTCGCATAGCGCTCATCTGGACCTTGAGTTGTTCTGGCATCATTTGTT
Source organism: Methanobacteriota archaeon (assembly GCA_002694525.1). Lineage (GTDB taxonomy): Archaea > Thermoplasmatota > Poseidoniia > Poseidoniales > Poseidoniaceae > Poseidonia. Next base: position 504 of record NZMN01000059.1, read on the forward strand.
CTCGCAACGTGTTGGCTTTTTCCATGAGAATTGGGTCTCGATTCATTCTCCCATCGTTCATCATTTTTCGAACTTGGGATTGGCGGTGACCGATGTGGGCTTGCTCGATTGGGTCAGCAAAGAAATTTCTGAGAACCGTGTTCATGGTCATTGAGAAGGTACCGAGGATAAGGACGGTCAGAACGAAGAACTCCGTTTCTGGAAGAATCGGAGCAAGTACAGGATCTGCCATGTTCCCCAGAGCATTACGAATGTTCGGGTTGATGATGAGGAAGGTCATCAAGATCATGACCAGCAACATGGTCATCATCGAACCGTTTGGCGGTGGTGGAGGAGGTGCGGAACGGTTCGCCATGATTGCACTGACCTGCATGAGGGTCATGAAGGTTGGTCTTCCGTTGGATTCAAACAGGAGTATGTTCTGCTTTCGTACATGCGCCGAAAAGAACCTCTCGATGTAGCCAAGACATGGGAGTACCCTGTACCGATGCCAATGCCAGGGCGACCAGTATGTTGTACGGAAGCAGAGGCCATCGATCAACTCGAGCGAATCGGGTTCAGTGAGCGTATGTTCCTGTGGACCGATGATGAGCGTAGAAAAATATCCAATTGGGGCTTCTTAGCAAGTGTACGACAAGGCGTTCCTCCAAAAGGAATTGAAGCTGAATTGAACGCTTGGTTGACGCAATATCCGACGGCATGGTTGGCGGTTGATCTTCGAGATGGAGTCATCCCACCATCAACACAGACCCCTCTCAACACGCTCCTTGAGAATACGAAGCGAAACGTACTCATCATCGTGAGCAGTTCATCGGACCATGAAGAATGGCCGCAATGGAAGCTACCGTTCTGAATCACTCAAAGGTGTAGTTGCAAGCAATACATGCGCTTGCATCATGTGCATTTGAAGTTCCACAGATTGGGCAGTCCTTCGATTCTGCAGTTTCTTCAGCGGCTTCTTCAGATGCTTCTTCACCTGAATCTTCAGCATCCGAAGATTCCTCTTCGCTTGCTTCGGATTCGTCAGCTTCAGCAGTGAATGCCTTTGCAGCCTCAACGAATTCAGCCTTCTTGAGATAGCCGTTGTCATCGAGATCGAAGTTCATTGCGTGCGCTAGGAATGCGTCACGGTCATCGATTCCGTATTCTTCCATGACTCTGAGCATGATGTCTTCTCGGAATTTGATGGATGGGGCTTCTGCTTCCTCCGCATCTTCAGTTGCTTCATCTTCGCTCGCTTCTTCGGCGGCTTCTTCAACGACTTCTTCAGCAGATTCTTCGACGACTTCCTCAGCAACTTCCTCATCTTCAGTTTCGAGTTCGTCACCGAAATGAGCACCGTGGAATCGGTTGAGAGCTTCTGCATCGATTTCGCCTTCGCCCTTAATCTCAAAGGAGACATCCAATCGTTCACCCTTGCCAACGACAGGGACCTTCCAAGTGATTTCAACACCATCTTCGGTCTGGTTTGTCGTCATCTCAACATCGCTTCGCTTTTCGCCACCAGCACCACGGATGTGCCAGTCCTTGATTTCAAAGTTCGATGGGATGACATCACGGATGAAGACATCCTGAAGGGCGGTATCTCCATTGTTCTCAAACAGAATGAGGACTTCGTACCGTCCCTTTCCACCCATTGGGATGGCCTGCTTTCCTGCGGAGAAGTTTCGTCGCAAGTGGCTCACACGAACGGATGGTGCCTCNGGTGCNTCACGAACGCATACAGGTCCGAACTGTTCAGAGCTAAACTGGAATCGTGCAGGTGCATCGACTCGCTCGTTTGCTGGTGATGGATCAGGNGCGTTGAGCTTGTANGATACTTCCATNCTCTTNCCTGGCTTCAAGCCGATNGGGCCCTTNGTACCAACNGTGAGGGTCATNGTNTGNCCATCACCGTCNGGGGAACGGTGCTCCTTCTCGAGGGTAATTCCTGCNGAGAGTTCGCCCTTCCATTGGTCNTCNGCCAATTCTTTGCCGTTNACANTGATCGTCATCGAGTCCATGTCAGGTGCGTCAAAGAGACCNGGGATGTCATCGGTGATTCGCATGAGGTTGATGGTCGCAGAACCAGTGTTCTTGACGANCATGTTTGCCTCGAGNCCTTGTTGTCGGAACGAACGTAGTGTGTCGTTCGAGTACGTCTTGGAGATNTCTGCATCGACAACGGTGAAGGTGCTTTCCTCGAGTTTNANGGTACCNTCAGTCTTGCGAGTCGCTCGTGGTAGAACGGTGTAGGAAAGGTCGTAGGTGAAATCAGGCTCTGCTGTTGCCATGACGGTTCGCTCTTCGCTCTCCCACTTTCCTTGTGGGTGAACGTCTTCCTTGACGTCACTGACATCAAAGAGGAGGTCGTCGCTACCCTTCATACGGACTTGGAGTTTAACCAAGTCAACAGCGAAGGACGAACGGTTCTCGAAAATGGTCTGACAAATCCAGTTGTCAGGACGCTCGTCTTCACGAACACGCATGTAGGTGAATCCACGACAGAACGCATCTAGGTCTCGGAATGCGAGGTTTGAGAGGGTTGAATCCGCTTCATAGGTTGCCTCTGCAGAACCCGCCTTGATGGTGCTCGTCGAGGTGACGAAAATTTCTCCTTCGATTGCTAGCACTTGCTTTTCACCTGGTCCGAGAGAACCAACGGCCCATGTCATGGTACCAGACTCGATGGTTGATGCTCCAGTGTGGTTGAACGTGAGGCAATCGGGTATTGCTCGGGTGACGATCACGTTGTTGAGTTGAACGCCAGAGACGTTTTCAACCTCGATTGTGAGTGCAATCGTTCCTGCTTCTTCTGATAATGCGATGCTGAGTGAACGCTCGTTGTCACGTGCAGGGTTGGTGTCGAGAGACTCTCGAAGAACCAACATTTGCGCATCGGATACGGAGTACTTCTTGACGTAGTTCTTACCAGCTTCCAATTCATCAACTGAGATTTGGTCTCCACCAATGTCGGTTGAATCTGCATTGTCGAGCAGGACATCGATATCGTAAATTCTGTCCTCTGCGGATGGGTTGTTGACTGTCAAAGTACCCTGGATTTTCTGCTTGATGACAGATCCATCGGCTGCAAGGGTAGACGTTTCAACTTCGTGAAGCGTACCTTCAAGTTTGTCTCCAGGAACCTCATCGACTTCAGCGCTTGAGCGGATTGTCGCTCCAGCAATTTCTCCGACTTGAACAGCATTCTCGTTGGATGCCATCAATGGGTCATGTGCTGGTTCTACCGGTGCAAGGAGAGGATCGGCTGGTGCAACTTCCTCATTTGGTGCCTCTTCAGCAGGTGCAAGAGGTGTCAACAAGTCCATGCCAAGGGAAGGGGACGAAGTTTCCTCAGCTGCAGGTGGTTCGGGTGCTGCGAGTGGTGAAAGAAGGTCGAGACCAGGTGGTGCAGCAGGTGCTTCTTCAGGGGGAGCAGGAGCAGCAGGTGTGAGAAGGTCGAGACCGGGAGGCGCTTCGGGCATTGGCGGCATTTCGGGCATCTCTGGTGGAGCCGGTGGCGCTTCGGGCATTGGCGGCATTTCAGGCATCTCTGGTGGAGCCGGTGGTGCTTCGGGCATTGGCGGCATTTCAGGCATCTCTGGTGGTGCCGGTGGCGCATCAGGCATTGGCGGCATTGCTGGCATCTCAGGAGGTGCCGGAGGTGCTTCAGGCATTGGAGGCATAGGTGGCATTTCAGGGGGTGCCGGTGGTGCTTCAGGCATTGGAGGCATTGGTGGCATTTCAGGTGGAGCCGGAGGTGCTTCAGGCATTGGAGGCATTGGTGGCATGCCAGGTGGAGCC
>NZMN01000060.1 GCA_002694525.1 Methanobacteriota archaeon
AACGGTGGTGGACTTTCCGTGGTCGACGTGACCGATAAACACGATGTTGCGGTGTGGCTTGCTTCTGTCTTCCCATCGTGATGGCATGGTAATCGCTCCTTAGCAAGCGTCCCGACCATTATCCCCTAAATCAAGAGCGCGATGCGCCGAACGAGCAATTTCAGGGCTCAATCAGGCCTTTCTACTCGGTGTCGAGGATGTCCCCTGACGGACCGATTTTGTACAAACGCAAGGTGCTGGTGGCGCCTCGCATCGCCAGAGGGCTGCCCGAGATGGCCACCACGCGCTTCCCGGGTTGAACACGCCCCTGAATCACCAGCTGCTCGACCGCTTCTCGCATGGTCTTTGAACCTCGATCGTGCTCTTTTGCAAGCACCGTATCGACGCCCGGCAAGAGGCACGTGCGTCGCAGTGCTCGGAGTCGATCGCTGACGGCGGTGATGGGAATGTCCGGGCGGTAGCCTGAGACCAATCGAGGCGACGTCCCGTGATGGGTTGCCACCACAATGCGAGCAGCGCCCGCTTCACGGGCCAGCTCAACACCCGCGTGGGCCACGGCCCGAGTTGAACGGAACCGCGCCAGCGAGGTGGGCCGTAGGTCGTGAGCGTCAAGGCCTTCTTCGGTTGCCGATGCAATTTTTGCCATGGTCTTCACGGCCTCGAGAGGGAAACTGCCCGAAGCCGTCTCCCCCGACAGCATCACACCGGTCGCTCCGTGTCGGATGGCGGTCGACACGTCGCTCACCTCCGCTCGAGTCGGCCGAGGCTGAAGGGTCATGGATTCCAGCATTTGCGTGGCGACCACCACCGGCATGCCGCGCTCGAGCGCCTTGTCGATGATGCGTTGCTGGGCCACGGGGACGTTTTCGAGCGGTATTTCAACGCCCAAATCCCCTCGAGCCACCATCACAGCGTCGGCAAGATCGAGGATGCTGTCGAGGTTATCAAGGGCCACAGGGTGCTCAATTTTTGCCAAAATCGGCACGTGCATTGAAGCCTTTTTCACGGCTTCCTTTGCAGGCAGGAGGTCCTCCGCAGTTCGAACATAACTCACGGCGATGTAGTCCGCACCGTTTTCGAGCGCGTGCTGAAGTGCGGCTTGGTCCTTTGGACCAATCGCCGGCAAGTCCACGAGGGTACCGGGTACGTTCACGCCTTTCCGGCTGCTGATTGGACCTCCGTCCTCAACCTTGCAGCGAACCGTTCCGTTGGGCGTTCCATCGGTGGTGAGGACGGTCAGCCGAATCAAGCCGTCGTTGATGAGAATGGGGTCACCCGGCTTCAGTTCAGCGGACAAGCCTCCGTATTCAACCGGAAAGTCGGACCCGCCGTTGGTCTCCATGCTGTGAACACCGCAGTGGAGGGTGATGGTGCGCTCGTCCTCGAGCATGTGGGCCTCGGGGAACGTCCCCAGACGAATTTTTGGTCCTGGGAGATCGGCGAGAATGCAGGTTGGTCGACCGAGTTCATCCTCGATGTCTCGCAGCCTACGGTACAGTTCGGTTTTGTCGTCTGGCTCGCCGTGCGAATAGTTGAACCGACACACGTCAACGCCCGCATCAAGCAGGGACTTCAGGGTCGCCCGGTCCTCGGACGCAGGGCCGATGGTGGCCACGATTCGCGTGCGTCGCATCGTCTCACCTCGTCATTTGTAGAACAAGCGAATGACGAACTGATCGACCATGAAATCGTTCACGCGATCGTTTTGAATGCTCATCGTCCACTCACCGTCGCCGTAGGTGGATTCGGTGTCGGCGAACATGTAGCCTGAAAGCCGCAAATGCACGCAGTCTTGATCCGAGCCACAGTCNCCGTCGTCTCGAGATTCAAGGTCGGTNGAGGTGGTGTTGCCCGCNTCCTCGTCCTCTTCGTTGTAGGCNAAGATGTTCAGCTCAGCCCTGCAGTTGTTGGCGCCCGGAACGTTCGTGCAGTCNCCGTCTTCTTTGGGGTACTCCAACTCAACTTGGGCCTTGACGATGGTGTTGCTCTTCTCTTTGTCGTAGTGAACGATGGCGTCGAACTCCAGTTGCGCTGGGTTTCCGCTGTTGTTGCCTCCGATCTCAAAATCCGCCCAGTAGCCGGCGTAGCTGACGTACACTCGAATGGTTGTGCTGTCGGTCATGTCCACGTTGTTCGTGACCGTTAAACCGACCTCGTATTCTCCCGGAGCCACGTTGCTCCAATCCACCGTGGCGCCCACGAGGTCGTCGTCGTTCTCCGGGTCGCCGTCGTTGTCCTTGTCTTCGGTCAGGTCGAGGTCCCAGATGTAGCCGTCTTCTGGAATGTACTGCGACGATGCGTCGCCCGGCGTGGAATCGGATGCGTCCAACTGAATCGTGGTGGTCTCGGTGATGCTGCGGTCGGTGGTGGTTTTGTCCCGCGCACAGATCCAAACGAGAATGTGCCTGGTCTCGGAGATTTCCTCGTTTTCACAGTCCTCGTCGTCGGCGTATTGAGCGATCTCCGCCGTGGGTGGTTCGGCACTTTCAGCATACACCGTCAGGTCCCGCACCTGTTCGTTGGTGGTCGAACCGTCCGACACTTGGAGCGAGACCTTGTACGTCTTTGCTTCGTCGAAACTCCACGTGGCGGTCAGGCCCGTTGCGTCGATGTCAATGGAGCCTTCCGCATCAAAATTCCAGCGGTACGTGAGCGACCCGTCGCTGGGGGTCGAACTCGAAGCATCAAAGGTGACCGAGGTGCCGACTTTGATGTTCTTGCTGGGACTGAAACTGAACACAGCAAGGACGTCATCGGTCGCGCTGTCGGAGCCGTCTTCGAAGATGCACCCGGTCAGCGACGTGCACAGCATCAGCCCCACCACCATCAGGGTTCGTGAATGGGTTCCCATGGTGTTGGGTGGTTACTCGCTCATCAAAAGGGCTTCCTCGGGATGCGGCTCTCAAAAGGAGAACAAACTGGTCTGTTTGTTCCCCGCCATCAAATCCTTGGCCTCCCATCCAAAAGCCTCCGTNATTCGCCCCACNGCGGCGGCCAATCGCTCGGCGTAGAAGCGGCCGTCGTAGGTCACCTTGGCTTGCTCTTCCTCGTTGTCAAGCCAGGGAACGACGGACATGGGTCGCTTGTTGGCGTCGGTGACGACGTAGGACACCTTCATTCCGGTCGTGAATCCGAGTCCACGCTCAATGCGCTGTTTGGCCACCCGCACCTGGGCCATGCTGTCGGGTTTGGCGTAATCTCGNGTGAAGTCAACGTCCGCTGCCGTCTTGACCGGGGTTCGAACCACGCGGCCCTTGCAGGATTTTGCGAGAACCACCTCGCTGGAGGGGACCTCGCCGTTGCGAAGCGATTCAACCCGCTTCTTNGCGTAGGCAACGAGGTCGTCGCCGCGGTCGGCGAGCGCGTATCGAAAAATCTCTTTCATCGTCGTCGTGAGGTAGTTGAAGGAATCCGTTCGTTGCGTTTCGTAGCCTCGGACCAGCATTTCGTTGGACGGCCAAACCACCTGACCGATGTATCGCTTCTTCGCTCCGTGGCTGAAGAACACCGAGAGACCTTTCTCAAACTCCAACACCGCAGAATCACGGCTGTATTTGCTGGCCAGTGCTTGGCCAAAGTCGACCATGCTTTGTTTCGCTGCTTCGTACGCTTCGANTGTNGCAGCGGCCTCTTCGTCNCCGTCGTTGGCTCGAGCGATCTCCTCTTCCGAGACAAGGCGTGGCGCGTTCCCCGAGACNGGGCTGCGGACGAAAATTGAATCCGTGTCGGAGTAGACGACCCCGTGCCCTTCGTCCTCAACTGCAGAAATGATTCCCTTGATGTTCTGGCGCGCCCATGCCGTGATGGAGGAGCCCAAATCGCGGTGTGTAAATCGATAAAATCCGCTTGCAAACACACCGTAGAAGGAATTCATCAGGATTTTTACAGCGTACTGCATGGCGTCGTGAAAGGCTTCAGCCGAAACGTCCTGCACGGATTGAGCCGCCTTGATGGCCGCCTTGTGCTCGTCTCGCTGCTGCATCAGATCTTCGAGAAGCAGCGGCACCATGCCCTTCCGGTCCTCAGCCAAACGAAATTTGCTGTCGATGGGCGAGGTGTGGAAACGACCTTCACCCGGTGGCGAGGGTTGAGCGGGGTCGATGCGCGTTGTGTAGCAAATGTTGTGTCCGATCATGATGGACGGGTACATGCTCTTGAAATCCAGCACTGCAATCCATGGATGAAGCCCTGCCTCCACATCGTGAACATAACCGCCGGTGATCTGCCCCTCTTTCGCTTCGGCGGAGCCGGTCAGCGGTACGGCGACGTGCTGCGAGTCCGCAAGTCGAATGACGAGTGAATCAATCAGTTGGCTCGTGCTGCCGTTGGCTGCCGTTTCAAACGGCACCTTCGCGACCGCAGCGACCGCTTCCTTCCGTCGAACCGCCTGGATCGAGGCGAGGATGTCAAGGGGCAGTTCGGCGTCTCGAACGCAGTAGGCCATGACCTCGTCGGGCCGTGTGGCCCACTCTTCGTCCATGTTGGACGCGTCGACGTCCATTTTGTGCTTCTCCTCATCGTCGGGGAAGAGAAGGGTGGCGACAAAAGACAAGGTCTCGCGCCGAGGCCTGAGCGCCTGGCGTGCCTGCCACCATGCATCCATCACGACGCGACCCGAAAGGTTCCAGGCGCGATTGCTCTGCCGCTTGGGAACAAGAGCGTCTCGGTTTCGCTTGAGTTCGGATTCCATTCTCGGCGCGCGCCCCCAGCCGAAGAGGGCGTTGGTTCCCTCCCACCCACGACCCCTTTGCAGGACAGCGGTCCGGTCTGCAAGCCTCGGGAGGTCAAAGTTGTCGATGTTGTAGCCCGTGATGATGTCGGGGTCGGTGGCGTGAACGGCGCTTGTGAGTCCTTCGAGAATGTCGCTTTCGGTTCCTCGAAACTCAAACGTTTGACGCTCACCGGAACCGAGATGCTCGACGCAAGCGGCCGCACACAGCACCGTTTCGTGTTCGATGCTGGTTTCCAAGTCAAAGGAAAAAACGGTGTAGGGCACCTGAAACGGTTCGGTGGCAGCGACGTCTGCGGCGTCGCAACGAACGGTGACGTCCACGCCGTATCGTCCCCCGCCGCCGGCATCGATGACCTCGGCCTTGACCACGGGCCCTTCGTCGTCCCGACGGTCCACGACCCGCCCGCTGAACGCAACGTGCATACCGACGTCACCGTCGAGAAAAAATCGATTCACAAAGGGGATGTCCCCCGAAAAAATCTGCCAGGAGCGGGTTTTCAGGGTCTTGCGCAACGCCGGAACGTGGAACGGTTGCTCAACCTCGATGTTCCACACCGGACGCTCCCCCAGCTGCGTCCATTTCACCACCGGTCCTGAGACGTTGACGACGTGTTCCATGGCGCGGATTTGGGCCAGCCGGTCCTCAATGAACGTCGGAACGCCGTCGCCGGGCTCCCACGCCCCGATGGGAGCCACCTCAAAGGAGGGGCGCAAACCGTGAACCAGCAGGCAAACGGATTCGCCGTTCTCGCCTCGCCCGAAGAGTTCGATGATGGTTTGAGGTTGACCATCGCTCCCCGAGGCTTGAGAGGAACGGTAGCGCCCGCTGACAATGCCCATGCGACCGTTCATTTGGCGACCTCGTCAAGTTGACGCTACCACCCCATTAGAACCCATCTGCATCGTCCGATGAACAAACGCACCGATTGAGCAAGAAAAGGAAGAGGAACCCTTGAAAGCCTCATTCCAATGGGTCAATTTGACCGCGGTGGTGCTTCGATGAATGAATCGTTCGACTGGGACAGCTTGACGTTTTCACTCACGCCAACCGAGACCATGTACCTGACCTCCACCAAGGCGGACGAGCCATGGATGCCCGGAGAATTACGACCCTACGGCGACGTACCGATGTCGCCCGCTGCAGGTGTTCTGAACTACGGGCAGGGGCTGTTTGAGGGCATGAAAGCTTACAGGACCTCCAAGGATCGCATCGTCTTCTTTCGACCCGAGGAAAACGCCCGACGCATGCAGCGGGGTGCCGATCGTCTGAAGATGCCCCCGGTGCCCGAATCGGTGTTTGTGGACGCCGTTGAGCAGGTGGTCTCGGCAAACCAGCACTGGGTTCCACCGTCCGGAAAAGGTGCCATGTACGTCCGCCCGCTGCTGATGGGCAGCGGACCGGTGCTGGGCGTGTCACCCGCTCCGTCCTACACGTTTCTCGTCTACGTCACGCCGGTGGGCCCCTACTTCAAGGGCGGAATGAACGCCATTGACCTCCTGATTTCAGAACACCACCACCGAGCTGCCCCGGGTGGCTCGGGTGGGGTGAAAGCCATCGGAAACTACGCACCGGGCATGAAACCGAGCAAGGAAGCGAAAGCCCTCGGTTTTGCAGAGGTGATCTACCTTGACGCAGAAACCCACACCGACATCGAAGAAGTCGGGGCAGCCAACTTCTTCTGCATCAAGGACAAGGTGCTCTACACACCCGAGTTGACGGGCACCATTCTGCCGGGCATCACTCGCGATTCAATCATTCAACTCGCTCGCCACAGGGGCTACGATGTGGTTGAAACGAGGGTGTCCGCTGAATTTGCGTTGACCGCCGATGAAGCCTTTTGTTGCGGCACCGCCGCCGTGATTTCACCCATTGGCTCCGTCACCCACAACGGCGAAAAGACGGTCTATGGAGATGGCTCGCCCGGTGCCATCACCGTGGAGTTGTACGACGCATTGACGGGCATTCAGAACGAAACCGAAGAGGACGTCTTCGGCTGGCTTCATCCGTTGCCGTGACGACGAACCGCCACAACGCAGGCAGCGGCCAGGCAACCGACCGTCAGACCGACCGAAGCGAACGGCGTGTCTTCGCTCGCCGGAGGCTCGGCCTCAGGCTCAAGGGGCGGGGCCGGCTCAACGGTGATCGTCCCGACCATGCCCGCCGAGGCGTGCGGCTCGCACACAAACTCGTAGGTTCCGTTGGTTCCACGTTCGAAGGTGAAACTGTAGTCGACTTCTCGAGCAGGGTCGCCTGAATCAAACACCTCGTTGGTTTCCACAGCGTTGTGGGGCAACGCCTGACCGCTCCAAAAGAAGCGGACCGTGTCGCCTTCAGCCACCGTGACCGACGACGGGGAAAATCGGAGGTTGGTGCTGTCGACCGAAACGACCACGGTTTGTGGGTCTTGAGCCTGGTGAGCGGACGGGTCGGGTGTCAAATCACCTTGGACGGAGGCCGTCATCAACACGAGCAACGTGAACAACAGCAGGGTGCGCATGTTCAAAAATCAGGCCCAAAGGTTATCAATTTCTGTTTGAGCGTCAGCGCTTTTTGAAGCTCTTTCGCTTCTTGAAACTGCTTCGCTGTTGGGTGTTTTTTCGTTGCGTGCGTGCCCGACGGTCGCCGGTTTTTGGACCGCGAGCCGTTTGTTCCTCAGCGGCTTGCCGTTGGTTGCGCTGCATCTCGCGCCACTGCCCACCGATGAGTTGCAGAAGTTCCTCCTTGCTGCCGGCGCCGATGGACTCTTTTGCGCCCGCCGCAGACACCCAAAGTCGGCCTTCACGACCGTGAGGGCGGCGCGGGTGTGAGGTTTGCTCCTCTCGCTTGATTTTTCGAAGACCCACGGCTCTGGCCGCCATGAACAAACCTTCCAGATCGGGCTTCAGAACGGAGGCGTCCTTGGGGACTCGCCGCCCGGATCTTCGTGAGCGCTTCATGTCGAAGTAGCCCGGCCAGACGCACAGTCGGTCGGGGTTGTGGTCCATGGTCTCGCCTCACGGGCCGCTCGTAGCGTGCTTTCTTGAAGCCGTCGCTTGGCGTCATTCCAGGAGAACGCCGTTGATGACGCCGTCCTTGCCGGGTCGTGAGGTGATTCGGACGCGACCCTTGTCGGTCTCGATGACGGCTCCTTTGACGAGGATGTTTCGTCGGACGTAGTTGGGGTCCGAGGCGTTTTCAACAACGCTGTGAATGGTGCCCAGCGTGGTCTTTCCCGTTTTGGAATCGTTGATGCTGACTTGGTTTGCGGCCATCACGCGGACCATCGTGTTGCCGCCGGTCTTGCGGTAGATCTTCCGCTTGGGCTCACCGACAAGGGCGAATTGCTTCTCNGTGGAGATTTCGGTGGCTCGCTTGCCGCGGGCCTGNACCTTTCGTCCACCGGATGGTTTGCGTCGTGAAATTCCGTGCCATTGAGCCATGGTGATGCCTCCTGCGTCGCCACCGACTGGCACGGGCTATATGAAAGCAACCCTCACGAGCAAGCGAGGTCGATTTCGGACAACACATCGCCTTCTCCATCCGTGAGGCGAGCGAGAACACGATCGCCGGGGAACAACCGACCGACGCCCTCAGGCGTTCCCGTGAACAGNGCATCCCCGCCGGTCACGGGCGCCCACGCCCGGAGCGAGTCGATTTGATGGCGTGGTGTGATCGCCATTTCGCCAAGCGGCGTCGACTGGCGCACAACGCCGTTGACGGAAAGGGAGAGGTGCAGCCCCCGCTGTGGGTTGACGANGTCGTCCCATGTCCCCTCCCAAGCGGCCCATGCTCCAACAACGGCGCTNGAACGGAAGCACTTTCCGCGTGTCCACGGAAGTTGGTCAGCGCGCAACTCGCCCTGGGTCAATCGATCGGTCAAATCCAAACCAACGGCGACGGCCGTTGGCTCCAAACGTTCGTCCATGCGAACAACGCACTCCACCTCGTGATGAACCTCGCCGGGGTGAGACGACACCGGTAGCGGCCCGGCGCCGTGCAAGCATGCGTCGGGTTTGACGAAAAAAATCGGCTCGGAAAGGGGCTCATTACCGAGNTCAACAGCGTGTTTGGAGAAGGTCCGNATGGTGCACCACATCGCCATGAGCANAGCAGGGTTTCGCAGTTCATCAACAGCGCGATGCCCAAGGATGATAGCCTTCTAACAGCAGCGGAGACCATGGCCAACGAGTGGAGCGTCCGGAAACGACGACCGGTTCGCCGCAAGCACATTGCGCCGTTGCTCAAGCGCCTTGAGGTCGACCTCGCCATCGACCTGAACGTTGACGGAGCGTTCCTCGAGATGGCGGAATACGGCCCGTGGAGCATGGTCTTCGTCGACCGAACCCCGCTCGTGTTCGAACTGGTTGANGAAGACNANGAACGNCGTGTCTTCCTGACCCTGCGCGGTTTTCTCGAACACATGGACGCCATGAAATGGGTCGAAGTGGACCATGGCGCCATACCGTTTCTGATGAACGGCGCCGACTGCATGGTGGCGGGNGTTCACGCTTCCGAGCCTTCGGTGAAGGCGGGNGACCTCGTCTGGATTCGAGACATGACGCACAAGCGACCGCTCGCATTGGGGTGGGCGATGGACGACGGCGAAATCATGGTGGAAAAAACCAAGGGAAAGGGGATCAAAACCGTGCACTGGGTGGGCGACGAACTGTGGGAGATGGAATGATGNCNCCCTCNAGAGGAACCCAAATAAGGGAGTCGTTGTGAGTGTTCANCATGAAGCGTGTTGCAGNNATGCTGGTTGTGTGTTGCTTGTTGATGACCTCAAGCNTGGCCGCCCAGGCCGGNAGCGCAACGGGCGGTGAAGACGTGAACCCCGGGGACGACGTTCCGTTCACCGTCCAGGAGCGAACCGCTCCATCTCAAGACGGGCAAGTGTGGACCCTGTCGGTTGCCCTCAACCAAGAGGCCGTCGACAACGGGACCGTCCTCGCCATCACGACCCAGATTTGCACCAACGACGGTGTCTGCGACCCACCCGTCAACCGTGACGTCGCCGTCAGNGAGGACGGAAGCACGTTCACGACCGACCTCACGCCACCCAACGACCACTCCTACGTCAACTGGCGAGTCAAGGCGACCTACAGTGACGACTCCACCGAAAACTTCCCTCAAGGTGAATGGTACAAGACCTGGTCCACGTGCTACTACAACGAGGGAAGCTACGGTGGAATTCATTCGGACGGAAACGGATGCGACGTTCCTGCAACCGGCGAGGGTGAAGGGCTNTTGCCCTCCGCAGGCATNGTGGCGGTGATGACGGCCATGGGTTGTGCCGCTCTCCTCGCTGCCACGCGCCGAGACTGAATCACCGACGGCGATGATGTTCCACCAGGCGCTCAACGAATCGTCGCTGCTCCGTTCCCCAAGCGGTCAGCAAAACGGTGACCTCGCTNCGTGAACCATCNAGGACAGCCCCCGAGAAGCCCGGCANCTTCATGTCGCTGTCCACNAGAGGNAGATGCTCACCGTGAAAGGTCAGACGGCAACCGTGTTCCTCAGCCGTCGCCGAACCTGCATCGAAGCTCATGGTTGACCCCTCCATCTTGCATTTCATGCCGCCTGCTCGAAGGAAGCGATGAAGCGCAGACAGGAGTGCTGCACCATCGGCTTGCTCAGCATCGCCAACACCACCGTAGGCGGAGAGAAAATCAAGTTCGGTGTCGTTCTGTTCCATCAAGTGGTCCAAACCGCGGCCGTCGGTGCTCATCCGTCCAACTCCTCTACGGAAAGGCTGGTCCATCCAATGAGGCGCCCGTCCGTTCCGTCGACCAGCAAGGAAAAGCTCCGGTCGTTCCCGTTCTCTTCCCACTGCCGCTGCACGTCGATCGTTGTCGCCCCTGACGTGTCGAGAAGGTCGCTGAAATCGATTCCGAAACCGGACCCGGGGACCACCACGAGGTAGCCCATGCTGGTCGAATCGTGGAGACCGCCTCCGGTGAACAGCGCATCGGGACCGGTCAGATCCGGATAGCGCTGGGCGTCCAGCAAGCGTGCTTCGATGTCGTGAAGCGGCAGTGCCTTTGGAATGGAATCTCGGTTGTGCGTGATCGATTCGTCGAAGGTGCCTTTGGCGATGAAGGTGCACGTCTGGTCGCCGGAATCGCCCGACACCGAAAAGTGGAGCCACCCCGCCGTCGTGTCTGAATCAACCCACGAAATGTTCCATTCGGTGGCGCTGCCGTTCTGCTGGTCCACCGCCCGCCACACGTAGCCGTCGTTTTCCAAAGCGGTCACGGCTCCCGAGGCCACGCCGCTGAACTCGCTGATGCACGTCATGGCCTGGTCGAGCGGGTGGGTGCGAACGGTGGAGTTGTCGGGCAGATGAGTCCCGTCCACGCCCCAGTCCTCGAGTTCGTCGTCGTCTGGGTTGAGGTCGTTTGCCTGNGGGCGGTTGTCGTACGTTTTCCCGAGTTCAATGGCCTTGAACCCTCGAGTCAGCGTGGTTCGTTCAAAGGTGTGGTGAAGTTCCAATTCCCCCTCGGGNAGAACCGCGTCGATGCCCCGCTGCTGCCAGGCTGAACAACTCGACTGAGACGTTTCGTCGCTGCTGATGGCAACGTCGACCGTTTGTCGTGCNGCCCACGGGCTGTCCGCGTCCAGCCACATCGTCATGGTGGCGTACCCCAAACAGAAGTCGCGCACGTCACGATGACTGGCGGTGACCTTCCACATGTTGGTGGAGCCTACCTTTTCTGAGCCGGTGACCCGCCATTCCCAGCCCGAACTGGTACCGGTGGCGTCTTTCGTGATGTAGGCGTTTCCGAAAAAGTCGGCCAGTTCAACCGGAGCGATGACCATGCCAAGCCCCGGAGAGATTTCGTCAAGGTCCCCGAGTAGACCCCCTACGCCGTAGGAAAGAGCGGTTCCNTCGTAGGCCTTGTCCGAAAGGGTGGCTGAAAAATCCAGTTCCGTGGCCAGAACCACNTGTTCCCTCAGTTCCTTCCACGTTTTCAGGGTTAATTCAGCCGCTCCCCGGGTGGTGTCGCCCGGAAAATCCGCGCACTTTGAAGCGATTTGCCGGTGGCCTCCCACGACGAATTGATCGAAACTCATGTCGTTGACGCTCTCAACCGAAAGCCACGACATTCCCTGACCNCCCCGAACTTTGACGGCACCGAGGCGGTCTTCCGACGTCTGCGTGCTCAGCTCCATCGACCCGCCGTTGGTGATGGAGGCCGTGCTTTGTCCCTGGAAATCCAAGCTGATTCTGCAGTAGTTGGGTGGGTCCTCCAACCGGTCGGTGACCAATTCGACGTACTCTTCTGAAGCGAGGAAGGTCCCATCGGTGATCATGTAGCCCATGGTGTCGCCGTACCGTAGCGAATCAGCGGTGAACGGTTCGAGCTGGTTGTTGACGTAGTACCAGCCACCTGCTCCCAGCAACACCAACGTGATGAGAACGGCCACGGCTTGCGGGCGTCGGACCATTTCCAGGAGGGTNAGCGCTTTTGCATCGTCGGTTTTTTTGGGAAGGGGCGTGGATGATGCCGAGGTTTTCGGCAGCGGNACGCTGGTTGCAGCCNTCCGGTCGGTCTCCTCAGCGAGGTCNATGAGATCCGCCTCGAGCACCTCTGCGTCGAGGACCTCGTCGTCCGACGCCGTCGAGGTTTCGGAGGGGAGCGGCACCGTTGACATCGTTTCCTCGTCTTCGAGGGAGAGCATGATGGGCTCGTCTTCGTCGCCGTCGGCAACCGGTTGGAAAGTGGAGGTTTCCTCGTCGAAGACCTCGATGCCGAGCGTTTCCTTGTCAACCCCTGCCTCGAGGNGGCGCGCCAACAGTTNGGCCTTTTTTCCACTGGCCGACACATCGTTGAGGACGCACAAGGCCTTGAGTTTCGCCACCGTGAGTGTGGTGGTTGGCTCGTCTCCCATGGTCAATCCTCAGCAAACCGTAGGCTCGATGCCTTTCAAGGCTGGCGTTGTTTTGCAGCGGTTTTGCATCAAAACCGAACCGCAGAGGCGACTCAGGCCTGGTACGGAACGTATTCGCCCGCTTCGTTTTGGACGTACACCGTTTGGTCGTAAGAGCCGTCGGGCATCTTTCGGAAGAAATAACCGTTCTCTGCGGGTTCGAACGTCCCCTCTTCGGCCGACGCTGCGGGGGCCTCTGGGGCGGCCTCTGGGGCGGCCTGAGGCGGCTCAGCCGATTCTGGCGGNCCCGACGGNCCGGCNGCGGGCGGTGGCCCCNGTGGTCCGCTCGGNCCTGCAGGAGGTGCTCCGCTCGGGCCTGCAGCGATTCGAGCCTGACTCGCCTCGGAGAGCACCTTGGATTCGGTGGTTTCGTTTTCGCCTTCGAGGATGGCTCGCAACGCTGCTCCGTGCTTCTGTGCGCCGACAAAGGCGAAGGCGGAGAGGCCCAAGCACAACAGCCCGAGGAATCCACCAATGAACTGATTGGGGTAGAGTTTACCTTCGACGCTCAGCGTTTGTCCCGCGCTTGAAATCTTCTCACCGTCGGCGTCGATGTATTGGGCAGCAAGGCAGTAGTGGCCGGGGTCGATGTTGAATTCAAACTCGTACGTTCCGTCCTCGAGCACCCGATCGTCCGTAACCTGGTACTGCAAAGCGTGCGTGGCGTTTGTTTTGGCTTGCTCCATCTTTTCACTGGCCGTGAAATCCGTGCAGTCCTCGTGTTCGAACACGTAGACGGCGATGTTGACCACGGACTGAAGGGGCGGGGAGGTGGCCGTGACCGTCAGACGCATCGGTACGTCAAACATGTCTTCGCCGTCAAGAGGGAGCCCCCACACGAAACCAAGGTCCTTCTCAGCGGAGTTGCTGAAGCCGTCGTAATCGGCCGAAAACGGCATCGGGAACAACGCAAACAGGAAGAGCAANGCGNCAACNCCAAGNTAGAGAAACACGTTCCAGCGAGCTTTTTTCAGGCTNGCCTGACGCTCTTCGAGCGACATCTCCTCCATGGCTTCGTCCTGGTCCTCGTCCAAAGCCAGTGCACCCGCTGCGTCGGGTTCGTCTTCGGTCATGTNGCCTCCACATCCCCCGAGCACTTCAAGAGCGCGACACGGGAATTTAGGCCCGATGGGAACCGATGGAATCAAAAAGATGGCCAAAGCGGCTTGATTCATGACCATGCGCCTGGCCGTTCTCAGNCGAGGGCCTCGGCTCTACAGCACGCGGCGCATCGTTGAGGAGGCAAGNAAACGCGGCCTCGACGTGGANGTGTGCGACCCGATGAAGTTCTCGCTGGTGGTCAATCAGGGCAGCGTCGACGTGCTGCATCGCGGCCAAGCCTTTGCGAAAGACGCCGTGATCCCTCGCATCGGCCATTCCATCACGCAGCACGGTGTTGCCGTGCTTCGACACATCGAACAGTTGGGCATCTGGACCGCCAACACCGGCCAGGGCATCATCCAGAGTCGCGACAAACTCAACGCATCGCAAATTCTTGCCAGGAACCGNCTCCCCGTCCCTAAAACGGTCTACGTCCGGGACATTCTGGATGTGGAACAAGCCATCGACACCGTCGGTGGCCTGCCGGTCGTCGTCAAGGTCACCCAAGGCACCCAAGGCGACGGCGTGTTTCTTCGCCACACCGCCTTCGAGGTCCGCAACCTCGTTCAGGGTTTGCTGATGACCGGGAAAGCNGTCCTCGTTCAGGAATACATCGCNGAGTCCCACGGGAAGGACATCCGCGCCCTGGTCGTGGGNGACAAAGTGGTGGCCTGCATGCGTCGCCGTGCTCGCGGCCGGGAGTTTCGCAGCAACTTCCACCTCAACGGCACGGTTGAGCGCGTNGACCTGCCCGAGGGTTACGCCGAGGCCGCCTGCCGTGCGGCGCGTGTGCTGGGCCTGAACATCGCCGGTGTGGACCTCCTTGAAGGAAACAACGGTCCGCTCGTTTTGGAGGTGAACTCGTCCCCCGGTCTGGAAGGCATTGAGAAGGCCAGCGGCGTGAACGTGGCCGGTGCCATCGTGGACTACGTGATGGAAGACACGGCGTTTTCGGAGGTTGACATCGGTCAACTTTTGCGAACCGTCCCCGGGTCAGGCGTGCTTTCACTGCAACTGCGCAACCACCCAAAGATGGTCGGGAAGCGACTGGACGAGGTCTTTGCCTCAACCCCCGTGTTCGCCCTCTCTCGAGGCGACCGCTTGGTCTGGAACCCCGACCATGACGTGCAACTTCGCTACGACGACGTGTTGGTCTGCTACGGCGAATTGACCGAACTGCGCGCTTCGCTTCGCCAAGCCATGCTGGGCGTGCCCCGAGAGGCACTGATGTTTGACGAACCCGGCGACGGGCCCGAGCAAACCAAAGTCTGAGACCCCCGCTCGCGGATCGGGCCGGTCAGGCGTCGTTGTTTTCGTTTGCCGTCAATAAAATAATATATTCAAAATTGGAAAAATTCCCATGGCGGATGTTGGAGGGCCACTCGAGTATTACCTCCGTTCCGTTGGCTCGTTTCTTGGTTATTGGCATTTGTTGGCAATTTTCAGCATTGCATCGGGCGTGTTTTTGCTTTTCCTTGCCTACTTAATTCTCAAGGCAAACCCTGGCAAAACGAAAAACCGATTCATGGCGTTGATGCTGGTCACCGAAGCACTGCGTTGCTTCACATCCATGTTGTTCTGGCTTTTTGCGTGGCCGGAAGAAATGTTGAACGTGTTGAAACCGGCGCGCGTGGTGTACTACACCATGTCGCTTCAACTGTTCATTCTGTACATGGCCGCAGCAACCTTCTACAGCAAGAAAAACTGGGCAACGAAAATCGCTGGCTCGTTCAGGCTTCACAGTCTGTACCTCATTCCAATGTTCTGCTTGGCTTTCGTCCTGTCGGTGAGTCACGTGGCCGGGGGAACGAGCGTCGCCATCGGAGACATAAGCTGGGTGCATTGCGAGGACGTGGGCATCGGAGAAGGAAAGACGGCGTCCGGCGATCCTCTGCCCTTCGAGGTGACGTGCACTGAGGAATACGCATCCGTTTACCCACTGACCATGTCGAACGTTGCGTTGGGGCCCTTGACCAGGGTGCTGCTGTTCATACCCCTCATCGGAGCCATCGTTGCAACGGTGGCACTTTCCCGTTCCAAAGTTCGAATCGACGAACAGAACGATGCAAACCTATCCGGAGAAGTGAGAGCGGTTCGTCTCGGATTCATCGGTAAAACGGCGATGCAAATCACAACCACGCTGATTCTGTTCTGGATGGTTGTGACAATCGGTGAATCACCGTCCCTGGAGACAAACGTCTTCAACCCAAATCTGGACGCCACCCGCTTGCTGTTGTACATACCGCCTCTGATGCCCACAGCGGTTGTGGTCGCTGCTTTGTTTGAGGGAGTTATCTTCACCTACGCGGTGATCAAAAACGACATGTTCGGTATCGATGAGCAACTCCGCAAGACGTTCACGACCACTGTTTTCGCCGGTTTGGGAGCGATCTTGTTCCTGGTCAGCACCGAACTCATGGAATCCGTTTTCGACCGAGGGTGGATCGGCGGGGTCTTCATCGGGATGACGCTGCTGATTCTGCGCAGACCCATCATCGCTACCCTGGGCGGGGTTTCGTCTCGGCTGATCCCGGAATCGCACACCAAAGAAGAATTGGGGTATCTGGAGATGTATTACCTCGCCAAAAAAGACCACACGATCACCCCCAACGAACGATCGATGCTCGACCTGCAGGCCCGATCCTACGGCATCACGGAAGAGCGGAGAGTCTACCTCGAGCAGTGGTACGACGGCATGTGGGAAAAGGGTGGCAGCAACAACGATTTGGCTCGAAAATACGGCAAGA
>NZMN01000061.1 GCA_002694525.1 Methanobacteriota archaeon
GTCCGAGAAGGTTAGTCTGATCTCCCTGATCTTGTCACCAGCTCGTTGAGCGATGGTGCAGAGGTGGTAGGCCAGGTCCTCCATGTCCACCGCCACTGCGCCATCACCCCGTAGTTTGGTCCTCAAGCCTGTCGGCACCCTGTTTGTCCCCAGTGTTCCAGTAGGGGCTCACTTCTTCCTCATCGTCTCGTCGATCTTGTCGGAGCCCATGAGCCTCCTTCCAAGGATCTTGACGTCGTCCATGTCGAAGTCGCCATCGCCGTCCTGGTCGAGGCGCTGAAGCACCTTCAACAGAGTGATGATCGCTATGATGGCTATCAAAGCCACGATGAGGAGTCCAGCCGCGAGTAGGAGGATGAAGTTCTCCTGGCTCTCGAGGTCCTCGAGGAGGCCCGCGCTGTCGTCAGCCACGCCATCGCCGTCCGCGTCAGTGTCCTCGTTGTCGCCGATTCCATCGTTGTCAGTGTCCACCGACTCGGTTGGATCGAGTGGGAACGCATCGTCCTCGTCCAGGGCTCCATCGTTGTCGTCGTCGGTGTCCGCGTTGTCGCCGATGCCGTCGCCATCTGTGTCCTTGGACTCGGACGGGTCCTCGGGGAACTCGTCATTCCCATCTATGACCCCGTCGTTGTCGTCGTCGTTGTCAGCGTTGTCTCCAATGCCATCGCCATCGATGTCTCTGCTCTCACCAGCGTTGTTCGGGAATGGGTCGTCGTCGTCAGAGACTCCGTCGTTGTCGTCGTCGGTGTCCGCGTTGTCGCCGGTGCCGTCGTTGTCCGAGTCAGCAGTCTCATTCGCATCCAGCGGGAAGGCGTCTGCCACGTCGGAGACGCCGTCGTTGTCGTCGTCGGTGTCCGCGTTGTCGCCGGTGCCGTCGCCATCCGAGTCACGCGTCTCACCGGCGTTGTTCGGGAATGCGTCCTGAGCGTCATCAACTCCGTCGTTGTCGTCGTCGGTGTCCGCGTTGTCGCCGATGCCGTCGTTGTCACTGTCGACGGACTCGTTCGCGTCTAGGGGGAAGTCGTCGACCAAGTCTGGGATCCCGTCGTTGTCGTCATCCGTGTCCCTCACGAGGCCCGTCGTGGAAGCTCCGATCAGGTCGTCTGGCTGGCCATCGCCGTCTGTGTCGGTGTCAGCGGCTGGGTCCATCGGGAACGAGTCGTCCGCATCCAGCGTGCCGTCATTGTCGTCGTCGGTGTCCGCGTTGTCGCCCGTTCCATCGCCATCTGTGTCTGTGTTCTCGGTGGCGTCGACTGGGAAGGCATCCGCCGAGTCCAGGATTCCGTCATCGTCGCAGTCTGGATTGAATTGGCAGCCCTCGGGCTCGTCAGCGTCGGATAGTCCGTCGTTGTCGTCNTCGGTGTCCGCGTTGTCGCCGATTCCGTCGCCATCAGCATCGGTGGTCTCGGTGGCGTCCANCGGGAACAGGTCACTGCTGTCATCAATTCCGTCGTTGTCGTCGTCGGTGTCCGCGTTGTCGCCGATTCCGTCGCCATCGGTGTCCAAGGACTCAGATGCGTCGTAAGGCATCTGATCGATCGTGTTGTTCGCACCATCTCCATCNATGTCTTCGTCCTCAGCGTTCGGTATTCCGTCGCCATCGAGGTCCCCGGTAGGGTTGAGTGTGACTGGGGCCGTGTTGGCGCTCGTCAGGGTCTCAATGGTCCCAAGCAGGTCGGTGTATGTGATGGTCACGGAATAGACTGACCCGAGCACGTCACAGCAGTCGCCGATCGTGTATGAGCTACCNGTCGCATTGATGATGATGGCTCCGTCTCTGTGCCACTGGAACGTACCCGCGGAGCCATCCGAGTCGAGTATCTGGCTGGTGTCCGCGGTCAGCGTGGCCCCGTCATATGCGTCTCCGGATATGGACAACACCCCCTCGGGCGGATCGTCCGTCACTGTGACGGCGTAGTCCACCTGGCCGCCATCNGCGGCACCATCGCTTATGGAGAGCGANACGTGGTATACGTTGTCTCCGTCATCGTCGCTTGGGTACTCGTAGTCGGGGCCGGTCTGGAACGCCAAGTTGGCTGACGATCCTGTCACGATGCACGTGAANAGTGCTGAGTCGTCNCCTGTNAGNNTNCAGGTGTATGAGCCNATTGAATCCTCGTCTGTGATCGCGAGGGTGTCCACGGATGTTGTTCCCTCCGACACCTCAGGGTTGGCGTCGGTCGCAACATACTGAGGCGCGATGTCGTTGACATCCGTTATCTCCACGACGAAGGTTGAGTCTCCGGTCGACCCGTCCGCACTCGTCGCCCTGATTGTGATGGCGCAGGTCGATGCTGCCTCGTAGTCGATCGCAGAGGATGACGCGACTGAAACNTCACCNGAGCTAGTGTCGATGGTAAACGCTCCGGTGCAGGTCTGTGACACGATGCTGTATGTCACTGCGTTTGTCGTACCGTCGGCGTCGTTCGAAGAGGCGGTAATATTGGCGGTCGTGCCAGCAGACGCGTCCTCTGGTATNTCGTTATCATCATCGTTGTCATCCACTGGCTGGGTGACGTCGAACTCNTCATAGTCTGTGATCTGGACGTCNAAGGACGCTGTGGATGTGCTTCCATCGTCAGACNGGGATGTGACGGTCAGAGTGCAGGNTGCTGCGGNCTCNAAGTCGACTGCGAGGGAGTCNGCGACGCGNACGATTCCATCGGTTGGCCCGATCTCGAACCAGCCATCACAGTCCGTGGTGTCAGCAGCCATGCTGTACGAGACTCCGTCGGAGCCATCGTCATCNGTGGCGAGTGCGGTGATTCCGACCTCGGTCCCATNNNCAGCGTTCTCNGCGACGGTGTTCGACGCGGAGTTGACGTCAGTGGTCACGCCGACGGCCGACTCGTTGGAGTCGGTGACGTCTACGGAGTACTGGACTGTCTGGCCGGTGTTGGTGCCATCCGATATCGTGACGTAGACCTGGTAATTGTTGTTCGCTCCGGCATCCAACGGGTTCTCGAAGTCAGGTGCGTTNGTGAAGGCGAGCGTGTACTCGGACTCCGTCACGGTGCATGTGAAGAGGCTCGAGTCCTGGCCAGTCANTGAACAGGTGTTGACATCCCCTGTGTCTGTATCGGTGATATGGACGTTGTCAACGGCTGTGTCGCCCTCGGTGACGCTTGGGGACGCATCCGTTGGCGTGTAGACCGGAACTTGGTCGTTGACGTCCGTCAGGCTGACGGTAAAGGTCTCGTCCTCGGNGGAGCCATCAGCGCTGGTNGCCTCGACNGTCAGCGTGCATGATGCTGTCGTGTCGAAGTCGAGGGCCGTGGAGTCGCCGACCGAAACGACGCCNGTTCCGGAGTCGATTGAGAATGCNCCTGCNCATGATTGNGCCGTGATGGCATATGTGACCGAATTGGTNGTGCCATCNGCATCAACCGCATTTACGACGACTCCCACGGTGGTGCCGGTCGCGGCATCCTCGGATACNGAGTTAGCATCGTCATTGACGTCTGTTGGCTTGGTGACATCGAACTCATCAGAATCCAATATGTCCAATGTGAAGGTGGACTCCGCGGTGGATCCGTCAGTGCTGGTGGCTAGGACAGTGAGTGTGCACGTCGTAGAGCTCTCGTAGTCCAGTGCAGTTGCGTCGGCNACCGTGACNACNCCGCTGGCGNTGTCAGTGATTTGTAGNGCGCCCGTGCATGACTGGCTGGTGATGGTGTAAGTCACAGAGTCTGTCGGGTCGCCATCTGTAGCTACTGCCGTGATTCCTACCGAGTCGCCCTGTGATGCAGCCTCGGAGACTTCGTTGGAGGCTTCGTCAGAGTCGGTCGGGGCTTGGACNGGGATCTCGTTCGAGTCGGTGATTGTGACCGTGAAGGTAGTGCTCGCCGTGGTTCCATCATCGCTCGTGGCCCTTGCTGTGAGGGTGCATGTCGATGCCGTCTCGAAGTCTANGGCGGTCGTGTCTGCGACAGTCACGACGCCGGTNGAGGCATCNACNGTGAAGGCGCCTGCGCAGGACTGGCCCGTTATGTCNTAGGCGATGCCGTTGTTAGATCCGTCTGCATCGGAGGCCGATACGGTGATTTGCGCTTCTGTGCCATTNGCCACGCTCTCAGCAATCTCGTTGGCGTCGGAGTCGGAGTCAATCGGGGTGGACACGTCGTGCTCGTTCACGTCATTGACGCTGACGCTGATGGTCTGGTCAGCAGTGTTTCCAGCTGTGTCTGAGGCACGGATGATGACTTCGCACGGGTTGGCACTGCATGTTATGGACTCGAAGTCCTGTCCCGANGCATCGATGAATGTCAGCGCACCAGTCGTGCCGTCTATNGAGAACAACGCGGAATCGGTTCCCCCGAAGACGATGTAGCTTGCTGAATTGGAGTCCAAGTCGTCAGTTGTGACGTTGTGGGCNATCTGGGAGTTCTCGTCGACGGATACGGTGGATGAGGAGGTGAATGTTGGGGCCTCGTCATCGATGTTGACTATGGAGACGACAACAGTCTGGTCTGCTGTGTTGCCNCCAGCNTCNGTCGCNGTGACGANNACNACGCATGGGTTGGANGNACACGTGATGGACTCGAAGTCCTGTCCGGATGACNATGCGAATCGCAATGTGCCTGAGCTAACCTCGAAGAGCGTGCTGTCCGTGCCTGACAATGTGTAGGTCGGGGCGGCAGTGGAGTCCACGTCCGTGACTGTCAGGGCAACNATGTCCTGCACGTTCTCGTTTACCAATATGGATGAGTCGGAGGTGAAGACNGGCGCTGTGTCATCGACGTCAGTAATGGTCACGGTGAACGTGGAAGACGCGGTCGACCCATCAGTGCTAGCTGCTTCCACGGTGACGGTGCAGCTCGTCGTTGTCTCTGCATCCAGTCCTGAGTTGTCTGCNACNGTGACTATGCCTGAGGTAGTGTCCACAGCCAGCAGTCCGGTGCATGACTGCGCCGTGATCTGGTAGGTCACGGTGTTCGTTGTGCCATCGGAGTCAGAGGCCAGCACGGTGATNTGGGCAGAGGCCCCGNCTNNTGCGTTCTCNGGGATTTCATTGGCGTCCCCATNCGCGTCGGTCGGAGTGGAAACGTCCGATTCGTCNTCATCTNTNACNGACACNGAGAAGGTTGTGCTTGCTGTGGATTGGTCCTGGCTTGTTGCCCTGATGGTCACGGNGCAGGTCTCGGCCGTCTCGTAATCGATGACAGATGCATCTGCCACCGAGACTACGCCGGTGGCGGAGTCAATGGCAAAGGCCCCTGTGCAGGACTGGCTTGTGNNGTCGTATGAGACCGTGCTCGTCGACGCGTCGTCATCGGANGCNNTTGCNGTTATGCCNACCAGGGNACTCGAAGTTGCGTTNTCNGAGACGGAGTCGGCATCNGAGTTTGAGTCGGTCGGGGCAGTGACGTCGAATTCATCGACATCGGTTATNGTCACAGNGAAGTTCGTGTCAGCGGTCGACCCGTCNGCGCTGGTGGCCCTCACGACGACATAGCAGTTGCTCGCGGTCTCGAAGTCGATCGCCGAGGTNTCGGCGACGGTCACGACGCCTGTGCTACCAGCGATGGTNAAGGCACCTGTGCAGGTCTGCGAGGCAATCCCATAGGTCACTGTGTTGTCTGTACCATCTGAGTCGCTGGCAGATGCAGTTATCTCAGCGGATGCGCCATTGGCCACGTTCTCAGCCAGGGTATTCTCATCGGTGTCTGTGTCGGTGGGTGGTGTGACATCGTACTCGTCCACGTCCGTCAAGGCGATTGTGAATTCCTTGGTGCTGGTGCTTGAGTCGCTNGAGGTGGAAGTCACNNAGACNAGACATGCGGTTACGGTCTCGTAATCGAGTTCNGATGTGCCATCCACCCTTACTATNCCGTCNGTGGNGCCAATGTCGAACCAACCGTTGCATGCNGTGGTGTTGGTCTGCATGGAGTAAGTCACGGTGTCGCCTGAATCGTCATCTGTCGCCACTGCGGTTATGCCGACCTCGGTATCGTCTGCTGCTCCCTCGGAGACGGTGTTTGATACTGCGTTTGAGTCAGTGGTCGCGCCGATTGTGAACTCGGATTTGTCGGTGACGGTTATGGTATANTGGACCATNCTCCCACTGTTNGTTCCATCACTNATCGTGACGTAGACCACGTATGTGTTGTCTGATCCGCNGTCAAGNGGGCTCTCAAAGTCTGGGGCGTTTGTGAAGGACAAAGCATACTCAGTGGCATCCACGGTNCAAGTGAACAGGCTGGAGTCCTGGCCCGTCAGAGAGCATGTATTGGAGTCACCTGTATCTGTGTCGGTTATGGCGACGGTCTCGACTAATGTGTTCCCTTCTTCGATGGAGGGTGTGGTATCACTCGAGCTGTATGTCGGGGTTTGGTCGTTGACGTCCTGAAGCGTCACATTGAANGTGGCCCCTGCTGAGGAGCCATCGCTGCTGGTTGCCAGAACTGTTAGTGTGCAGTACTGTGATGTGTCGTAGTCTATGGCAGAAGTGTCGGATACCGTCACGGCACCTGAGTTGGAGTCNATGGCGAAAGCTCCGGAACAGGACTGGCTTGANANNNCGTAGGTGACGGTNTTNGNTGACCCATCNGCGTCNGTGGCACTCACTGTNATCTCCGCNGAGGCTCCATTCGNGACGTCTTCNGCNAGTNTGTTNTCGTCTGCNTCTGAGTCAGTGGGGGTGCTTACATCGAACTCGTCGACGTCCTGGACGTTGACCGTCACGGTGATCGTGTCGGTGTTGNCCCCGTCGGTGACCTGNATNACNACNNCGCAGGTGTTGGAGTCGTCCCCGGAGCCGCAGCCTGCGGACTCGTAGTTGGGGGCGGTCGCGAAGGTCAGGACGCCACCGGAGGCGACGCTGAACAGGTCGTGGTCGACGCTGGCCGCGTTCTGGGTGGCGGTCAGGATCGAGTAGGTCTGGGTGGCAGTGCCGTCGGCGTCGGTGGCCGCGTAGGTGCCGACCGCCTGCTGGTTCTCATTGGGCGTGGCCGTGGCTGTGGCCCCGTCCGTAAACTCGGGCGAGGCCTCGTTGACGTCCTGTATGGTGACTGAAACAACCTGAGTGCCAGTATTGCCTCCAGCGTCTGTCGCCGTCACGGTCACAGTACACGGATTGGCTGAACATGTCATCGACTCGAAATTCTGGCCTGTGTTTGAAACAAACCTGAGAGTGCCGGAGTTTACTTGGAAGAGGTCACTGTCAGTACCCGAAAGTGTGTAAGTCGGAGCGGCAGAAGAATCTGCGTCAGTCACTGTCAGGGACACAACATCCTGAACGTTTTCATTCATGGTAATGGAGGCTGAGGATGTGAAACTCGGTGCAACGTCGTCAACATCCGTGACTGAGACAGTGAATGTTGTGCTTGAGGTTGATTGGTCCGCGCTTGTGGCTCTGACCGTTATGTCGCAGCTACTTGCAGTTTCGAAGTCTATTGCCGTATTGTCTGAGACGGTGATTATGCCAGATGAGGCTCCAATCTGGAAGGCATCCGAACATGTCTGGGACGTAATGTCGTAGGTTATTGTATTAGTCGTCCCATCTGCGTCGGATGCGGAAGCAGTTATTTTCGCAAGCGCCCCATTCGAAGCATCCTCAGCGAGGGTGTTAGCATCTGCATTGGAGTCTGTTGGTGCAGAAACGTTGAATTCGTCATCGTCCGTAATTGTGACGGAGATCTGCTGAGTGGCTTCGTTTCCACCGGAGTCCGTGGCGGTCACTGTGACTACACAGGGGTTAGAGGAGCAAGTCATTGACTCGAAATTTTGACCTCCGCTTGAAGCAAACCTCAGAGTGCCAGAAATCACTTCGAAGAGGTCGCTATCTGTTCCTGACAATGTGTAATCTGGAGCCGCTGAAGAGTCCACGTCTGTCACAGTCAAAGCAACGACAGCTTGCACATTCTCTGCGATGCTAATAGTTGAGGAGCTAGTGAACACAGGTGCAACGTCGTCAATGTTCGTTACAGTGACAGTGTAGGTGACTGTAGGCCCGTTTTGGGCGCCATCGTTGATTGTGACGGTGACCGTGTAAACGTCGTCGCCGTCAACAGAGGCTGCTTCGAAGTCCGCCTCTGATGAGAATGCAAGGCTGTAGCTAGATGAATCAACAGCACATGTGAAACTTCCAGAGTCGGACCCTCCCAATGTGCAGGAATTGGAGTCCCCGGTATCTGTGTCTGTTATCGCGACGTTTGTATCAACGGCAGTGGTTCCCTCTGTCACGTCCGGGTTGGCATCGGTGGCGGAATAGGTTGGTGTCTGATCATTGGCGTCACTGATGGAGATAGTCAGGTCCTCAGTGTCTGAGCTCGATCCCGAGACACCTGTTATCGACAATGTGTACGACGTCTTAGACTCGTAATCCAAATTTGTAGTGGATGCGATTGTAATCACTCCGGCGTTGGAGAGGGCGAATATCCCGTCGCTGTTTCCAGAGGTTATGCTGAAGCTCTCCGCGGAGTCGCCCGATGTGGATACAGTCATAACAGTGGTGCCCGAAGTAGCTGCCTCGCTGACTGTTCCCGTTTGGGATTGAGTTATGGCCATCGCTACATCGTCTACAGTTACTGTGTATGATATGGTGGAGCCAGAATTGGTTCC
>NZMN01000062.1 GCA_002694525.1 Methanobacteriota archaeon
GCAACGTCGGCCATCGCCTCGATGTCGCAGACCTTGAGCACGGGGTTGGTCAGCGTCTCGATGTACAGAAGTTTCGTGTTCTCCTGAATGGCCGCCGAGGTATTTTGTCGTGGAGTGCAGAACGAGGTCGACGCCCATGTCCAACGGTTTGCACCCCCACGGCGATGCAAAGGTGTTGTCGATGAGGAGGAGCAGGTTGTGTCGCTTCGCAACGTCGGCCATCGCCTCGATGTCGCAGACCTTGAGCACGGGGTTGGTCAGCGTCTCGATGTACAGAAGTTTCGTGTTGTCCTGGATGGCCGCCTCGTAGGACGCCGGGTCTCGCATGTCGGCCATCGTGGTCGAAATACCAAAGCGTGGGAATTCTTCGGTCAGAAGACCGTAGGTTCCGCCGTAAATGTCGGCGCTGGCGACCATGTGGTCGCCCTGGTTGAGCAGGGCCATTAGCGTCGCTGAAATGGCCCCCATGCCCGATGAAAAGGTCTCGGCGTCTTCGCCACCCTCGAGCGCGATCAATTTTTGGGCGACCGCATCGGAGTTAACCGTGGAGAGCCTCGCATACAGCAGGGTGTGTTGAGCGCCCGCAGCCCAACCGGCGTATCGCTCATCGGTCAGCTTGTACGTGGAGGACTGGAAAATGGGGGTGTTGACCGCGTCCCCAATGTGTTGCGTCCCACTGTGAACAGCATTGGTCGCAAAGCGGGATGGATGTTGTTTGTCCGTCATGCGTATCTCCACTTCGGCCAACGAACCACGCCCCTTCAACCATTCTACTCCGCCTCCTGCAACGTGCTTTCAGTCTCCTCGTTTGGGGATGTAATTTCCACGATGATGTTTCCTACCAAAAGGACCCCTCCGCCGAACGGAATCCACCATGTCCAATCGACAAGTCCGAGGCCCAAACCGAACAAGGTGGCCCACACGGGCTCAAAGGCGTAGATGATGGCCGCTTGAACCGGATGCATGTGACGCTGGAACATGTTGAGGGCGACGAGGCAGAAGAACGACCCGCCCAAGCCCAAAAGGAAGATGGGTTCCATGACGCCTTCCCGACGCACAACGTCCGCCATCATGGTGAACGAGTCGCTCGACGAGCCAAGCGTCAGCAACAGAGAGCCGCCCGCGACGACGATGAACGAGGTCAGCGTCAGCATCAGAGGATCGAGTTCCAGGGTCAGCTTCTGCGTGAAGATGATGTGCAACGCAAAGAAAAGAGCGCACGCAACGGTGATCAGTTCGCCCGCACCCCACGACAGGTGCGGAGGTCCTTCGATGAACCCAGCTCCGATCGTCGCCATGAGGACGCCCCAATACAGGGCTCGACGCGGTGGATGCTGGCTCAAGCGGACGGTCAGCAAAGCCGTCATCACCACGTACAGCGAGGTGAGAAACGCCGACGTGGACGGGTTGATGTCGTTAAGGGCCACCATCTGGCTCACGAACCCGACGAGCATCAGCCCTCCCAGAATGCCCCCGCCCTTCCAGACGGGCGCTGACTTCAGTCCTGCCATTGTTTTTGGAAAGGCGATGAGAACGAGCACCATGGCGATGGAAAAGCGCAGAGCGACCAGAAACGCCACGACAGGAAAGGTACCAAACGTCTCGATCTCGACCTCCAATGCATTCAGTGCCTGCTTCATCCAAATGAAGGTCGCNCCCCAAACAAGCGTCACGACCAAGAGGACCATCGCCGCTTTTCGNCGCTGNGGAACGAACGGCGTCACCGNATTTACGCCGCCNNCATCCATGGTCTCGGGAACGCCCTGCAGGTGATGAGCATGGTGGTGCCTGAACCTTGGAGAAGCATAGCCTCAAAGGGTGCCCATGCTCCATCCGCACCATGGGGGAGCCACGCACCGGCGCCGAGGTCGTGTGGAAGCAGCCCATTGATTCCGGGCCTGCTCCGNGNGACGGAGAAACCTTTGACGCCATCGTGGTTGGTGGAGGNCCCGGCGGATCTGCGGCGGCCGGCTACTTGGCCATGGAAGGAAAACGCGTNCTTCTNATCGAAAAAGAGACGTGGCCACGCGACAAAATCTGCGGTGACGCCGNGGGTGGAAAGTCCCTCAGCCACGTCAAAGAATTGGGCGTGAAAGAGACACTGGAAGCCACACCTCACTTTCGCGTGACCGGCATCGTGTTCTCTTCACCCAAGGGCCACANCGTTCGAGTGGCGCTGCCTGAAGAAGACGTTCAACGCCTCGAAGCGGGCTACTCCCTGCCGCGCCANCAATTNGACCATCTGCTGTTCAACCAGGTNCAACAGCTGGTTCGAGACGCTGGTGGCGCCGTGCTTCAGGGCGGTGATGTGCGAGAGGTTCTCTACGACGACGGAAAAGGCGGTGACGACCCGGGGAAAGGAAGCGGNANTCAACGNCACGCCAAGGGTGTTGTCGTCCGAGTCGGTGGACGAAACGGCACGGAGTTCACCTACCACGCCCCGAACGTCGTCGGCGCTGCGGGCTACCGCTGCCCGGTGGCAAAATCCATGCTTGAGGAAACCTACGAGGAGCCGATGATGGACCGTGACCACTACTGCGCAGGCTACAGGGAGTACTGGCGCGGCGTCAAGGGGTGCGAGGACAACGTTGGCGACATTGAAATTCACTTTGTCGACACCGTGATNCCCGGCTACTTCTGGCTCTTCCCNGTCGCTGAAGGCGTGGTCAACGTCGGCATCGGCATGGTGATGTCCCTGCTGGACAAGCAGTCGAAGAAACTGAAGGCGCTNCAGGCCGAAGTCATCGCCGAACATCCGCTGTTCAAGGACCGCTTCGCCAACGCCAGCATGATCGCCGGTTCGGGCAAAGGCTGGCAGCTTCCGTTTGGTTCCCCTCGNAAGAAAGCACATCGGCAGCCTCGCCGCTCGGCAAGCAACGGCATCTACCTCGTGGGCGACGCAGCGTCGCTGGTCGACCCCTTCAGCGGCGANGGGGTNGGCAACGCACTGGTCAGCGGTGAAATGGCGGCTCACCACATCATGCAGGGAAAGTCGCCTGAAGCCTATCAGGAGGCGTTGTGGAAAGCGCTCGGCCCGGAGTTGACCAATTCGTTCCGNATGCAGAAAATGAGTCGTCGCGGGTGGTTGCTGAACTGGTTCGTCGGCAAAGCCGCCAAAAAACCGGCCATCCAGGAGATGATGACGGAAATGATCGCCAGCAAAGAAGCGCAGGAAAACCTCCACTCCCCATGGTTCATGTTCAAGACCTTGATGTTCTAAGGCAGCACCATGGACGCATCNCTCTCGGGCATCGATGCCGTTTTTCTCGACCTTGACGGTACGATTTACCTTGGAGGTGAACTNATCGAAGGNGCCGAGGCGTTTCTCGAGCGNTGNAAATCGCAAGGTGTCCAGCGGTATTTTCTCTCCAACAACTCCTCAAAATCNGTCGCNCAGTACCTCACCAAACTCCACGCCCTCGGTCTTGAAGCCACCGANGACGACGTCCTGCTGTCCACCCACGACCTGCTGGCCTGGCTGCAAAAGAACGGCATCACGAAAACGTGGCTGGTCGGTACCGAAGGCATGCGAAGCATGGTGGANGCCATCGGCGTCAGCACCGAGAGTGCCGACCCAGAGTACGTGGTTCTCGGCTACGACACGGAGCTGACCTACGAGAAAATCGCTCAAGCCAGCATCCACATGCACGCAGGTGTGCCGNTGGTCGCAAGCCACCCCGACATGGTCTGCCCGAGTCCCGACGGTGGTCTGCCCGANGTCGGTGCCTACCTGGCGATGTTCAAAGCGACNACGGGCGTTGATCCNGAACACATCACCGGCAAACCAAACGCGGGGATGATTCTGCATAAAATCGAAGCCTTNGGGCTCAAACCAGAACGTTGNGCCATGGTCGGCGACCGNCTNTACACCGACATGGCGATGGCCACGCGGGCCGGTGTGGTCGGCGTGCTGGTTCTTTCCGGCGAAGCAACCCGTGAAGACGTTGAAGCCCTGCCGAAAGGNGCCGAACAGCGTCCAAGCATCATCGTCGACAGCGTGGCCGAACTTCTGCGGTGAAAGCATGAGAATCGGTCAGCGATGGACCTGGTGGCGGGAACGGCGGCGATTCCATCCTCCCGACGAGATCCATCGCGCGGGGGAACTTGCCGAACANCGACTGGCCAAGATCAGNCGGGCNGCNGGAAAGGCCAACGGCTGGCGCATTTTCGAATCGGTCCGAATNCCGGACGTTGAGCAAGGCGGNAANCGNGAAATCGANATGGTTGTGGTGGGAGGAAACACGATGCTGGTCGTTGAGCANAANCACTGGTCGGGCTCGTTTGAAATCAATCAAAACGAGGAATTCATTCAGCATCGAAAGAACGGGACGACCCACAACCACAGCACCGTGAATCANCGCATTTCCAGAAAGGCNCGCATGCTCCTCGCCATGCATCAAGAACGCGTGGCGCGCGCCGATGAAATCGACGTGCGCGTCGTGCTGGCGTTCACCAATCGAAACCTGGACTGGCCAGCCAGCGTGATGGACCTGGGCAGCATCGTCAAGGACGAGGCAGGGTTCATTGAACTCCTCGAGAGCGAGCACCCCGGAAAACTCAACGAAGCGCTGGCCGAAACCGTGGCGGGNTTCGGAACGTGGGACGAGGTGGAGCTGAACGGAGGGCTGATCTGCAAAGGCGACGTGCTCAACCTTGGGTTGGGGCAAGCCGTGGACGAATGGCAGTCCGGACGGCGNACCCCGTTGCTGGGCGAGGTTGNGCACCCCAGAGGGTGGCGTGGGTTTCTCTCGTCCAAACCCAGCAAACTCAACCTGGCGGCAGGTGAACGTCGAATCGAAGCCAGTCTTCCGTACGGAACCACGATGCGCATGCACGTCGTGGGAAGAAAAGCACCTGAGGACATCCCGTGGTCGACCGTGGCGTCGATCANCCTCTCAACCCCNTCGCTGAACGAGCATCTCGGACAGGCGCTCCAGAAGCCTTGAAACCGGTTGGCGAAGGCCAAGCATCCATGGCCGAACCGTGGATTGAAGCCATCGGCCTGNTGGCCGGTGGGCTGGGCATCGTTGCGTGGATTCCTCAGATACGGGACGTCTGGGTGCATGAGCAGCACGAAGGCATCTCGTTGACCACCTTCACCGTGGTCACCGTCGCTTTGTCGCTGTGGCTTCTTTACGGCGTTCTCATCGAATCGACGGCGATGATCGTGGCGAACGTGTTCACCCTCGTGGTGATCCTCGCCGTCCTCNTCGGCGTTCAGCGACTGCGTCGCCGCGAAGCGGTGGTTGCTGAGGTTCAGTAAGCCGACTTGGTCGTCTCGATGATGACCGCTGCGATCTTGTAGGGATCTCCGTTTGAAGCCGGGCGTCGGTCCTCAAGTCGGCCCTTCCAGCCGTCCTCAATGGTGCCGATTGGGATTCGAATGGATGCTCCGCGGTCCGAGACACCGTACGAGAATTCGTGAATCGATTGCGTCTCGTGCTTTCCGGTCAGTCGCATTTCGTTGTGAGCGCCGTACACGTCGATGTGCTTCTTGATGTTCTTGCCAAACGCTTCACAGATCTCCGACAGGAGCTTCTCACCGCCCTCGTCGCGCATGCGTCCGTCGCTGAAGTTGGCGTGCATTCCCGAACCGTTCCAGTCGGTGTCGCCGAGGGGTTTTGGATGCCAGTCAATGGCCAANCCGTATTTTTCGGCGTTGCGCTCTGCGAGGTATCGAGAAACCCAGATCTGGTCGCCGGCGTCCTTGGCGCCCTTGGCGAAGATTTGGTATTCCCACTGGCCTGCAGCAACCTCGGCGTTGATGCCTTCAACGTTCAGACCGGCTTCCAGGCACATGTCAAGATGGGCCTCAATGATGTCTCTGCCGAACGCNTTCTTGGCGCCCACGGAGCAGTAGAACTGGCCTTGAGGCGTNTGGTCGCGTGGGAAGCCGAGGGGGAGGTTGGTCTCTGGGTCCCAGAGGAAGTACTCCTGCTCGAAACCAAACCAAAAGTCGTCGTCGTCGTCGTTGATGGTGGCGCGGCCGTTCGTTCGGTGGGGGCTGCCGTCGGCGTTGAGAACCTCGCACATGACGAGGTATCCGTTGATGCGGTCGGGGTCGGGGTAGATGGCCACAGGCTTGAGCATGCAGTCCGAATCNCCACCGTCGGCTTGCAACGTGGACGAGCCGTCAAACGACCACATGGGGCACTCAGCCACCGTGCCGCCGAAATCGGTTCGGATCATCGTCTTGCTTCGTAGGCTCTGAGTCGGTTCGAATCCGTCGAGCCAAATGTATTCCAGTTTTGCTTTGTCAGACATGGTTATCATCCGCTCCGCTATGAGGGCGGTATATGAAACATACGCTCACTNATTTCGAACNTTTTGAAATCANACGCGCATGAAATAAGATATCAGTTGTTCAAACGATTTCTATTTTTACATGGTCTTTCACAAAAGCCGCCGTTTGCGCGATTTCTGTTATTTTTTTCGCGCAAATGCATAAACCANCNCGGTGGCGTTCGCTGGCTGCACCGGAGTTGCGCCGAAGGAGGTCACTGGTTGTTGGCAGCATCTTCGCCCTGGGGCGTGATGAGGATCGTTGAGCCGTCCCGGTCGATGGTCGGCAACGTCAGCGTTCCNTCGTTCACCGTGATGGGGCATGCGTTTGCGCAAGCGGGCGCCAGGTAATCCTCACCCGACTGCGTCAGCACGATTTCCAAGCCGTGCCCGGCCGGAAGGATCACGTCCATCCCTTGGAATTCCATCAGCATCGTAACCGATGAGAACGGCACGACGGTTTGTGCGTCGTATCCACCCGCGTGGTACCGAACGTCCATGGTGGCGTGGCCGAACCTCAACCCCGTCTGAGCGTCCCGAAGTTCGGCAAAGATTTGCCCGCCGTCAAAGGACGGTGTGACGTCCAGATGGAGCGTCGGCAGTCCGCTGATGTGCGTGTCTCGCTCCTCGGACATCGCTGCACAGGCAACGGTAACGGTGGACGAGCTTCCGACCGACCCGCCCGTAAAGGTGCAGTCGGCTTCGGCCGGTGCCGCATCGAGTGGAGGCCAGGTTTCTTCGATGCGCCACTCACCGTCGTTNCTCTGAATCTGTGCGTGAAGCGTTGGGCGNTCACCNATGCCTTTGAGGTAGTATTCCATCCANTCAAACAGGTCTTGTCCCCAGTCCCATCGGGTCATGTTCTGGATGGCCTCGCCGCCGTATCCCGATTCCTGGTTGTTGTGCTTGGTCCACTGGTCAGGATAGTTGTGCTCCCACTGCCCGAGCATGCCGCCGACTTCGTAACCGGCGTCNATGTACGCCTGGTACCAGTGGGTGCCCGGTGGNCCGCCAAACACCTGGTGAGGGTCAACGTTCCAGTCCTGCATGCCCTGAACCCAGTAGATGCTNCCGTTGTANGTGCCGAGTGCCTTGTCGATGTGNCTGCGCTCATCGTAGTACTTGTCCATGTACGGGTCGAGTTCGCCCAGGCCGTACCGCATCGGNCCAGCCAGGAACCCTTCGAGAACGTCGCCGCACATGTTGTCCAAATCGTCCCCGTCGTAGTCGAGAATGGACCCGCCGTAGTTGGAGTGCATGACCTGGCTGCGCGCCTCGGCGCTGCCGTTCTTGTAGAGCAGGGGGCCAAGCGCCGTGGTGCCTGAAATGGGAACGATCGTCTTCAGATACTCGCTGCCCTGAGCGGCCGCTTCCCAAGCGGTTGCGCCCTCGTAGGATTTCCCGTAAATGGCCACGTGACCGTTGCTCCAATTTTGCGTACCGAGCCACTCTACAGCAGCGTGGATGCCTTGCCCTTCACCGTCTCCACGGTAGTCGAAGCAGCCCGTGCTTTCTTCGGTGGCAAACACGGCGACCTGNGCCANTGCNTANCCGTGNGGAATGAAATTATCGTAGATGAACTCGCCGCGACCGGCTCCGACCACGTTGGTTGGGCTGGATTGGCTGCCGGGCGAGCCGTAGTCAAAATACGGACTCACGATGGCGATGACCGGCACCTGCTCGCCCGCTTCCGTGTTGGACGGCAGCCAGTACGAAAGGTGGACTTCGGCGGAGTTGGGTCCACCTTCCCACGTGCCCGTGGTGTCAACGTCGATGAAGGCTTCCTGGACNGGAAGGGGTTGGTGAGGACCGTCCTGCAGTACACGAGCGTACGANCCCGTCCAGTTCCATTCGAGGGTGTGGCGGTCCCAGATGGACGGATAGAGGGTGTCCGCTTCTTGGGGGGATGNGGATTCGGTTTGACCGAGGCAGCCCGAAAGCGGCACGAGGAGCAACAGGACGGTCAGCATCAGCGCCTGTCGCATGAGACGGGGAGGGACGGGTGCATCATGAACATGATGTTCCCGTGCGAACGGCCGGGCGCCGCAAGCATTGAGGAGGGGATGCCCTCAGGACGAAGCATGGAGGCATCCGAGGCGTGGGGCGAACGATGGCGGTTGACCGCCTCCCCCATCGCCAAGCGCTACATGAACGTCGCCGNCACCAAACGGTCGCTGGTTTGTCTGGCCGCCGACCGAACCACCATGGCGGGGNTGTTTGACCTCATCGAGACGGTCGCCCCCTACGTTGCAGCGCTCAAAACGCACGTGGACCTTGTTGACGACTGGTCCCCCGAAGCATGGGGTCGTTTCTGCAAGGCTGCGCACGAGGCCGACCTGCTGATTTTTGAAGACCGGAAGTTCGCCGACATCGGAAAGATCAGTCGGGCCCAAATGTCGGGCATCTACGACGTGCGTTCCTGGTCGGATNTGGTCACGGCCCACCTCATCAGCGGTCCCGACGTNGTGGACGGTTTGCAGGCTGGATGGAAGGATGCAAATCGAGAGGGAGGCGTTTTGCTTCTGGCGCAGATGTCCAGTCGAGGAAATCTGCTCAACCCCGACTACACCCGAGAAGTGGTGCGNAACGGGTGCGCTCACGACGGTGTGGTTGGCTTCATCGGAAACGGGTCGAGGCCTGAGGAAGTGAGTGCTCTGCGGGATGCCGTGGGCGAAGAGAAGATGATCTGGACGCCNGGCGTGAANCTTGCCGTNGGCGACGGGGAAATGGGTCAGCGCTACGGCGACCCGACCGAGGCGGTTCTGGCCGGCTCCGACTGCATCATCGTCGGTTCCGGCATTCACGCATCAACCGACCCTGCAGCATCGGCACAAGCCTACGCAGAAGCGTCGTGGAACGGTCTTCTTCAACGAACGGGGTGAGCGCTGTGGTCGTCCTGGAGATGCTGCTCGCCTCGTTGAGTCTCGTCTTCCCTGCATGGTTGATCTGGCGGGCGTTTTCGACCTCTCGACAACTTGAGCAGCGGCTCGCCNAGGGCGATGCAACCCTGCTGAACGACGANCGGTTCAACATCGACCGGGTGACCTTGGGTCCCGCAGGAACGGAGCTGATCGAAGACGTNCAATTCGTGNCGGTTCAAATGCCGTCCTACNTNCCTGTGCAACCTCGTATGGAGGACGATGCGCATGCCTGAAAACATGGAGATTGAACGTCGGTTCATCGTCGACGCTCGAGAAGAAAAACCGTGGCGAGCCGCNGGCGAAGCCGTTTCCATCGAGCAACANTACGGCGTTGGCGAATGGCTCGCAGTTGGCGACAATGCGTTGACCCACAAGGGGCACGTGGTGGCTGCCGTGAGTGAGCAACAACGTCGCCACCTGNACGAGGTGAGCGACTGGACCACGCGCCTTCGTCGGAAGAATGCGACGTACATCCTGACCTACAAGTCACGTCTCACCAAGGACACTTCACTGGAATTGGAGTGGACCGTTTCATCAGAAATGGCTGAACGATTGCTCGAAAACGGACCGTTTCCATCGGTGAGAAAAACACGCTACGTCGTCACCCGACCGGACGGTTTCGTCTGGGAGGTCGACGAATTTGAAGGTGCACTTGCGGGGCTTGTGCTCGCCGAAGTTGAGCTCCAAAGCAGCGACCAGTCGGTCACAATGCCCGAATGGATCGGGCACGAGATCACCGGGTTGAGCTCGTGGTCCAATCGNGCGCTCGCTGAAACGTTAGCTCGAGAGTCCGCTTGATGCAAGAACAGCGGCGATCACCCGCTCGACGTCATCGTCNGTCATTTGATGATGAACGGGAATGGCCACCAATCGATGGGCGATGTCGTCGGTAACGGTCAGCGCCGTCTCAAATTGTTCGTGGNCTTCGTAGACCTTCTGTCGATGGATGGGGGTGGCGTAGTACACCCGCGAGTCGATGCCCGCATCGTCAAGGGTCGCTCGGAGCGAGTCCGGATGGTCCGCAAGCAAGCAGTACTGATGCCACGCGTGCGCCGTCCCGGGTCGAATTGCGGGCGTCTCCAACCCTTCGATGGAAGCAAACGCTTCGTGGTATCGNGCTGCGATTTCACGCCGTCGCTCCAACCACCCGTCCAGTCGCTTGAGTTGAACGCGCCCGATGGCTGCAGCGACCTCGGACATGCGGAGGTTGGACCCCACTTCGTGGGATTCCAAACGAGCATCTCGACCGTGATTCACCAGGGCGTCCATCCGTGCAGCCAAATCTTCCCGGCGGGTTGTCATCATGCCGCCCTCCCCGCCAACGGCGAGGTTCTTTGAGGGGAAGAACGAGAAGCACGCCACGTCGCCGACCCCGCCCGCTTTGCGCCCGTCGCCGGCTACGGCGCCGTGAGCTTGTGCTGCATCTTCGATGTAAGCGATGCCGTGTTNTTCGCACCANTCAACGAGNTCGTCGTCGCACATCTGTCCGAACAGATGAACGGCGATGACCGCCTTGGTGCGTGGAGTTCGGGCTGCTTCCATCGAGGCGAGGTCAACGCACCAGTACGAGGGTTCGACGTCAACAAACACCGGGGTGGCGCCGCAAAGCGAGACGCACGTGGCCGTGGCGATGTAGGTCAGCGACGGAACCAGCACCTCGTCGCCCGGGCCGATGTCAAGAAGACGGAGGGCNGCCCACAGCGCCACCGAACCGCTCTGACAGGGCGTGCCCTGAACAGCGTCGCTGTACGCNGAAAACTCNTTNCCGAACGCCTTGCCTTGCGGCCCCTTGACCCAGTGCAGGGAGTCAAGCGTATCGAGGGCAGCCTGCCTCATTTCTTGGTCCCACGAAGGACGAGCCATGGCGATGCGATTCATGCTCCGGCGTTGTTCTTCTCCTCCTTGAGTGTGCGTTTTCAGCGGGCTCCTCGTCGCGCCCTTCAAGACCCCCTGCTCTGTTCGGCCGCTCATGGGTTCGTCCGACGACCGGGTTTCACCGCCTTCGTCCACGGGGGACGAGGCCTCCGAAACCTCGGGCGTGGGGGGTCTGATCGAGGATTTGTTCAACGACAACGTTGCTGCCGTGAGCGATTCTGCTCTGAGTGAAGGCAAGGCAAAAAAGCGGCACTACAAACCAAAAGGGATGCTGCTTGGAACCCGTCGCGACACGGGTGATGCCATCGACATTGCACCGCAGGTGCTGGCTCGACACGGGGCCATGTTGGGTTCGACCGGGTCGGGAAAAACGGTCATGGCCAAGGCGCTCATTGAGGAGGCTGCGCTGGCAGGCATTCCGTCGCTCATCATCGACCCCCAGGGCGACTTGGCTCGTCTTGCNCTCGGCATCGATCTGGGTGAACTTGAGGAAAAGAACGGCCTNGTGAACCGAGCGAAGAAACTGCTCGAGACCTGCGAGGTGCGCATCTGGACGCCGCTTCGCAGCAANGGNNTGCCGTTGTGCATCGACCCCTTTCGCGCTCCGCCGGCCGATTTGGATGCGGAAGAGGCCATCACGGCATGGGACATGGTGGCGGCCGGGTTTGCCAANCTNGCCGGCTATGACGTGGANAAAACNCAGGGCAAGACGGTCAANCCNTTCCTTTACGAAATNCTGGTGGANGGGACGCGTTGCGGTTTGGACGTCGGTGATTTCCAGGCGCTGGCTCGAGTGGTTCGAGAGCCGCATCAAGAATTCATTCGCCATCTCTACCCGGACTGCTTTACCGAGGACGAAGAAGACCGCATGGACCCGCCCACGTGGAACGAGGTCATGCTTGAACACCGCCTGACCGATTTCGAGGAGCGGCTTCCAAAAACGACGCGCAACGACCTTGCTCGTCGCCTCGCAGCGTTCTCGTCGGGCGTGAATCAACTGCTGTTTTCAAACGGCGTCCCCATCGACATCGATGCCTTTGTGGAGCCGGCCGTGCCCGGAAAAATTCCGCTCAACATCGTGTACCTCAACACCATACAGGACGAGAATCAGAAGCAGTATTTCGTCCAAGAGCTCTCCCGAGAACTCTACGACTGGATGCTCACTCAACAACCGGCGGACGGCGAACTCAAACTGCTGTTCTTCATGGACGAAGTGGCGCCTTACCTCCCACCTCACCCTCGCAATCCACCGGCAAAGGACCTCATCAAACTGATCTTCAAACAGGCCAGAAAGTACGGTGTGGCCTGTGTCTTGGCCACCCAGAACGTGAGTGACGTGGACTACAAGATCCTCGCCCAAGCCAACACGACCTTCATCGGACGGTTCACGCAGCCACAGGACGTCGAAAAGGTCCGACACCTCCTCAAGGAGAGCGGGGGGGACCAGGATTTGGTGGCTCAGTTGCCAACCTTGGGCCCCGGCCAGTTCCAAATGGTTGCACCCGACGTTGACCCCAACCCCGTTCCCATTCAGTGCCGGTGGCTCTACACCGACCACGGTGCTCCCCTCAACGAAGACCAGGTGGAGGACATCATCACGCCCGAAATACGAGCGTGGGCCCGAACTCGCTCGGCGCAGGGCGGGCGGTCCCGTGGAGCGGGGGCGGCTCATGCAGCGAGTCGAGGGTCGTCATGGTCGGGCGGTGACGCATGGGAAGAAGGGGCCGCTCAGGGCATCGTTGAGGCTGCTCGCATCAAGTCGGCCGGCGGCATGGCGGCAGCAGCCCACGGCATCGTGGACGATTCAGCGTTCGAGGTGAAGCTCATGGGCGGATTGGCGGTCTTGCGAGACGGTCGCGACCCACTCTACACCATGCAGGCAGCGGTCAACTTGGCCACGGTGGCGGTGCTGACGTGGGTCATGGGGGCGCTCATGCTCGCTTGGCGTGACGCCGATCTGTCGGGTTGGTGGCTGCTTGTCAGCGCCACGACGTGTTTAGCGGCCGTCGGTGTGCTGGTGCTGGAATGGGTGCTCGGCCACGATGCGGAACTGCTGCAGAAACTGAGTCGTTTTGCCCACACCTTTCAGATGCTCCAGGTCGCATGGTTGTGGATTCTGCTCGGCTGGACGGTGTGGGGTTCGCTCAACCTGCGAGGCGCCGAACCGTTTCTCGAAGTGGTCGTGGTTTGGGTCACGATGTTCTCGGCCATCGAATACCTCACACGGTTTCAACTGGGCCGAATCCGATGGAACGGAGGTTCTGCACTGGACAAAATCGTCGGCGTCTCCGCTCTGCTGACCAAGGCTGAATTAACGGAGATGAAAGCGACCTCTCGAGAACTGCTCAGCGCTGTTCGGTGGATGGTGCACGGTGCAACCCTGGTGTGGTTGTCTTCCCTGTTGGCGTTTCAGGGGGGAGTGTTGCCCGGTGATTCATCGGTTTCGACGTGGGGAAGGCCGACGCTGTGGCTCGCTTCCGTGTACGGATTGATGTTCTGCAGCGAAGCGTGGTTGCGCCTTCGCGGGCGCTGGCCCAACGAGCATGTTTGACGGCGGGCGCGGTGTTGATATACGCGAGGAATGAGCGAAGGTCGGCGCAGGAGTCGCCCAGCTTGGTCAAAGGCGCTGGGATGAGGTCCCAGTCCGTAACGGTTCGCAGGTTCGAATC
Organism: Methanobacteriota archaeon; assembly: GCA_002694525.1. Classification (GTDB taxonomy): domain Archaea; phylum Thermoplasmatota; class Poseidoniia; order Poseidoniales; family Poseidoniaceae; genus Poseidonia. Next base: position 13,748 of record NZMN01000062.1, read on the forward strand.
CTGCCTCCTGCAC
>NZMN01000063.1 GCA_002694525.1 Methanobacteriota archaeon
CAGAAGACGGCGACGGGGACCACGACTGAACCCTCGAGTCAAGGCAGGGATTCGAGCGCCACCATTCGTCTACGACAACCACGACTGGCATGAAGACCGGGTGATGTACCGAACCGCCCCGCACTAGCTGCCCATTCCTTTGTCGGCCTTTGCTCAGAGGGCGAAAGCGGCAATTGCGAACTGGCTTCGCACCCATGCGTAAGCCGTTTGGAATCTCAGCCGTCGCCGTCACCGGCGCCTGCTAACGAGGCCGTGTCTCGCTTTCCCGCCTCGAGCCCGAGCGATATCGTTTCTTAGTGGACTCAAGCCGGCAAGTACGTCGCCCTGCTGCTGCCGAATCCGTACGGTCCGAAGCCAGCCCGGATGGCGCTGCGAAGCCGTCGGGTGCCACGCTCGGTACGTTTCCGACCCGATCGGGAGGTGACGTTGCGGGTGTTCGACGATTCGCAGCGCTTCGCCTCCAAGCGAAACTCTCCGTCGGCGGCACCGATGATCCCGCCGAACGAGAAGCCGATGCGGTCGCTGCAGAGGTGACGTCCAGAATTCGCCAAGGCATCGCACTTGAGTCTCAGGAGGTTCGCCGAACCCCGGCGCAGCGGATCCAGCGTCGGTCCACTGACGGGGGTGCGGGAGGGCGGGTCGATGCGGACACCGAGCAGCGCATCCGTGCCCGTCGAGGGTCTGGAGCTCCCTTGCCCGATGACGTCGCCCGGCAGATGGAGTCCGGTTTCGGCTCGGACTTCTCCCACGTGCGTCTGCACACCGGCGCCGAGCCAGCGGAGCTCAATCGCCGCCTTCAGGCCCGAGCGTTCACCGTCGGTTCTGATGTGTTTATGGGCGAGGGCTCCGATCTGCGCTCACCGGCTGGGCAAGAGCTCCTCGCTCACGAGCTCACCCATGTCGTTCAACAGGGAGATACCACGGTCCGCCGAGACGAGGAGGACGACGCTGCCCCTTGGGAGAATGCGCTCGCCGAAGCCGTCCAATCGCTCTTCGATGCCGAAGACAAGCCGGGCGAAGAGCAGTTCTCTGCGATGCTCATGAACTTCGCGCAGCAGCATGCGGCCGATGCGCCCGACGTCCTAAACCAGCCGGGATTTGCCTGGGCCCTTATGAAGGCGGTCGGCGACTCAAGCGGAGCGAACTTGCACGAGGCAATCCGAGACGCCACCGGCACCAAGCCAAAGATCCAAGCCAAGTTCTCCCCTGCCTTCAAGGCGAAGTGGACAATCCGCCACTACACGAAAGCAGCTTCGGCCGACGCCAACCCTGCCTACACGACCATCCGCAACACCAACGACCTGCTGGCCAACGGCATCCTCGACAAGTCCGCCAACACCACCGATAAGGATTGGAACACGATCGGCAACACAGGCTTCGGATTCTTCCTGCTGTCGATCGACGGCGCAGTCCCAAAGCGCACCTTTCTCAAGGACTGCACCCACTACGCAGAGTTCGACTTCGATACGCTGCCCGACGTGTTTGCGTCGGGCGACATGCTCGGTCATGCCGACGATGGAGAGGTGAAGGGGGCCTTCAAGGGTCCAGGGGCAGAGGTTAAGGCGGCACTGTGCAACACCATGCCTCCACAAAGCCCGACGGAGTTCCTCGACCATCTTGACTCGAAATTCACGAATTTCGAGATCAAGGTGCCCGGCAAACTTGAGGTCACCCGCTGGATCCCCAAGTAGAGCGCCACCACCGAAATTGGCCCTAGATCAGCGTGCTCTCACGTCGGATCTCCCTCCTACCGGAGTGCTAGGAGAACCTGACGACTGGGCGACGCAGCGGGAACCGGGGAGCCAATTGGGGAGCCAACCCGTGCGTTGACGCATGGACCAGCACGGACGGCGGTGGAACGCAACCCCTGAAATCAAGAGGATTCTGGACAGCCACGAACCCCGGTGGACGGTTCCGAGACGCTTTGCAAGCAGGGGGTCAGGGGTTCGATTCCCCTCAGCTCCACTCCGGGAGTCCAGCAGAATTCGGCGATTTCTTTAGTAGAAATCGGCCCGGTTTCTTCCGGCACGCCGGTGAAGTTCCCCCCTAGGGACGGGAAAAGTCTCGCGCCAAAGTGTCGAGGTGGTTACGGCCGAGAAGAGACTGGTTGTTTGCCTAGATCACCTGGAAAAAGATGCTGAATAGCGCAAGCCAACTCACGAAGAAAGCTGCAGTCCGAAGATACGGAATCCCGGCGATGTGCACGATCGCATGGGCGACGCGTGCCCAGAAAAAGACGGCTGCTGCACCACCGACGCCTACCTCGGTCAGATTGGCGATGAGCACCAAGGCTGCGAATGGAGGCAGATTTTCAAGAAGATTCAGGTGTGCTCGATGCGCGCGTTGCGCCCATTTCGCCGGTTCTGCGTCGCTTTCTTCGTAGCTAAGAACCGGTATTAGCCCTTGACTGGTGATCCTCTCGAGCACGTAGGGAAGCCACAGCACGATGCAGAGTGCGGAGGTCCATGCCAGATAGTTGAGTGAGGTGGTTAGTTCCATTAACGACAGTCTCGCACACGTCCGTTATCACGGGGCGATGACCCCGGTCTGCGACGGGGAATCGCCCGCTGCTTTCCTAGACGTCCTGCGGGGAGCCAAGTGGGGAGCCAAANTCCACACTCACCGGCGGACCGCCACGGACATGCGCGGAACACAGTGCTCGAAATCAGAGGGAATCTGGACGTTCACGAACACCAAGTCAGGACAAGCAGATTTCTTCAAACCCCCGCTTCAGTCTCCGGTGATGATTCCGATCAAGACTGGGGGAGTATTCCCATGACGGCTTCCCGGTCGTTGGTGCGAATGAAGTCCTCGAACTCAGCGACGTAGGTTCGGTAATCCTCACCGAAGGTCCGTTCGAAGTTCTCGGGGAACTGGATTCCGTTCTGGGTGTTGATCCAGAAGTCGATCACCGCCTGCTCNCCCTCGTGATGGGTGATGTAGGCAACGAACCANGCACCCACCTGATACCCGACCGCCCAGTCGCTCTCCCACGTCACGTTATAGAGCTCGGGTCCGTTCAGGTATCGGTCGATGACGTCCTCGCTGAAAGGTCCGTAGGGGGTCCATAGTCCGCGTTCCATCTCGTTGTAGAGGTGCTCAAAGTCCCCGGTTGCTCTCGAGTAGTGAAGGTGGGAGAAGTAGACGGCGTTGCCCTCCATCCACCATGGCTTGTGTTCGGTTCCATCGCCGCTGATCTTCCCTGAGATGTAGAGGGCGTCGTCGTGCTCCCAGCTTTCGTGCTCGACATAGTTGGAGATCTGGAAGATGTGGAACATCTCGTGCAAGGTCACGTAGGCGAGCGACGTTCGGTCGTTCGCGTCGAACGAGTCACTGATGAACAGGTAGCAACACGAAGTTCCCGGCGTCCCGGAGATTGAAGACCCGACAGGTTCACCGTCGTGGGTGAGCAGGCAGATGTTGTCCGAGCAATCCCCTCGGTTGTTTGGATTGCAACGAGAGTTCGTGAACGTGTCGGGATCGAGNGTCGACATCAAGGAGCAATATCGGTCTTCTAGGTCGTAGATGCTCTCAATATTGTTCCGGTCGTACTGCAGCACGATGATCGGATACAGGTTGTCCTGCTCGAGACGCGGGTCCGAGAAAAAGTGTTCGACGGAGTAGTCGATGTAGGTGTTGAGATGAGCGAGCGTCTCATCGTCTAGCGACGAAGCGGCGAGGACGACGATCTCTTCGGTGAGGGTCCCGTCGGATGGGTTTNCGGATTCGTTATCCGCTCCGGCTGTGCTCTCGTAAGCCGAACCTGTCGCCTCGTCCTCGGAGTCGCCTTCTATGGCGTGGTCGGGTGTGGCGGCGGCTGTGTTCCCCTCGGCACCTCCGGCTTGATCCGTTGGTAGCGCGGTTCCAGCGTCCGTTTCATAAGGTACCGACGCGCTTGAGCAGCTAATTCCCAGCAAACCAATGACCAGGAGCATCAGACAGCGGCTCGCTGCGGAGGTGCCTTCANGCGACGTGACGCTGAGCATGCGTGAAACCTTCCCATGCGACCGGGTCGTCTGACATAAACAGCCACGNAGACAGCCCCGGGCCTGACACACCGAGGAGCATCCAGACACGTTCTTGACGCACGGTGTTGCNCAGTTTCGACAAATTGATCGACTGGAGACCGAGATGAACTACCGAAGGCCTTGAGCTGAGGCGATGGTTACCCGGTTCAGGTGGGCGAACCCCTCACGGGGTCGGCTGGCCCAGCAGGAGGCGGTGCCTCGACCGGAGGCGCAGCAGTTGTGGTCGCTGGCAGGGCCGCACACGCGGCTCTCTGGGAATGCTAGAGATTGCGACGGGCAAACTCAGCGTGCGACGAGCACGTTTACCGACAGGACTTCAGTTACGTCAACGTAGGCATCTGGGTCTGTGAGAGATCCGGCTGAGTCGTCAAAGTACGTATCCAGGACGGTGACGTCCGCAACGACGGTCTCGGCGAGGAGAAGTTGTTTTAGATCTTTCGCAGTCGCTNCTGGANTCTGAGAGAGGAGTTCGACGGCCCTCGCGGCGGCGATGGGTGTCGCATGCGAGGTATCAGCAAACTCATGATCTAGGGGAATCTCGACGAAAACGATGTTGTCGAGATTTCGTCGGACAAAGTCCCCGTGGAGATCAACGAGCCCTTGTCGAGACGATACCGATGACGCTTCGCCCCAAGTCTCTGAGTAATCCTGGTACCAGGCAATGAAGAGGGTGTGCTCCAGAGCATCTGGATCGTTCTCGATCACATATGCATTGCCTGCGTGAGGGTAGGGATACACGCCCAGTTCTGGGTCTCCGTCCACTCCAGCGTTCTCAAGCGAAGACAGGTAGAGGGCGTTGGTTGTCTTGAGTCTCTCCACCTCTTGGAAGCTGTCGTCACCGATCACGAAAGGATCCATGCCGGTATGGCTGCTCGCACTAATGATGACGGTTTCGTCCGTATGGATCGCCTCAAAGCTTGTGCCGGAGCCACCCTCAAAGGTGAAGAGCGTAAAGCTGTCACGCTGGGCGAATGTGAAAAACGTGTTCCGCACACGGTCGCCGTGTTCCTCGTTGGCGTCGTGCCCGAAAATGTCGCTCATGACGACTTTGACCGAGCCGTCGCCTACCGACTCAAAATAAGGCTCACCCCATGATGGGTCCCAATTCTCAACGTAGAAGATGCCCGCTTCCTCATCTCCTAGGAGTACAGGTACGCGACCCCCCTCGGGACCAGGCTCTTCGACGATCTCTTCAACGCGAAGGGCATCCTCTTCGCTAATGAGCCCACCGCAGCCGCCCAAAGCGGCTTCGACAGCACGAAATACCTCACGGCCAAGCATTTCTTCCGATGCCCCGTTATTCGCAACGAAGTCGACAACCACGACGAGGTCGGAATAGTTGGTCTGCGTCTCGGAAGCCAGAGCGTCAATGAAGCATTCTGCAAAACCTTCGCTGCCCGTGAGGAAGTTGAGCTCGAAGTAGTTGATGAGGTCGACTCTCCACTCTCCTTCCCCTGAGCGATCCGGCCACTCTCCTTCCTCGGAGCGGTCCAGTTCACTGCTCGGGCCGGAGTCGTCGATCGCAGGCAGACCGGCCTCAGCAGAGGCATCCGGCTGCTGGGCCGGCTGGGGATCCTCCCGATCGTCGCTGCCACAAGCGGCCAAGGGGGCACACCAAACAAGCCACAAGAGAAGCCACTTAAGCCGCTGCAGCACCCTGTGAGAGAACCATCGATCCAAGTCCGCGTGCAAACAGGCTGCGATGCTGCCGTCATCTCACAGGCGTTCAAGTCGGGCTCAGCAACGCCCCAAGGACTAGCCGAACCCTCCGAACCGAGTGGCTCCGCTGTGTGATCATCCCGCCTAACACATGTGATCAACGGCCGCGCCACGCTGTCAACATCTGCGCCACAACGGTCGAAACGGGTCTCTCCTATTCCCCCAAGCATAAATCCCCAGCTCAGGATCGGTTTTCGAGCACGCACGACCTGCCGCCTTGGATGCAGGATCCTTCCAAGGGCACCACAGGGGAACACGGGAAACGCCCGCTCTTCTTGCGAGTAATCAACCCGGCGCCTGTGTCAGAGGCCAACAAAGGGTGAGCAGGCGGGCGGTTTTCGGGATCTCACCATCGAGGGATGTGCCGAGCCACCCCGCACATACAGAAATACATGCTTACGGTCTGTCGGTGATGTTGGTCTGGGGGTTAGTACCCTTCGCAGCCCCGATCAGCACCTTCAAAGTACACCTGGTCGAGTCGTTCCTGATCTTGAAGAATCTGCTCAGCTAACTCCTCAGCCTCACCGAAAAGCGCTTCGGCTTCGCCACTTTCCCAGAGAGCGTCGAGTCCCTCACTGGACGCCTCGGCATCCTCAAACGTGGAATTAATGCGGCCAATTGAAAACGTGTTCTCCAGGATGCTGTCGCTTAGGGCGTAGTACTCGGCATCGAGCGCTTCACACCTCTCGTCCGGACCCGAGCCGCAGCCCGTCACCGCCGCCACCAGCACCACACACGCCACAACACGTTTCATACCCACAACCCTAGATCAAGGCCCCGTATGGCTCGGTTTGTCGGCGATGCCACCATTGGCGACGCAGGAGTGACCTGATCGGTTTGTCAGTAACGAAGCATCAGGGCAGCGTGACGATCCCGGTCTGCGATGAGGAATCGCCCGAGTAGTCGTAGACGACCAATTCCACGAAGAGCTCCGTTCCCGACTCAAGCGGTACCAGGCCGTACTGGAGGAACGGGAGATCTGCGTAGAGGCCCACCTCGCTGAGGGTGAGCCACTCACGTGAGCCATCGGCGTACTGATTCAGCACCACGGGGTAGATCAGGCCGTCGGGATCAGCCGTCAGCTCCCCAATCATCCCTTCGGCGTTGATCTCGTAGTACACCTCGCTCAGCACATCGCCGTCAGGGTTCAACGTGAGTCCAAGGATGACGTCGTGAGGCGGGTCATCGGTGTCGGCCTCCTCTGGCGGCACGTACCAGAGGGGCACATCGAGGAACCAGAGCCCGCTCTCGTAATCGATTTCCATATCGAGGTACGCAAAGTCGGTATCGATGCCATCGGACAGAGTCAGCGCCGTCAGGTCATAGAAGGCAGCGACCTCACCTGATCCATCGTCGAGGGCCTCAAACGAGGCCGGCTCCTCGCCGATGAAGATGACCGAGCCGTCGCTGTCGTCAACGACGCCGTACACAATTTCAGCAGCGACCACCGAATCGCTCGAGCCGACATCGACGGCGCCGTAAACGGTCAAGCCCTCATCGTCGAAGGAGAACTCAAGCGCGTCGTCCTCGACGAATGAGGCCTTGCTCGCCTCATCGAGGTTGTCGCCTGCGAGGTAGAACGCCTCAAGGATCCCGGACCAGCCCGGTACCTCACCAAGATCGGCGTATTCATCCTCGACATAGTCGGCGCTTGGCGGGAAGTAGACGCTCACACCGGTGGCGCGCCGCGTCGCAGGCCCGCTGATCTCGTGGATCACAGCCGTCTGAAGTGCTGTGAGCACCGCCTCGATTTCGGGCCTCACGGGGGTGCCCATCACCAGAAACTCCTCCATCAGCGAGCCGAGATCCAGGAGGTTGGCGGCGAGGGACGGATCGGGGTTGGCGCCGAACTCGAGAGCGGCCTGGCGGGCAGCGGCGAACGCCGCGATCACGGAGGGGTCTGCCTCAGCGAGGACGTTCGCGAGTTCGTCGAGCGCCTCCTCCAATTGGGCAATCTCGGCGAGATCGAGCGCAGAAAGCGTGATATCGATGCCGGTCCCCGCCTCGGCGGCCTGAGCGGCGTAGGTGTCGATGAACTCCACGGCAAGACCAGCGGCGCCGACATCGCGACGGTCACGAAGAATCTCCAGGGAGGAGAAGTCCCAACCGTGTCCTGGCTCGAGTTCCTCGGAGGCGACCATGACATCGGCGAGATCCTGTACCTGGGTGGCGACCTCGAACGTCGCCATGAGACAAGCGTCGAAACCGAGGAGGTCGACCGAATCCAGACCGACTTCAGCGAGCCCCTCGGCTATCCCTGAGCGAATCTCGGGCAGGGTGAGGATGTCCTCGCCATCGGTGTCGTCGGGGCCAACGCCGGTCCAACCTCCGCCGTGGTCCCAGAGGATCAAGGCGTAACGATCCGCAGGGAACTCTGTGACCCCTGTGACCAGGAAGCTCTTGAGGGTCTCCGGATCGCCGAGGTTCAACTCGCCAGAATCAAAGGCCGTGATGATCTCCTCTCGGCCCACATGAACCAGCGTGGTGCCGTCGAAGTTGCCGAGCGGACCGATCTCCTCGTCTGAGTAGCCGGGATGACGGTCGACGAGGGTCACGATGTTCACGTTCTCGTTCGAGCCGGCTTCGGCCATCTCGAACACGTCGCCAACAGCGAAGGACTCGAGGTCGTTGTCCCCCATGAGGTAGACGAGAACCGTCCAGGAGCCATCCTCCGCAACGAGCTCACTCTCCGCCGGACGGCCGGCGTCATCCGAGGGACTCTCCTCCGGCTCAGCCTCCTGCCCCTGGTCCACAGCCGACTCATCCACCGACCGGTCAGAGAACTGGGCGTCGTCCGCCGTTCCGCCACAGGCGACCAACCCCAGCGAAGTGATCAGAGCGACGATGAACCGAATCGCAGAACGAGAGCGCATCACTTCTGTCTACACGACTGCTCCTTGCATGGCCGTTACCGAGGCGACCTCGGCGCCGAATCCAGACTGGCCCAAGGTGATCGAGGGGCACTCTCCCGATCGGGAGTCTCTCTATACAGCGTCGTTCTCGGGGGGCGCCTTCCGGCCAAGCCACCAGACTCCGAGAAGCGACCCGATCAGCCCGCCGGTGCTCGACAAGATGAGGTCGCCGATCGTGTCTTCGTATGTGAGGGCGAGACCACCGGCACCGCCCCAGCCATCCTTGGACACCGCCCACTCCATTGCCTCCCACCAGATGATGGCGGTGGCGCCGAAGCCATAACCAAGAAACACTGCGTCTCGGGTGTGGCCGGTGTTACGGAACCGGAAGGCGTGGAACGCAAGCACGAGGAGGACCCAGTTGAGCGCATGCAGCACATCGTCTGTCTTCGGGTACTCGTCATAGAACCCCAGGAGGTTGCCGAGAGTGTCAAGAAGGAACGGCAAGGCGAGCAGGGCATCCCCGACGTGGGCGTGTGGTCGCCATCGGCGCCGCCAGCTGAACAGAGGCACGATGACGGCAGAGGCAAGGAAGAGTGGTGCCCGCAGCCCCATCGCCTTGCCGTCGAGCGTGTCGAGGTCGGCGGTTAAGGCGATCGCGAACGAGACGAACAGCGCCGCCTTGACCACGATGTTCGCCCGTCGGGCTCGTACCGTGGCATCGAGACGCAGTACCACCATTTCGTTATCCCAGTCCGGAAGGTGCGTCTCATTCATCCGCTGTTGACCAGTTCTTGTTAACGACCACTCAACGAGCAGTCATGGGGACATTCGCCGCTGTTGAACGACGTCTGGTCACAGTTCGGACTTGGCAAGACGCGCAGGGTAAGGCAGCAGGTGCGTCGCCGATGAACGCTGCTCATGTGGGAAACCATATGTCCTCGGTCAAATGTTTAGACGGGGCTTTCTGGACGGTTGTCGCTTGCTCAATTTGTTGCTTGACGAGCTTTGCTCGGAAGAAACGCAGACCGGGCTGTAATGAAACGAGGTGGTGTTCCGTCAGCACTTCTGATCGAGACGCCGAGGAGCGACATCATGGACGACTGCACCTGCCCCAACCCCTGTGCTTGTGAACCAAAGCGATCCGGTTGCTGCTGTGGTGAAGCCTGCACGTGCGGCACTAACTGCGGCTGCGCTCCGAGCTGCGGCTGCCCGAGCGCTTCTTGACGCCTTGGTGGGATCCTAGAATCGAGCCATGGCTACCTCGCCTGAGGCCCACGCTAAGCGCCGTCTGGTCATTGAGACCCTTCGTAGTAAACGCGCGGACTTTGAGAATTTCGTGCGCGCTCGCGTTGCCGAGCAAGACGTTGACGACATCCTGCAGCTCGGCGCTGAGCGGGCAATCAATGGAGCCGAAGCCATCGACGACCCCAACCAGGTAACCGCTTGGCTGTACCGCATCCATCGGAACCTCATTATTGACACGTACCGCCAACAGGCTGCTGATCGACATCGACTCGATCACGGTGCGGGGGTACCAGACGGAGCGATCGGAGTGACCGAGGAGGCCTGCCAGTGCAGCCTCGCTCAGGCGCAGAGACTGCCGGCTTCGTACGCCTCGATTCTTGACCTGGTCGACGCGCAGGGCTTCAGTCTGGTCGAGGCCGCAGCTCGCCTCGAGATCACCCGCAACAACGCCGCAGTAAGACTGCACCGGGCCCGCAAAGCGCTGCGGGACGCAATGGAGGCCCACTGCGGGGTGACTGATCCACAAGCGTGCGCGGCCTGCCGCTGCGTGGACGATGCCTGCTGCGCTGCCTGACTGCTTTGAGCAAAGTCTCTCAACGTCCGTATTAGCGCCTCTATCCCCCGAATAACGCCCTGCCTGGCGTGCTGACAAGGCCGCCGCGGTGGGCGACAGCAAACCACTGGACCATCTCTCGGAAGAGCACCGAGTAAAGAGCTGTTCGGGGTCCACTAAGGTTTGAACATGGCAAAGCAGAAGAAGCGCAAGGGTGGGAGCCGCGTCACGCCGAAAGGCACCCGCCCCGCCGGCTTCGTTTCGAAGCCGCCCGTTGGCTCCTGCTCTTGCTGCCCGCCCGAAAACCGATGACGGAGGATGTGCTGAGGCGCCCCGCCTAATGCATCCAGACTCACGACTGCTTCGTTCTGTTGGTCTAGGTGTCACGCCGCCGACACAGTCATGAAACGTCGCTCCTGCATCGTCCGGGGCAAGTGGTTCCCCATCGTCCCGTGGTTGTTCGAAATCCGCCATCGGTCCAGCACACAGCCCATCGACCTGTACCGCTAGAAGTCGGTGACGCTGGTCTGCGCAAAGACTCGCTCGATCTGCTCGAGATGCCCCACCCCAACGTGAACGGCATGCACACTCTCGACAGGCGATGTCCCCCACAACTAAACCAGCGGATGAGCTTGCCGAGGTAGGACCGCATGCTCCCGGCACAACGACCACAATCCAAAACGAGGAACTATGGATCCCAAGAAATTCTTCCGTGAGGTCAGCGACCTTCTTACCCCCCTGGTTGAGGGGACCGAATCAGCCCAACTCGCAGACGACACGCCGTGTGACGGCTTCACTGTTCGAGACTTGATCGGTCACTTCACGCTCGGACGCTTCATCTTCGGTGCCGGGATGGCGGGCGACGACGCCCGTCAACAAGAACTCATCGCCACCATGCCAGCCCAATTCGGCGACGTGCTGGGGGATAACCACCACGAGACCTATCGGCAAGCCTCCGAAGCGATCGACCGGGCTGTTGCGGGTGTCGCCGACGTCAACGAAAACGTGAGCCTCGTGTTCGGCGAGATGCCTGCCGGCTACGCCCTACAGATGCTCGCAGCTGACAACTACGTCCATTGTTGGGATCTTGCCTGCGCAACGGGACAGGCGTTCGAGCCACCGGAGCACCTCACGGAAGCCGCTGCGACGTTCTACAGTTCTTTCATCACTGAGGATTCTCGGGCTGGAGGTGCGTTTGGCCCAGAAATCGACGTGCCAGCTGATGCAACCACTTTCGACCGCATGCTGGCATTCTGCGGCCGTACCCCCTGACACTCCGCAACCTCGCTGCGGGGCGGCACCTGAAAGGTGTTTCGCCCGTCGACAAGGTTTTGAGCGTGCCGAGGCAGAGGACACGCGCAGGTACGAGTCGGGCAATGCCGAACGGCACCCAACCCAAGGGCTTCGAGGGCGCTCGTGTTTGGTCAGAAGAGGCGTCGAGCGAGCGTTCGACCAAGGAGATTCACATTCCAGTCGGCCATGATTTTCTGAACCTCAGGATCCGCCATGTTTTTCGCTGACGCAGCCATGAGTTGATCGAGTGAATCTGTCGACGTGACAACCGTGTGGGTGAAGGGTGCTGGGCCCGCGGCGATATTTGCCAACGTGATCATTCCGTGTGCACCGTCCTGAATGTGGCCCCAATTGGTGGCGAAGTTTGCTTGGGCCGAAGCGTCGTCGATCGGCGCGCTCGAAAGGTAAAGGACGGAACTGAACCCGCCATCTCGTTCGCCAAATTCGGCTTGGATCCGCATCAGGCTCCGGCGACTGATCTGCACCGTGTGGTCCTGCATGAGTTGCACTAGAGCGTGATCAGAGTAAAAGGCCTGCTGGCCGGCCATGGCGGCGTCGATGGTGTCGTATTCGAACGCCACAAGGATGGTTCCGGCCATCTCGCCGCCCATAATGACTTCACTGCCCGTAGTGGTTAGCGCGCCAAGAGCCCTGTAGTGATCCTGGGCCCAGGTGGCCCCGGCTTCAGCGAAACCATCGACATTCGTTGCCGTTAGCGCGGTGACGTACAAGTAACTCATCGGGACTCCTCATTGACCGATCGGCCGTTGATGTAGCGAGACCGAATGCTCGACTACCTCGCTTCTTACGTCAACTGCGAACGTCACGAAGCGGTCACAAACGCCCTGCTCCCTCGCAGTGGCGAAGCTGCTTCTGCGACTGATTCGTTTCTGGCAGCGTCAGAGCCAAGGTGGGAGCCCGCACGAAAAAGATTTTTCGGAAAAGTGTCCAGAAACGCGCCGGCACTGATCTGGACCCTCGAACGGCAGCCCACCAGGCAGCCCAAAGAGAAAGTCCAGAACCATGAACAGCCCCGAACACCTCAACTACAGCGTCGACAAGAACCGGCTCCGCATTGGCGCCGCGCTCGGCGTAATCGTCATCACCGCCGGTTTCGCACTCGGCTCGGTCATGAACACCAGCTCATCGTCAGCAGACGAACCGATCTCATCGGAGATCGATAGCACTACCGCTGCCGACGAAACCACCGTCACCGGTAACGGATCGGACCAGGACTCCGACAACGCCACCAGCACCGCAAACGATCAGCCGGTCGCAGACAAGGGGTCCGTCGCTAACGAGACCGACGCCTCGGATACCGACGAGACCGACGCCGAGGACACCGACGCCGAGGACACCGACGCCGAGAACACCGACGCCGAGAACACCGACGCCGAGAACACCG
>NZMN01000064.1 GCA_002694525.1 Methanobacteriota archaeon
AAGGTCAGCAGCAAGGTCAAGGTCAGCAGGGCCAGCAAGGCCAGCAAGGTCAGCAAGGTCAGCAAGGCCAGCAGGGTCAGCAGGGCCAGCAAGGTCAGCAGGGCCAGCAAGGCCAGCAAGGCCAGCAGCAGGACAACGGTCAAGGTCAGCAACAGCAAGGCGGCGAACAAGGCGGCCAGCAGGGCGACCAGACCAGCCAAGACCAAAACGGTCAGAACCAGAACGGTCAGAACGAGCAGCAACAAGGTCAGACGCAGAACGGACAGCAAGGTCAGCAAGGCCAGCAGTCCGATCAGCAGCAAGGCCAGACGCTCGACAACCAGGACGAGAACGACAACGACGGTGACGGCATCCCGAACGACGTTGACAACGACGACGACAACGACGGTATTCCCGACGTGGTCGATGATTCACCATTGGATCACGACAACGACGGCACCGACGACTTCGAAGACGATGACGCCGACGGCGATGGCATCGACGACCGAGAGGAAGTGAACGATGCAAACCCGAACACCAACATCTACGACCATGACAACGACGGCATTTCCGATGCCGTTGACCTGGACATCGACAACGACGGCATTGACAACCGAAACGACATTGGCGAGATGGGCGAAGACCTGTCCCGAGACCACGACAACGATGGTATGGACGATGCTGTGGACACCGACGACGACAACGACAACATCCTCGATGTTGACGAAATCGACGGCGTTGCCGGCAGCTACCGATACGACCACGACAACGATGGAATCTGGGACCTCACCGACAACGATGATGACAACGATGGCCTCATGGACTGGTTTGAAATCAACGACGGTAACGACCTTACGGGTCAATTCGACGCTGACAACGACGGTATCGATGATTACGAAGATGACGACGACGACAACGACGGCATCCTCGACATCTACGAATTCTGAAGTTGAATCGATGACCACCTGTCAAAGAACGCTCTCCGAGTGGTACAACAGGTGCTTCGGGGCCAAGGCCCCGAGGCGCCTCCTTTCTCATGCCCGTTTTTCATCACGTTCGGCGGAGCCCCTGGTTGCGGTTGATACGCAGATGGCTCAGTGATACGGAACCGCACATACGCGCCACGCCCTTGAAATAGGGTATTTCGGTGGAAGAGCGATTACGAGGTGCCCGTATGCTGTCAAAACAACACACACAACACATTGAGGAGCGACAACGACTCTCCATGGCCATCACCATCGTCTTTTTGATGCTGGCCAGCAGTCTTCTCGCGCTTGTTCAGACCGTTCATGACGGTCCTGAAACCACCCAACAAACCCAACTTGTCCAAGGCGGCAGCCTGGGCATGACGCCCGTTCAATCCACCGATCAGGGCGGACAGGGCAACTGGGACGGCGTTCACGACGCCGGGCTTGACCCAGCTCACGAGGCGCTCTCCAGCATGATGTGGACGGATCCCGGCGTTTCGTCGGGAATCATCGTCGATCTTTCGGTCCTTGAAGCCGCCATTCCATCGTATTCCACCTTCCTCGAGGAAACCCGTGCGGGCGACCACGACAACGACGGCATCAACGATCTCGACGACCTTGACGACGACAACGACGGCATTTATGACCTTCTGGAGCGCTTCGACGGATGCTACGGCACGGACCCCTACGACCACGACAACGACGGCATCCTCGACCTGGACGATTGGGACGACGACAACGACGGCATCCTCGAAGGCCCCATCGATTACGATGCACTCGAAGCCCAAGGGCTTGATCCGCGCAACGTGTCAACGGACCGCTATCTCGACCCGTCGACCGTCCACCCTTGGACCGGCGGTGCCGTTGGCAACTTCTACCTCGCCGACCAGAATCCGATGGACCACGACAACGACGGCGTCACCGACGAAGACAGCGACGGAGCAGGCCCCGGTCGCTACGACGAGGACGACGACAACGACGGTCGAATCGATCAGTTCACCTGGCCCTGCGACATCGACGCAGACGGAACGCCCGATTACTTTGACACCGACGACGACAACGACGGCGTTCTCGACGTGAACGACGCTCACCCGTACGACGCCAGCATCCAAACGCTGATGTCCGACACGGCACCGTTGTACGATGCATCCCGTATCTGGACGTTCAACGAATACCGCGCATACTCGGGCGGTGTTGACTACGTTGACTGGGAGCGCAACCGCGTGAACGCCCCCGGTGCAAGCTCCAGTGGCTGGATTGGAAACCCTGCAGTGTTCCCAGGACCAGAGGGCGTTGCGTCGTTCAACGAAATCATCGACGGCGATTTGGACGGTGACGGCATTCCGAACTTCTTGGATCCGGACAACGACAACGACGGTACACCTGACTCTGCTGACACCGACGACGACAACGACGGCATCCTCGACATGGTTGACCCCGACGACGACAACGACGGCATTTTGGACGCCTGCATTGAAATCGACACCAACGGCGACCAAACCAGCGACTACACCGGCTTGCGAAACGGCGCTGTGACCGGTGTCTCCATTTCCACCGGCGGTGCAAACTACAACAGCGCAACCGACGTGGCAACCTCCACGCCGGGAAGCGGATCTGGCCTCACGGTGGACATCGTCGCAACCGGCGGCGCCATCACGACAGCCACCATCAACCGTGGCGGCTCGGGCTACAACGTCGGCGACGAGGTCACCGTCTTCGGAGGCGATGCCAAGGGCAACCTGACCATCACCAGCGTCTCCTCGGCCGACTTCGAGGTCCCCGGTGCCGACGGCAACAACGACAACGTCATCGATTGCGAGATTGACTACGATTACGACCTCGACGATGACATCCGACGTGCGTTTGACCAGAACTACAACGGCGTTTACGACTGGCTTGACACGGACATGGGCGGCACGACCTCCCCCGACAACCTCGGCAACTTCGCCGTGGGTGGTGCCGACCGACCGTACGATCTGGACAACGACAACATCGAGAACGAAAACGATTCGTTCCCGCTTGATGCAGCCTCCGACGTCTCCACATGGAACTGCCCGACGCAAGCCAACCCAAACCCGGTCAACCCCGATCCACGCTGCCAAACCCGCCGAGCATCGTTCTCTCAATTCAACGATTGGGACGGCGACGGCATCAGCAACTGGGACGACGTCGACGACGACAACGACGGCATCATCGACGTGTTGGACATCGATTGGGACTGCGACCTTGACAACGACAACGACCTGCATCAAATCAACGGTGGCTTGTATCGAGACGACGGGCCCAACGACGTCGATTCCGACATCGACGGCGACGGCCTTGAGAACAGCATCGACTGGGACGACGACAACGACGGCATCTCTGACCTGTACGATCCCGATGACGGAAATTGCGGTGTCGTTGACTTTGACGCAACCGATGCGTTCCAAACCCCGTACTACCCGGTCAACGACGGTGGCTCGCTCGACGGTTCTGCGGACGGCCAACTCTACGGCACCAACGCCACCGATTATTGGAACATGGTGTTCCACCACTACCCCTTCGCCGACGTCGTTCTGAACTACAACGGCTACGACGCGACCACCACGCCTCCAACGCCGGGCGTCGTGCCGGAGTTCTACTGGTTCATGTTCGCTCGGTGGTCGCCCTACAACGGTGGCAACGACTGGGACATTGATTCCGACGGTGATTCGCTCATCAACGGACTCGATGTTGACCAGGATGCGGACGGCATGCCCGATTGGTGGGACCAGGACGAAGGTAACGACGGTATCTTGGACGTGAACGACATCAAGATGGGGGGTTCATTCAACATGACAACCTGCGGCTGGACCGCTGGTAATTTGGGCAGTGGATTTGTTTGTGGCTACAGCTATGCACTGGCGTTCAAAATGCCACTCAACGGCGTCAACGCTCAGTTCGGCTCGCCGTACTCGACACGCCCGGACGCATTTATCGATCAGGGCCCAACCACCGGAGGGCCATCGGGCAACTGGAGCTGCACGCCCGTCGAGGGCATCGGTTGTTGGCACTACGACTTCGGCGGGGACGGAACCGTCGATTCGGCCATCAGTTACACCCAGATCACCGACAACCGTGACGCATTCATGACGTGGTTTGGTTTGCAAACCGGTATCTGGCAGTGGAATTCAGACAACGGCCCCGAGGCCGACTTCCCCGATGAACTGGGTGCAGACCTTCTCAAGAACGACGTTGACGGCGACATCGACGGCGACTTCACCAATTCCACCATCGATCTCGACGACGATTACGACGCCATCTTTGATTGGTTTGACGTTGATGACGACAACGACGGCGTGTGGGACTATTTCGAAGTGGACAGCAACTTTGACTTCGACGACGACACCGGTCAAAACAACGGGAATTTCTTCACGGGTTCGAACTGCGACGACAACGATGACGACGGCAACGATGCCGACGCTGACGACGATGGATTCTACCAAGCCGTCTGGGATCAAGGCATCATGTCCCAAGGTCTGCGTTCGCCCAGCATCTACGACGTTGACAACGACAACGACGGCGTGCCCGACGGCGAAGACCCCGACGACGACAACGATGGACGCCTCGACGTTGACCAGGAACAGCTTCCCGGTTGCTTCTGGGGCGAAGAGCAATCCACGTGGGATCACGACAACGACGGCATCCTGAACTGGGCCGACGACGACTGGGACGGCGACGGCCTCACCAACACAGCTGAACTTTTGGTGAGCATCACCGCACCGTTTGATCACGACAACGATGGAACGCGCGACGACATCGATGAAGACGACGATGAGGACGGCATGCACGATGAGGACGAGGTCCTGCTCTGGCCCACTCGATTTGACAGGAACTCCACGAACCCGTGGGACCACGACGACTTCGGAAACGGCGAAGGTATTGCCAACCCCACCGATCCGTCCACCGGTCCGGACGCCATTGACAACGACGATGACAACGACACACGGACCGACGTTGATTTCGATCAGGTTGAAGACGCTGATTTGACGTCGGATTGGGACAGCGACAACGACGGCCGATTGGATGCCGACGACAAACCACCAACGTACATCACGCTCAACCTCCCCGACAATCTGTGGCTTGACGCCCAGAGTCCGACCATCTTTGCCGGCCATGTGGACTGGTTGAACCCCATCACCGCCGTGGTTGAGCCTGCACCTCAAATGCCCGTGCAGGTTCACATCGAATGGACGTCCAACAACACCACGGCCATCGAGACCATCGACGTGCTCACGAATGCGGCAGGAAACTTCAGCGTTGGACAGTTCCTTTACCCTGAGGACCTCACGGTGGGCGACAACACCACCTATCGAGTCTACGCAGAGGTGACGGAGATGTTTGCGTTCAACGGCAACGAGTCGCAATCGTACTTTGTCGGTGCTGAAGCCAACATGACGGTTGATTACTCGGCATGGACCTACTTCCGTAGCGACGAGCAACCCTTCTGGCTCGACTTCAAGGCGCACTACGCCGCAGACTGGGATCGCGGGTTGTTCGACAACCGCATCAAGAATTCTCCCATCACCTTCTCCATCTTTGGTGGACTGTTCGGCAACTTCACCGAACCGACCAATTTCACCGGATTGGGCAACAACGGGTACCGTACAGACGCATCAGGCTGGGCTTCCTTGACCTTCGTGCAGGACTTGGGCATCAGTGGAACATGGAAACAGGTTCAGTGGAATTCGACCGCCGACAACGGCCAGGGACAGATTCCCGGAGGCTACGAAGAGATTGCTTGGAACGACTTGACCAAACAACACGATGTCGTCCTCGACGGCAACGGCGACGTCCTTCGCTACAACTACACCAACACCAGTCTGCCGGCCGGGGACATCGAAATCATTGCGCGCGTCTCACCGGAGCTGGCAAACGAATGGCCGTTCCCGTATTTGCACGGCGATCAAGCCGAACCGTTCTCCGTTCGCATCATGCATCGCATGAACATCGAAGGAACGCTCATCCTCGACGGGTTGAGCCCGATTTACTACTACGATGCCACCGTCAACAACGGTGACGGCACCTTCGGCGACTGGTCGACCTTGTTCCATCAGCCTGCGCTCGATAACGCTGGCGTTGACTACAACGACGTGGCCGCTTTCAAGCCCTACCCGAAGTCGTGGGACGGTACGCCGACCGGCCTGACCGGTCAAGCAGCAGCGCTGCGTCCGTTCCTCGGGGCCAACGGTACGCACTGGTTCATCGCACTGGTGAACGGCGGAGACAGCAATTTGCCGCCGTGCGGACCCGTGGATCGAACCGACCCGAACAGCCCCGTGCGCTGCGAGATTGTTCCTGAAATGAACACCGGGGAATCCCTCCAAGTCATCGGAAAGGTCACCAACCGAACCAACGATCCGTGGGACCAGGACCCCATCGCACTCCAGGTGGACGTTGACAAGAACGGACAATTCCTCGGAGCGGGCGAAACGGCTTACACCCAGCGTCCGATCATGAAGGACGGCGACGCAGCGTACGATTACAACTGGTCGTGGTACAGTCAGTACGGCTCGGGCACCTACGGCCTTCGCGTTGACTTCACCAACTCCGCCTACTACTTCACCGGAAACTCGTCGACGCTTGCACCGACGGGCGCTTACATCAACGTGACCGTGGTTGGTACCACCGACTTCCAAACGACTTCGCTGCCTCGCCTCTATCGAAACACCAACACCACCATTCAGGCTAAGCTGGTCGACAACTCCCTCCAGCCTGTCCGCAATGCGGCGGTCAACTACACGTGGTCGTTCGACGGGCGAACGGGCGTCAACTTCACCGACAACAACGGTTTCTTCGAAATTCCGTTCAACGTTTCGGCCACCGACGCTCTGGGCAACTTCACGCTGCAGTTCGAGTACGCCGGGACATCGTTGCTGAAAGGCACCACCGTGTCGCAATCGGTGTGGGTTGTTTCCCGCACCTACATGCAGGTCATCTCAACCGAGGACAATCTGCGGCGATCGGGAGACAAATGGGACTTCACCGCACAGGTTTCCGACGACAACAAGACGGCGGTCCGGGATGCGGGAGGAACGGCCCTATCGGGCGGTGAAACACCGTACGGTGGCTTGGTTGACGTCATCTTTGAAGGAACCGATTTCCAAGGAACCCTTCACAGGCAAGTGGTGGCCACGCTGGCTCCAAACGCAGGTGTCATCTCGCTGCCTGAGGTTGAGCCGGACGGTTCCCATCTCTGTTTCTACGACGGCAACGGCGACGGGACGCCTGACCGGGACGTTGACGGCGACGGGTTGGAGGTTGAGGAATCGATTGGATGCTTGAAGTCCAACATCTCCCCGCTCAACCCGTCTCTTCTCCGAGCCGATCCCGAGTCCTTCCTCCCCGATGGTTTCGGACCGGTCAACGTTATTCTGCGGTTCCAGGAAACCCTCCCCAACGAGGGGTGCCAGCCGCTTGACGTGACCTACCTTGGTATTCAGGGTGCGTGGGACCCGTGCACGTCGGTTCCGGGCAACGACCACTTCCGTCTGACCATGACCAACAACGCCAACGGCTTCAACCTCATTGGTCGAACCGTTATGACGGTCGACGATCAAATCGTTTACACCAGCGAAATCGATCCTCTGACGGGTGAAGTTGTTCCCAAGCCGATGATCGTCACCGGCCAGCTGAGCGACGAATTGGGCGTGAACCTGACCGACCGAAGCATCCGCGTGAACTACGAGATGGTCAACGGTCAAACCGGACCCGTCGCTTGTCAGTCGGGCACCACCAACATTGACGGTTTCTTCGCCATCACCTGTCCACTCTCGGACGTCATGGCAGGGAAGGCCAAGGTCACGGTGTCCTACTCTGCGTACGACAACAACGACGCTTATCGCTACGAGAACAGGACCGTTCAAACCGAATTTGACGTGTTCTCCAACTCCACGTTGCAAATCACCGAAGTTGGACCGTTCAAATCCAGCGTGGACCAGTACGTTGCACCAAACGGCTCTCGATACCCGGTGCTGTACCTCAAGGAATCGTTCCACATTGACGCCTTCCTCGCACAGTCCAACGGGCAAGCGGTTGGCGGCAAGTGCCTCAACATCTACATGGACCGCGATGAAAACGTTCGACCGCTCGCCACCGTGCGCACCAGCGACATCGACGGCACCGTTGAATGGTTCAGCGGCGATCCGCAACAGAACCCCACGCTGCGAGGTGTGGAAACCACCGGCGGTAAGCTGGAAGGGTTCCGAACGCTCCGCGTGGCGTTTGAGCCCGACCGAAACATTCCCGGTGGTTGCGACAAGGACAGCAGCAACGCACTGAACGGTTCCGCAATGGACATCGAAGTGCTTGTACGTTCCAGGGTCGACCTCCAAGTCAAGCAGACGTGGAGCAACAGCGGCGCAAACGGAGCCGACGAGGGCGACCTCATTTACGGCGAAATCGCACTGCTTCGAGATCGACTGGATCTGGCCGTAGAGAACGAGGAAGTCATCTTCGCCTACGAGTTCTTCGACACCGAATCCGGAAATTGGGTGGTCTCGGATCTGAACAACAAGACCCGAACCAACGAGCAGGGAACCGCCTCTTTCGAGTGGTCCTTCGTCGGCCGGAGCTGTGACGGTACCGAGTGCACCGGCGAGTGGCGCATCACGGCGTACTACCCCGGTTCAACCTATTTCGCAGCGTCTCAGAACAACATCACGCATGAAATCACGTACAAGAAGGCCGATGCCCTTGGCGCTTCCAGCGGTTTGTTCTCTCCGGGCAACCTCATCGGTTTCGCCGTCATCCTCATGGCGCTTCTGATCGCCGGAGCCATCTACTACCAGCGCGTGCAACAGCAGCGCCAAGTTCAGGCTTTGCGGGGCATTCTGACCGATGCCATGATGCAGTTGGAGGCCAGCAACGAGTACATCGCAGCCATCTTCGACTGCTACAAGAGCCTCGTGAAGCATTTCCGAAAGTACGGCTTCATGAAGAAGGTCTACGAAACGGCGCGTGAGTTCGAAGCGGCGGTTCGCACGGCGTTCAACATGGTGCCGGCCGATCAGCTGGACGACTTCCTGTCGATCTTCGAAGAGGCCCGATACTCCGAGCACACCATCGATGCAACCCATCGAGACCGTGCCATGCAGACCCTCGGGGCCATCACCAACTCGTTGACCATGTCGCTGGGTGAGGAAGCCGTTGTGAAGCGAATCGACACTTCCAGCATTTACGACAACCTGACCAAGGCGGGCGAATTCGTCGCAGCCGACGGCACGGTGCGTCAAGCAGGCATCGTCGAGGGCGAAGGCACCGACTTCAAAATTTGAGGCCCTCCGTGAAATCCGCCGCTCGGGTGGGGTGAGCGAGAGCGAGGCAACGTCGGAGCCTTAACCTTCAAAGGGTGAAGGCCCGTGAGTTGGGCCATGGACGACTGGAAGTCTCTCATTGACCAAGCCATGCAAATCGAAACAACCGACACAATCGGTGCTCACCAAATCTACGAGAGCGCAGTGCGCGCGGCCCTGGCCGATTCACAAATGCTGCTGGGCGACGTCGAAGCCGCCGCGATCATCGAGGCGATTTACGGAGCGTTGGTGGCGTACTCTCAAACGGTGATGCTTCGAATGAAGGCCGAAGACCCCGAGGTGGGCGGACCCGACCACGCATTCCGTGCCGGTCAAGCCTACGGCGTCAGTTGCATTCTCAATCACCTCATCGACCGGTTGACCGACGTCGCAGGCATCACCGCTCTGGGGGCGCTTGACGACTTCTCGGACATGCTTCACGACGAGATCATCGTGCAGGCTCGAGCAGCAGGACTGACGGTCGAACTGCTCGATGCAAAGGGCGACATTCTCCTCGAATGATGCGTTCAAGCACGGCAAAACCGTGTGCCTGTGGCGCGATGAAGGTTGATTCCGCGTCGGTGCCTTCATAACGGGATGGACGGTCGGCAGGTTGCTTCATAGCATCGAGGGAGTCAAATGAGCAACCCAGAACGTAAGACAAACGCCCAGTTGGTTGATACCATCAACCAGCTGAAAGCCCAGTCTCGCG
>NZMN01000065.1 GCA_002694525.1 Methanobacteriota archaeon
TACATTGGGCCTGTAGCTCAGTCAGGTAGAGCGTCGGACTTTTAATCCGATGGTCGCGGGTTCGAACCCCGTCGGGCCCGCCTGAATGCGCTACCGGTCCGGTGTGGGTGGGCGTTCGGGGTGTCAAAATGGTCGTAAAGAGCGCAACAAAAAAACGATTGATGGAACTGGGCGTCTCCGAAGAATACGCCCACAAATTGGCCACGGATCGCAACATGACCGACATCAAGAACATGTCCCACGACGATGTCGCATCGACGCTTGGCATCTCCAAAGACGCTGAGGAGTTCATCAACACCATGCAAATCATTGCCGAACAAGGCTCCCGACGCCGTGCAGCAAAAAAGAGCACAAAAATCACCATCCGAGCCAAGGCCATTGACGACATTGACCGTCCGGAAATCACCTCCAGGTTCAACGCCCTCAACCACGTGCTCGTGCCTCATCAGGAACTCGTAGGCGATGCCAACATCTCTCCCGAGGAGCAACTGGCCGTCGAGATGGAAGCCCTCGCTCCGTGGAAAATGATTCAGCCCGACGCCGAAACCGGCGAAGACCGGCTGGCAAAGGAACTCCTCCCAAAAATTCTGATCACGGACCCCGTCGTCCAAGTCATCAAGGAACTCGCTGAAGCCGAAGACACCGCAGCCCACATGGCCAACCCAGACCACACCCCTCTGGCGGCTGGATGGATTGCCGACCGCGTGCTGAAGGTCGTTCGCCAGTCCCCGTCGGCTGGACAAACCGTTGCGTACCGACTGATCGTCGAGGGGAACTGAAGGAGGAGAACATCATGCAGGAAATCATTCAAGCTTTTTTCAAAGAACGCAGCCTCGTCAACCACCAACTGGCCTCGTACAACGACTGCATTCCAGCGTCGGAAAGCGCCATCTCTCGCATGGAGCGAATCATCCGAAACATCCGTGTTGGTACGGACGAGGACTTCAACGACGACGAGGGCGGCTACATCAAACTCGACGTCCACGACCAAGACATCGTCATTCGCCTCAAGAACGTCAAACTCGGGCAACCCACCGTCAAGGAAGCCAACGGTGCTCTCAACCCGTCCACGCCCATGGAATGCAGGCTGCGAAAACTGACCTACATGTCCCCAGTTACCATTGACTTCACCATCAAGCGCAACGGCGTTCCCTCCCCAACGGAATCCGGCGTTGCCGTCGGCAACATGCCAATCATGGTTCGATCGGAACGCTGCAACCTTCACCCCAAGCACATCGCCGGCGACCGAGTCCTCACCCCGACCACGTCGGAGGAAGACAAAACCACCTGGCACAACCTTCTCCAGAAAAAAGGCGAGGACCCGCTCGACCCGGGCGGCTACTTCATCATCAACGGCACCGAGCGCGTGCTTATTTCGATGGAAGACCTCGCCCCAAACCGCGTCACCGTCGAAATCAACAAGCGATACGCAAAGCAGACGGAAGTTGCAAAAATCTTCTCTCAAAAGGACGGCATGCGAAAACCACTGACCGTTGAAAAACGCCGAGACGGTATGCTGATGGTGAAAATCAGCACGGCCGGAACAACCGCCATCCCCGTCGTGCTGCTGATGCGTGCACTGGGCGTTGAAAACGACCAGCAAATTTTCCAAGCCATCGCAGGCAACACCGACTCGTTCAAGTTCATCGTGGCCAACATCAACGAGGTCAACGACAACGAAGAGTACAAGGTCGTGACCACCGAAGAAAGCCACCAGTGGCTCGAAAAGAAGTTTGCCGCAGGCCAGCAAAAAGAGTACAGAGAAGCCCGTGTCAGTCAGCTCCTCGACCGCGAGCTGCTGCCCCACCTCGGCGACCAGGTCGAAGACCGAGAAAAGAAAGCCATCTACCTCGGACGAATCGTCCGCCAGGTTCTCGAGATGGCCATCGAAGGTCGAGACCCCAACGACAAAGACCACTACGCCAACAAGCGTGTCCGTCTCGCCGGCGACCTCATCGAAGACCTGTTCCGTGTTTCCGCCGGTCAACTCGCTCGAGATCTGAAGTATCAACTCGAGCGCCATCACAACCGCAAGCGTGAGCTCAAAATCACCTCGTGCCTTCGCCCCGACGTCCTGACCAGCAAAATCATGCACGCACTGGCGACAGGAAACTGGGTCGGTGGCCGCTCCGGTGTCAGCCAGCTGTTGGACCGAACAACCTACCTTGCCGCCCTCTCGCACATGCGCCGTGTCACGTCGCCGTTGGTGCGAAGTCAGCCTCACTTTGAGGCCCGAGACCTCCACCCAACCCAGTGGGGCCGCTTGTGCCCCAACGAAACCCCGGAGGGTCAAAACTGCGGACTCGTGAAGAACGCTGCCCAGATGATCGACATCTCTGAAGACATCGACGAGATTGAAATCCGAGAGCGCCTCGACGAGCTCGACGTGTACCAACCCGACGACTGGACCGACGGAGACCGAATTCACGTGAACGGTGACATCTACGGCATCCACAAGCGCGGCAAGAAACTCGTGGACCACTTTAAGTCCTCACGACGCCGTGGTGTTATTCCCTCCGAAGTTTCCATTCGTCACGACGTGGAAAACAAAGACATCTTCATCAACACCGACAAGGGACGAATTCTCCGTCCGCTCTTGATTCTGTACGACGGGTCCCCCCGCCTGACGCAGGACCACCTGGCCAAGTTGGCCAGCGGCGAAATCAACTTCCGCTCCCTCATCATCGAAGGCGTGGTAGAATGGGTCGACGCCGAGGAGGAAGAAGACCTCTACATCGCCCCTCGTCCGTTCGTCCTGCCCGAAACCATTCCCGACGGCGACAGCGCCGGTTTGGCCGGTCGAGTCGTGAAGTACGAGGACGTCGAGTGGACCAACCTTGGCGAGCCACGAACAACCGTTGCTCAACTCAAGGCCAACGTTGCCATGCCCAACGGCGAAATCGCTACGACGGAATTTGAGGTGCCGCTCCTTTACACGGCCGAACACACCCACTGCGAGATCGACCCCCAACTCGTCTTGGGCGTCTGCGCTTCGCTCATCCCCTACCCAGAGCACAACTCGACACCTCGCGTTACCGGTGGTACGGCCATGGTGAAGCAATCCCTTGGACTGCCCAGCGCCAACTACCGCATGCGACCTGACACCCGTGCCCACATCCTTCACTACCCGCAGCGCTCAATCACACGCACGCGAGCCATGGAAACCACGAACTTTGACGACCGCCCCGGTGGACAGAACTTCATCGTGGCCATCATGTCCCTGCACGGCTACAACATGCAGGACGCCGTCATCATGAACAAAGGGTCCATCGACCGTGCGCTGGGCCGCTCCACCTTCAACCGAACCTACAACGCCGAACGGCGTCGTTTCCCCGGCGGTCAGGTCGAAGAGATCGAAAAGCCGGACTACAACAAGAAGGTCGAAATCAAGGGTGTCAAGGCCCCTGAAGCCTACGTTCACCTCGAAGCCGACGGCCTTCCAGTGCCCGAGACCGCCCTCGAAGGCGGGAACGTCCTCGTCGGCAAGACCAGCCCCCCACGGTTCCTTGAGGAATCCTCAGGCGGCTCGTTCTTGATGGCTCAGGAGCGACGCGAATCATCCATGCTGGTTCGCCACGGTGAGAAGGGCTGGGTGGACAACGTCTTCGTGACCGAGTCCCTCGACTCCGGTCGCCTCGTCCGCGTGATGGTGCGAAGCCACAAGGTGCCGGAAGTTGGCGACAAGTTTGCATCTCGACACGGCCAGAAAGGCGTGATCGGCCGACTGGTGGAACCAGAGGACATGCCGTTCACCCAGGACGGTGTCGTCCCCGACCTCATCATCAACCCGCACGCCATTCCGTCCCGAATGACCGTCGCTCACGTTTTGGAGATGATCGGTGGCAAAGTCGGTGCCATGGAAGGTCGCCGAATCGACGGCACCGCCTTCCGAGGCGAAAAGGAATCGAGTCTCCGAGACGGACTGGTCCGAAACGGGCTTGCCCACACCGGCCGAGAAACCATGATCAACGGAGAAACCGGCGAATCCTACCCCGCTGACATCTTTGTTGGATGCATCTTCTACCAGCGACTCCACCACCTCGTGAGTTCCAAAATCCACGCTCGCTCTCGAGGCCGAGTTCAGATCCTCACCCGCCAGCCGACCGAGGGTCGTGCTCGCCAGGGTGGTCTGCGATTCGGTGAGATGGAACGTGATTGTCTCATCGCTCACGGTGCGTCCATGGTCATCAAGGACCGATTGCTGGACGAATCCGACGGCATTGACATGTACGTCTGCGCCCAATCCGGCCACATCGCATGGTACGACCCCAAGCGCGGCACCTACGTCAGCCCCATCCACGGCGACGGTGCCGAAGTGTACAAGGTGCAAACATCCTTTGCATTCAAGCTGCTCCTGGACGAAATGAAGAGTTTAGGTGTGGCCATGCGTCTTGAACTGGAGGACCGAAGATGAGTCGAAAGAGCACAATGATCCCCAAGCGAATCGCCCAGA